>NZ_CP022314.1:1697271-1920911 GCF_003352915.1 Arthrobacter sp. PM3 | reverse complement strand
TCATGATCACCGCCCGGTCCACCAGATCAAGCCGGTTGGACCCCGGCCGGACAGCGGGCACCGGGCCCGCCTCAACGCCTCCATCAACACCCATACGCATCTGCATGCCGCCAGTCTTGCCCAGCCACCGCTGCGTATTACTGCGCCACACCCCAATCCGGGCCGAGGCCTCCTTCACCGACACCCCCTGCCGCAGAAGTGAAAAGAACTCATCCTTCAGCGCATCCGGCGCCGGATAACCACTCGGCATAGCAACCTCCAAAAACAGAATGTTGCAACGACCGTATGATTTTGCGCGGCCGACATGGGCCGTAGGTGACCCCGCGTTGCTGTCAGGAGTAGTCGTTGTAGAAGCCGCGGCCGCTCTTGACCCCGAGCCAGCCGTTGTCGATGTACTCCTGCAGCATGGGGGCCGACTTGTTCTCCACACCGGCCACCTCGCAGTAGTGGTTCTCGATGTCCAGGACCACGTCCAGGCCCACCTCGTCCATGAACCGGAACGGCGTGATTTCGGATTTGAAGACGTCGGCGAACAAGGCATCCACGTCCTTCGGCTCGGCCACTCCCTCGGCAACGACCAGCAGTGATTCCCGCTTGATCGCCGCCCAGATCCTGTTGAAGATGAAGCCGGTGCTCTCCTTGCGGACCACGTGCGGAGTCAGTGCGTACTTGGGCAGCTCAGCCATGAGCAGGTCGATGATCCGCGGGTCGGTGTGGCCGCTGGACATCAGTTCCACCGAACGCACAGCCGGCGGCATGTAGAAGTGCATGTTCAGGACACGTTCCGGGTGACTCACTCCCCCGATGAATTCGGAAGCAGCGAACGACGAAGAGTTGCTGGCCAGCACGGCGTCCGGCGCGGCCAGGTGGTCAAGGTCGGCGAAGAGCGCCTGCTTGAGGCCGAGCTTCTCCGGGACGGCCTCCACCACCAGCCACGCATCGCGGAGCGCCGTCGTAAGGTTGTCCTGCGCGGCGAGCCGGACGGCCTGGCTGCCTCCGAGCTCATTCACGGCCCGGTGGCGCTGCGTTGCCACGTATTCGACGGCAGACCGGGCCACGGCAAGGCTCGTGTCGAAGACGCGCACCTCGGCGCCCTGCAGCGAGAGCATCAGGGCGATCCGCCGCCCCAGGGTCCCGCCGCCGACGATGGTGATCGGCCGGTCCGCGATGTTGGCGGGGAGCGTGTAGGTCATGTCAGTTCCTTTCAGGAGGCGGCTGACGATGCAGCGGCCAGGTTGAAGCGGTTCGCGCCGGTACCCTTGGCGATCAATACAAGGGCAGGGACGGCGGCAAGCACAAGGGCCAAACCGTAGATCAGGGTGGTGTTTTTCATTCCGGCGACCGGGACCAGGAGCCCCGCCGCCACGGCCGGGACGCTGAAGCCGAGGTAGCAGATGACGTAGATGCTGGAGAGCATGCCGATGCGCTCGTGCGGGCCGCATAACGGCAGGGTCATGCGCATCGCGCCGAAGTAGCCGCTGCCGAACCCGACACCGGCCACGGCCGTGCCGGCGAAGTAGAGCGGCGCGGAGCCCAGCTGGACCGCCAGCACGGTGAGCAGAATCCCCGAAATCAAGGCGAGGACGCCGGTGAGCAGGGTGCTCCGGTCCCGCCACCGCCGGACCACGACGATCGCCAGGGCGCCGGGCACGAACAGGGCGACCAGCGCCATGCCTCCCACCAGGACCGAGCCGTCCCTGGTCATGGCGTGCGCCAGCACCGGGCCCAGCGAGAGGTAGAAGCCTGCGAGCGCCCAGGTGGCCGCAGCGACCGGCATGGTGGCGGCCATGGTCCGGCGGGCGGAACGGGGAATCCTCGCCTCCGGAACCAGCGAACGGATGGCACCAGGCGCCCGGCGGCCGGCACTGGGCAGCCACAGGAGGGTGGCCCCCAGCCCGAGGAGGAGTGCTGCAACCACGAAGTACACGGCCTTGGTGGGCTCGGGCAGGAACCGGACCAGCGACGCCGACCCCAGGGCACCGACGGACAGTCCCACCGGGGAGGCCGCACTGTTCACCAGAGACCCGCGGCCGCGCCGGCCCGCGCCTTCGAAAGCAAGCAGCGCTGCCCCGCGGCGCCCATGGCCGCGCCCGTCGCGATCCCCTGCAGGGCCCGGGCCGCGATGAGGACCTCCGGCCCCGGCGCGAAGGCGAACGTCATCATGGCGGCGACCTGGAGCCCCACGGCTCCCAGCAGGACCGGGCGAGTGCCCACATGATCGGCAAGGGATCCCACAATCAGCAGAGTCACCAGCACTGCCACCGCGTAGACGGCGAACACGACCGTCACGGCCGCGGGGCCGAGCCCCCACTCCCGGGCATAAAACTCGTACAGCGGCGACGGGGCTGACGACGCCCCGATGAAGACCGTCAGGAGAGCCGCATGCAGCCAGAACGCTGCGCGGGTGTACTGCATTACTTTTCCCCACTCACTAAAAGCACAATCTGTGCATTAAGAGATTACTACTTAAAGCAGAAAATTCGCATTAAGCTGGTGTGATGATGGCTACAGCAACACCACGGCCCGGCGGCCGCAGCGCCCGCGTCCAACAGGCCGTGCATGAGGCCGTCCGCTCCCTGCTGCAGGAGAACGGCGGTGACCGGACGGCGCTTTCGGTGCCGGCGGTGGCCGAGCGCGCCGGCGTGAACTCCTCCACGATCTACCGGCGCTGGGGAGACCTGCCAAGGCTCCTCGCCGCCGTCGCCTCCAACCGGGTGCTGCCGGAACAGGTCGAGGACACCGGCTCGCTCCAGGGGGACATGGAGGCCTGGTTCGTGCCGTATGTGGAGGAGTTTTCCTCCGCGCTCGGCCGCCAGGTGTTGCGGGACATGCTTGCCGACGGCGCGGTGACCCGGGACTACTTCGCCGCCATGCAGGGCCATGTCGAAGAAATCCGCACCCTTGCCCGCACTCGCGGCGAAAGCCCGCCGGCGGCACAGGAGATCATCGACGTCGTGGTGGCGCCGGTGATCTACCGCGTCCTGTTCAATCACGAGTCCGCCGCGGCCCTGCGCGTGCAGGACAGGATTGCCCGGCTCCTCGGCGGCGAGGGGACCCGGGCGGCCCGGGAGGACTAAACTCGGTCCCAGCCCACCCACCACCATGCGAGGAGCCCCCATGCGCGCCACCATCATCCACGGTCCCGGCGACATCCGAGTCGAAGACCGCGACTACCCCACGGTCCAGCTGCCCACCGACGTCGTCGTGAAAGTCACCGCCGCCTGCGTCTGCGGCTCGGACCTGTGGCCCTACCGCGGGGTCAAACCCACCCACAAGCCCTCCGCGATCGGACACGAATTCATCGGGACTGTCGAAAGCGTCGGTGCGGACGTCAAAGACCTCGCGGTGGGCGACTTCGTGATCGCACCGTTCGTGGTCAGCTGCGGCGAGTGCCCGCAGTGCCGCAACGGTGTCACGGTGGCCTGCGACCGTCTGGCCGGCTGGGGCGGCAAGGATGACTCCGGCCTGAAGATCGACGGCGGCCAGGGCCAGGCGGTCCGTGTGCCGCTTGCCGAGTCCACGCTGGTCAAGGTGCCCGGGGTCACGGAGCCTGACGAAGCCCTCCGGGCCAGCCTGCTCACGCTCTCCGACGTCATGGCCACCGGCCACCACGCCGCACTCGCCGCCAAGGCCGGTCCCGGCCGCACGGTGGTGGTGGTCGGGGACGGCGCCGTCGGGCTCTGCGGCGTGCTCGCCGCCAAGCGCCTCGGCGCGGAACGGATCATCGCCATGTCGCGCCACGCCGACCGCCAGGCGATTGCCCGCGAATTCGGTGCCACGGACATTGTCGCCGAGCGCGGGGACGACGGCGTCGCGAAGGTCCGCGAACTGCTCGGCGGAGTGCTGGCCGACTCTGTGCTGGAGTGCGTGGGCACCAAGGAATCCATGGAGCAGGCGCTGCACAGCGTGCGCCCGGGCGGGGCCCTCGGCTTCGTCGGCGTCCCCACGGGCGGCGCCGAGGCCCCGTTACGGTTCCTGTTCGATACCAACATTTCGATCGCCGGCGGCATGGCCCCGGCCCGGACCTACATCCCGGAGCTGCTGGCCGACGTCCTGGACGGCACCATCAATCCGGGCCGCGTGTTCGACTCGGTGATGCCCCTGGAGGATGCGCCCGAGGCCTACCGTGCCATGGACGAACGGCGCGCCATCAAGGTGCTCCTGACTCCCTAGGGGAACGCAGTAACCGACACTCCCAGGGATTGTCCGACGGCGGCGGCGCGACGGCCGGGGCGGGGCCCGGCGCCGCGCCCGGCGCGGCTGCTTGCTCCCGCCCTTGCACGCGCCGGGACGAGGGTCTACCGTGAAGCGCATCAGCATCCGCCGCCGTCGAGGAGCCGTCATGGCCAGGTTTGTGCAGATCATCGAATTCCAGTCATCCCGCATCGAGGAAATCGAACAGCTCGGCCGTCCGTCGCGAACCGAGGGGACCACGGCCCCGACGTTCGGCCGTATCGTGGCCACCGCCGACCGCGACCGGCCCGGCACCTATTACACGATCGTTGAATTCGACTCCTACGAATCGGCCATGGAGAACTCGAACCGGCCCGAGACCTCGGAGTTTGCCGCCAAGATGGCCGCGCTCTGCGACGGTCCGCCGGTCTTCCGCAACCTGGATGTGATGTGGGAGGACACCGGCGGCGCCGACGCCGGCCAATAGGCCCGCAGCCTCACCGGCAGAGGGGCCGCACCGGAGAGAACGCCTGAGACACAGTGCCGGGAGACACAGTGCCGGCGGACGGCCGTGGCTTGTAAACGCGCACAGGACGTGGGAGCAGCGAAATGGGTTCTGCAGAGGGCAGGGCGCCGGAACATCTCGTCGTGGACCTTGGCGAACTCGGTTCCGCTCCCCTGCCGCTCGTCGGCGGGAAGGCCCTGAACCTCGGCATCCTCACGAAGGCAGGCTTCCCCGTCCCGCGCGGCTTCTGCCTCACCACCGTCGCCTACCGGAAGGCGGCGCCGGTGGAACTGGCGGACCTTGCGGCCCGGCTGGACGGCGCAACGGGACCGGCTCCGGGCCAGCCTGCGCCGGATCTGGGCGAACTGGCGCGTCAGGCAAGGGAACTGATCGTGACCGCCCCGATCCCCGCCGACGTCGATGCCGCCGTCCGCGCCGCGTATGCCGGGCTCGGCCACGATGCCGCCGTGGCGGTCAGGTCCTCCGCCACCGCCGAGGACCTGCCGTTCGCCAGCTTCGCCGGGCTCCAGGACTCCTTCCTCAATATCTCCGGGGCCGATGCCGTGGTCGAAGCGGTCCGGCGCTGCTGGGCCTCGCTGTGGACAGAACGGGCCGTGGCCTACCGCTCCACCAACGGGATCAGCCACCGCGACGTCGGACTCGCCGTCGTCGTCCAGGACCTCGTCGCCGCCGCCTCCGCCGGGGTGCTGTTCACCGCGAACCCCGTCACGGGCACGCGGACAGAAACGGTCATCGACGCGAGCACGGGGCCGGGCCAGGCAGTGGTCTCCGGCAGCGTGAATCCGGACCATTTCGTCACGGATACGGCCACGGGACGCATCCTGCTCAGCTCGCCGGGCGGAACCGGCCGGACGCCGAGCGTCGACGAGACCCGGGTCCGCGAGCTCACGGCACTCGGAGACAGGATCCAGCGGCTGTTCGGAGCGCCGCAGGATGTGGAATGGGTGATCGACGCCGCGGGCACGGTCTGGGTGACCCAGTCGAGGCCCGTCACCACCTTGTATCCGCTGCCGGACCCGGCGGCCCCGGCGCCAATGGGCGCGGAATCGCAGCCCGCCGCCGGTACCCGGGTGTACCTGTGCGGCACCCTGCTCCAGGGCCTGACCCGGCCACTGACGCCCATGGGACTCTCGGTGCTGGGCTCCATGCGGAACCGCAAGGGGCTGTGGCAGTTCGTCAACCCGGGCCTGCGCATGTACGTGGACATGACGCCCTTCGTTCACAGCAAATACGGCCGCCGCTATCTGTTGCGGATGCTCCCGCTGGCGGACGGAAGGTCAGGCGCCGTTTTCCCGACACTCCTGGAGGATCCCCGGTTCGGCTTGCGGGCACGGACGACGCGGCGGAAGCGCCCCGGCGCCGCGTCGACGCCGGCTGCGCGAAAGCCGGGCCCAGGCAGCACGCCGGCACGCAGTACCGAAGGCACGGACACCCTGGCCCTGATAGTCCGGCTGGTTCCAGCCATGTTGCGGGCAGCAGTGCGGCCGGCAACAGAACTGCGCCGTGCCTTCGACTACCGGACGTGCCTTGACGCCGAACTCGTCCTGCCGGAGCCGGCCAGCCCCTTTGCCCGGCTCGATCACGCCCAACGCATCCCCAACCGGGTGGTGGACGGGCTGATGGTGGCCACGTTGCCCGCCCCGGCCGTCGGCTACCTCATGCTCGCCGCCGCGCGCAGGCTGTTGCGCGGCATCGCGGCACCCCGGGAACTCGAGGCGGTGCTGCGGGGACTGCCGAACAACGTCACCACCGACATGGACCTTGAGCTCTGGCACCTGGCAGTCACGATCGGTGCGAACTCCGCATCACGGGAAGTGTTCCTGGCCCACGGCCCGGAGAACCTGGCCGCCCGGTACGCGGCCGGCACCCTGCCCGCCGTGGCGCAGACCGGCCTGCGCGGGTTCCTGGACCGCTACGGCCACCGCGCCGTGGCCGAGATCGACCTCGGCATGCCGCGGTGGTCGGAGAAACCGGACCATATCCTCGGCATGATCTCGAACTACCTGCACGTGGAGGACCCCGAACAGGCCCCCGACCGGCAGTTCGCCCGCGCGGAGGAACACGCCGAGGCAAGGATCCGCGAACTCGTGGAACGGGCCCGGGTCACGGGCCGGCTCCGGGCCCATGCGGTGGAGCTCTGCCTGCGCCGGACCCGGCAGCTGTCCGGGCTGCGCGAACTGCCGAAGTTCTACATCATCCTCGCCCTCGCGGAGATGCACCGCCAGCTCAACACGGTCGGTGCGGAGCTGGCCCGGTCCGGCGTGATCGCGGCGGCGGACGATGTGTTCTTCCTGGACTTCGACGAGCTCAGGGTGGGACTGCGGGGAGCCGACCTCAAAGGCCTCGCGGCGGACCGGCGCCGGCTCTACGACGTCGAACTGCGCCGGCGCCGGATCCCCCGGCTCCTGCTGTCCGACGGCACCGATGTGGAGGCGGCGGTGATGGCGAAGTCCCCCGCCTCGGACTCCCTTGCCGGGACACCGGCGTCGGCCGGAAGTGCCACCGGAACGGTCCGGGTCATCCTGGACCCGGTGGGCGCCCACCTGGAACCCGGGGAAATCCTCGTGGCACCATCCACTGACCCCGGCTGGACGCCGCTGTTCATGACCGCCGGCGCCCTGGTGATGGAGATGGGCGGGGTCATTTCGCACGGGGCCGTGGTGGCCCGCGAATACGGCATCCCGGCCGTGGTGGGCGTGCCGGACGCGACAATACGCCTGCAGTCGGGCCAGAGGGTGACCGTGGACGGATCGGCCGGAACCGTGCGGCTGGCGGACGCCCCGGCAACGCCCGCAGGACCCGGGAGCCGCCCCGGCTGACGGAGGCCCATGTTGGAGGGGCTATGTTAAGTGCATGGTGTCTGCCGGCAGCAACACGCAGGGAACCCCGGTTCCCGAGCCCGAGGGTTTCGGTTCGGGACTGGTGGATGATGCCGCCCGCCGGGATGCCGCGTTGCCGGACTTTGACTGGGCCGCCCTGCCGGACGGAGTGGTGCGCGGTGAGTTCAAGGCGCCCAGCGGCACCCTGGCGACCATCGCCAGCGGCGATCCCGGCAACCCGCGCGTCCTGCTCATTCCAGGCGCCACGGGGTCCAAGGAGGACTTCATCCTCATGCTGCCCGAGCTCGCCGCGGCCGGCTATTACGTGCTCAGCTGCGACATCGCCGGGCAGTATGAGTCCGCCGACGCCGGGCCGGAAAACCTCGTTCCGCCACGGGAGCACTATGACTACGAGCTCTTTCGGGACGATCTCCTTGCCATGCTCGACGCCGGGGACGGTCCGGCGCACGTCGTGGGATATTCGTTCGCGGCCGTCGTCGCCCAGCTGGCGTTCCGCTGCCGGCCCGAGAAGTTCCGGAGCCTGACCCTGATCAGCTGTCCGCCCGAGCCCGGGCAGTGTTTCCGGGGCCTGCGGTTTATCGGCTGGTTCAGCGGCTGGGTCAACAGCAGGATCGGCACCACGCTGATGATCTGGGGCATCCGCAGCAATGTTGCCCGGGTGGCGCCCCGGCGGCTGCGGTTCGTAAAGGGCAGGTTCGCGCTCACCCGCCGGGCCTCGGTGGTCGACATCATCGGCCTCATGAAGCGCACCCCCGACCTCCGGCCCGCCCTGGCTGCGGCGACGCTGCCGAAGTTCGTCGCCGTCGGGGAACACGATCTGTGGCCGCTGGCGCTGCACCGCCTGTTCGCCCAGTCAATCGGGGCAAAAATCGCGGTCTACCGGGGAGGCCACAGCCCGAGCGAAACGTCCCCGTACCAGATCAGCCGGGACCTGATCGCGCTCTACGACGGTACCGGCTGAGCACCGGCTGAGTGCCAACTAGGTGCCACCCGGGCAAAATGTCCGGGGCGAACGCCCCCTCAGGCTCTTGCACCGGGGGCTTTCGCCCCGTACGTTGGGGGACAGCGGACGAATGTCTCCGCAGCCGTTGGCCTCTTGGCCGCCGGAGATCAGCATTTCAGAAGGATAAAGGCATGGCAACAGGCACAGTTAAATGGTTCAACGCCGAAAAGGGTTTTGGCTTCATTGCCCCGGATGACGGGTCGGCCGACGTTTTCGCCCACTACTCGGCAATCGCCACCAGCGGCTACCGCTCGCTGGACGAGAACCAGAAGGTTGAATTCGACGTCACGCAGGGCCCGAAGGGCCCGCAGGCTGAGAACATCCGCCCGCTCTAAGTACTCCGGACAGCCCCGCCTCCGGCCGGGAAGCTTCCCCGAAGACCACAAACGCCCCTCCGAAGGTTTCCTCCGGAGGGGCGTTCGTGCTCGGGATGGATTATCTGCGGAAGCGTTCCGGCCAGAGAGCCATCAGGTGAGGGAGCGTCAGCCGACGTGGACCCAGGGCCGCCGGGTGACGTCGGGTTCGGCCTCGCGCAGCACCTCGCGGGTGACGGGGGCGATTTCGCCTTCGCCGAAGGCCAGGAACCGCAGGAGGTTGCTGACCGGGTTGCCCTCCGTCCAGCGGAAGTAGATGTGCGGCATCAGCCCGGTCACGTCGCGGATGTGCAGCAGCACGGAGGCGATCGTGTTGGGGACGACGGGTCCGTGGACTTCCAGGATCTGGTACCCGTGCCGGATGACCCCGCGGACCTCGAGTTCGGTCTCGAAGTCGGAGGAGTCGTCCACGACCACTTCCAGGAACAAGGCCCGGTAGTCCACCGGGAGGTGGCTGACCTCGATCGCGGAGGTCAGCTTGTCCCGGTACGCCTCGGCGCTCAACCGCAGCGGCTCGTGGGCGATCAGCGCGATCGGACCGGTTTCGTTGGCGGCCAGGAATTCCAGGGCCCGGGTGTCCATGCGCACGTGGGTGGCGTGGAGCTCGAAGGAGCGCCGGATCCGCGAGAGCAGCGAGATCACGATGATCCCCACGATGAAGAACGCCGCGATCCGGATGCCTTCGGGCCGCTCGAAGATGTTGGCCACCGTGGTGTAGATGAACACGACGGCGATGATCCCGAATCCGATGCTGCGCTTGCGCTGCCGCTTGCTGCGCGCCGAGAAGGTCACGGCAACGGCCGCGGAGGTCATGAGGACCAGGACGCCGGTGGCGTACGCGCCGCCCTGGGCGTCGACGTCGGCGTCGAACAGCCACGTGATGGCAAACCCCACAAGCGTGAACACCAGGACCAGCGGCCGCACGGCCCGCGCCCATTCCGGAGCCATGCCGTAGCGGGGCAGGTAGCGGGGCACGAGGTTCAGAAGCCCGGCCATCGCGGACGCCCCGGCGAACCACAGGATGGCAATGGTGCTGATGTCGTAGACGGTGCCGAAGCCCGCGCCCAGGTATTCGTGCGCGAGGTAGGCCAGGGCACGCCCGTTCGCCTGGCCGCCGGGCTGGAATTCCTGCTCCGGGATGAGCACCACGGTGGTGAAGCTTGTGGTGACCAGGAATGCGCTCATGATGAGGGCCGCCGACGTCAGCAGCCGGCGCGCGCCCTTGATCCGGCCTTCGGGGTTCTGCTCGGTGTCGTTGGCGTGACCGCGGATCTGCGGCATCACGGCGACGCCGGTCTCGAAGCCGGACAGGCCCAGGGCCAGCTTGGGGAAGACCAGCAGCGCGATCCCCACCACCATCAGCGGATTACCGTGCTGGGTGGTGAGGGCCACCCACCAGTTGTCGACCGCCACCGGGTGGACGATGACCTGGAAGATCGTGGTGATGACGACGATGACGTTCAGCCCGAGGTAAAGCCCGACGAGGACGACGGCGACGCCGATCGCCTCCTTGAACCCGCGCAGGAACACCGCGGCGAGCAGGGCCAGCAGGAACAGGGTGACCGGGACGTTCTGGCCCTGCATCCAGGCGGGCGCAAACGGGTTCTCGATGGCGTGCGCGGTCGCGTCGGCAGCGGACAGCGTCATGGTGATCATGAAGTCCGTCGCTGCGAACCCCAGCAGGACCAGCACCAGGAGTTTCCCGCCCCAGCGCGGCAGGAGCCGCTCGAGCATGGCAATTGAGCCTTCACCGCGGGGGCTTTCGCCAGCCACTCGGCGGTACACCGGCAGGGCGCCCAGCAACGTCACGGCCACCAGGACCAGGGTGGCCAGCGGCGAAATCACGCCGGCGGCCAGTGCGGCGATCGCCGGCTGGTAACCGAGGGTTGAGAAGTAGTCCACGCCCGTCAGGCACATGACCTGCCACCACGTGTGCTTCTTCAGGTGGCTGTCGCTCACGGCCCCGGGACCCTGATGGGTTCCCTTGGTGTCCTGGAGGCCGAACAGCAGCCAGTTCCTGAAGTTGTCTCCGGCGCCGGGACGCAGCGCAGAGGGGTCGGCCGGGGGCCGGCTGAGCGTCGTCATTTTGTCCTTTCCACACGACGCTCCGCGCCGCTTCCGTCGGCGACAGTATCAGTATCTGCAAGCCCCTCGGCCGTCGGGCGAACAATCCTGATGGTTCCTTAACGCTCTCAACCCCGTTCGTTAACACGGCGCTCCATGCGCCGGCCGCACTCCGGGACGAGCCGCCGGCATTAAGGGGACGCAAATTTGCGGACCGCCGGCATATGCAAAGCATTAAGGGCCGCTCCCGGGGGCGCCGCCGGTGATGTCATGAAATGGGGACGCTGCAGCCACCGTGGCCGTCACCCGATCCCCAACAGGAGTCAGCCAGCATGAACACCACGTCCCGGCGCATGGAGGACCTGTCCGGTCTTCCCACCGGAGCCAGTCCCACCCGTGATTTCGTCGCCGTCGATGACAGCGGGGAGTTTTCGTATCACCAGTCGGAACAGGCTCTGATGACGGCCTTTGAGTACGTCGAAGAAGCTGCCTGCATCATCGACCGCAGCGGCAGCGCCTATCGTCTGGCCTTGGATCCGCACCGCCACCTGGTCCTCGGGCCCTCCCGCGGCCCGGTGGAATTCCACTGGCTCCGCCACGCCTGGATGGACGCGCAAGACACGCACCCGGAAGGGTACCGGCTCCGCCGCTTCTACCCCGTCACCCGGGACGAAGTGGTCTCGGACCTGTTCGAAACCCTCGCCCTGGAGCGCGGAACGGCCCCGGCCGGGGGCGCCTGGTCCCTTGACATCGATGGCCGCGCATCGCACCCGTCCGGCATGGCGGACATCGACCGCCGGCTCGCCCACCAGGACCTGTTGGCACATGTCCACGTGACAGATCCATTCGGTCACCTGTACCGGCCTGCACGGCGCCGCCGGCACTGGTATATGCCGGCAGCGATCGGATTCATCCTTTACGTCGAAATCCCTGTTCCCGCCGCAACTCACTGACACAGGCCCTCCAGCCGGAGCCTGGACCGTGTTAAAGATCCGTCAAGATCTCCCCCGGGCCGGGAGCCGCTCCCGGCCCCGGTGCTATCGTCGGCAATTAACACGATGGTGGGCATCGCGCGGAGAGGCAAAGATGACCACGATGAGCAGGCCGCCTGCGGATCCCTCAGCTGCACGGCCGGGAGCCGGGGACAACTTCAGACGATGGCTGCTGTTCGGCCTGCAGGACGCCAAGGGCATCCACCAGGGGCCTGGCGCAGTGAGCGACTCGCATCTGAAGAAGCATCACTGGTGGCAGGTCATGTGCCTGACAGGCGTCGATTACTTCTCCACGCTCGGTTATCAGCCGGCGATCGCCGCACTGGCCGCGGGCGTGATTTCGCCGTTGGCCACCGTGGTGCTGGTGATTGTGACCCTGTTCGGTGCCTTGCCCGTCTACCGAAGGGTTGCCGGTGAAAGCCACCGCGGTGAAGGCTCAATTGCCATGCTCGAGCGGCTGATGCCGCGCTGGGGCGGCAAGCTCCTGGTGCTGGTCCTGCTGGGGTTCGCGGCGACGGACTTCATGATCACCATGACGCTCTCCGCCGCCGACGCGACCGCGCACGCCATCCAGAACCCCCTCGTTCCAGGCTGGCTGCAGGGCCAGAACGTGCCGGTCACCCTGTTCCTGCTGGCCCTGCTCGGCGCGGTGTTCCTGCGCGGGTTCAAGGAGGCGATCGGCGTCGCCGTCGTCCTGGTCGGGCTGTACCTCGGGCTGAACGTGATCGTGGTGATCACGAGCATCTTCGAAGTCATCGTCCACCCGGTGGCGGTCGACAACTGGTGGGTGGCCCTCACCACCCAGCACGGGAGCCCGCTGATGGTGGTGGGCATCGCGCTGCTGGTTTTCCCCAAACTGGCCCTGGGCCTGTCCGGCTTCGAGACCGGCGTCGCCGTGATGCCACAGATCAAGGGACGCCCGGGCGACACCGAAGACAAACCGGTGGGCCGGATTGCTGGTGCCCGCCAACTGCTGACCACCGCCGCCATCATTATGAGCGCCTTCCTCATCACGACCAGCTTCACCACCGTGGTGCTTATCCCGGAGCAGGAATTCCAGCCGGGCGGCCAGGCGAACGGGCGTGCCCTGGCCTACCTGGCGCACGAATACCTGGGACCCGGGTTCGGGACGGTCTACGACATCAGCACCATTGCCATCTTGTGGTTCGCCGGGGCCTCCGCGATGGCCGGGCTCCTGAACCTGGTCCCGCGCTACCTGCCCCGGTACGGCATGGCTCCCGGGTGGGCGCGGGCCGTGCGGCCGCTGGTCCTGGTGTTCACGGCGGTCGGGTTCCTGATCACCTGGCTTTTTGACGCCGACGTCGACGCCCAGGGCGGCGCGTACGCCACCGGCGTCCTGGTCCTGATGACGTCCGCCGCGGTCGCCGTCACGCTGTCCGCCCGGCGCGGGAAACAGCCCAGACGAACCATCGGGTTCGGCGTCATCGCCGTCGTGTTCATCTACACCACGGTGGCCAACATCTTCGAGCGGCCCGAAGGCATCCGGATCGCGGCGTTCTTCATCGTGGGGATCATCGTGATCTCGCTGCTCTCGCGGATCCGGCGCTCCTTCGAGCTCCACGCCACCCATGTCCACATGGATCGGGAGGCACTGGAATTCGTGTCCTCCACGGTGGAAGGGCCAATCGCGATCATCGCCCACGAGCCGCTGCGCCTCAGCGCCGAGGCGTACCGGGACAAGCTGACCTCCGCGATCGAGGTCAGCCACCTCCCGGTGGACTACCGGGCTCTGTTCCTGGAAGTGGTCGTGGACGACTCCTCCGACTTCGAGACCGAACTCGAGGTCCGCGGGGTCATCCGGCACGGGTACCAGATCCTGGAAGTCCACGGACCCGTCGTCCCCAATACGATCGCCTCCGTGCTGCTGCACATCCGCGACGTGACCGGGCTGATGCCGCACATCTACTTCCGCTGGACGGAGGGCAACCCGGTCAGCAACCTCCTGCGGTTCCTGGCCTTCGGCGAAGGCGAAATCGCCCCCGTCACCCGCGAGGTGCTGCGCGAGGCCGAACCCGACGTCACCCGGCGGCCCTGGGTCCACGTCGGCTGAAAGTCCTCCGGCGGACCGTTGCGCGAGGGCACGTTAAGACGGCGTCAAGATCCTGCCCGCGGGTGTTAGGAAACCATCAGGAACCCGATATTCCGCCCTGCCGAGGAGTTGACTTTCAGTAGCCCCGCAAACGGGGCGCGGATGAAAGGAACCTGAAATGGCCGATCTGGCTGTTCTCGGAATCCTCATGGTGTCCATGGGGTTCGTTATGTGGGCCGGCCACGCCCTGGCCGGAATGGTCGGCAGCGCCGATGAGCGGCCGGAGAGCGGCAAATGAGCGCCGACGCGGTGATGTGGCTCGTTCTGCTGCTGGCCGGGCTGTGCCTCTTCGGCTACCTGCTGGTTGTCCTGATCCATCCTGAAAAGTGGTGATCGGGCTATGACTTTCGATCCCGCATCCTTCGCTGCCCAGGTGGCGGCACTTCTTATCGTGCTGGCAGCCGTGCACAAGCCCTTGGGCATCTATCTGGCCCGGGTCTTTGAGGGAACAACGTCATCCCGGCCCGAGCGTCTGTTCTACCGGCTCGCCGGGGTCGACGCCGGCACCGAGCAGACCTGGCCCGTCTACTTGCGCAGCGTCCTGGCGTTCTCGCTCGTCTCGATCCTGGCCGTGTTCGGCCTCCAGCGGCTGCAGGGCGTCCTGCCGGGCAGCGGTTCGCTGCCCGGCGTGGATCCCTGGGTCGCCATGAACACCGCCATTTCCTTCGTGACCAACACGAACTGGCAGACATACGCCCCCGAGGCCACGGTGGGCATCTTCGTGCAGATGTGCCTGCTGGCGGTGCAGAACTTCCTCTCCGCGGCAGTCGGTATCGTCGTCGTCGTCGCCCTCATCCGCGGCATCGCCCGCACGAGGACGCAGCGGCTGGGAAACTTCTGGGTGGACCTGGCCCGGACTTCGTTCCGGGTCCTGCTGCCGCTGGCGTTCGTCGCGGCGGTGGTGATGGTCCTGGGCGGCATCGTACAGAACTTCTGGCCCACCGACGTCGTCAATCAGGCCGCCGGGATCCAGCAGAGCATTCCGGGCGGCCCGGTCGCGTCCCAGGAAGCCATCAAGGAACTCGGGACCAACGGCGGCGGCTACTTCAACGCCAACTCCGCCCACCCGTTCGAGAACCCCAGCGCCCTCATCAGCTTCTTCGAGGTCTTCCTGCTCCTGCTCATCCCCTCGGCCCTGCCGTACGCCTTCGGCCGGATGGTGGGTGACCAGAGGCAGGGCTACACGGTGGCCGCGGTGATGGGCACCCTGTGGCTGGCATCGGTTTCCCTGATGGGATGGGCCGTGGCTTTCGGCCAGGGCACCGCGACGGCGGCGGCCGGCGGCCTGGGCGAAGGCTTTGAACAGCGCTTCGGACCGGTGCCCAGCGCGATCTTCGCCACGTCTACCACGCTGACCTCCACCGGCGCCGTCAACGTCGCCCACGATTCCCTGCCGCCGCTGGCCGGCGGCGTCGCGATGGTGAACATGATGCTCGGTGAGGTGGCCCCCGGCGGAACCGGCTCCGGGCTCTACGGCCTGCTGATCCTGTCCATCATCTCCGTCTTCATCGCCGGGCTGATGGTCGGGCGTACCCCGGAGTATTTGGGCAAGAAGATCGGTCCGACGGAAATGAAACTGGCGGCCATGTACATCCTCGTCACCCCGACCCTGGTCCTGGCCCTGGCCGGCATTACCGTCCTGTTGCCGGACGCCATGGCTAACGCCCCGGCCACCGGCCCGCATCAGTTCAGCGAAGTGCTTTACGCCTTCACCTCCGGGGCCAACAACAACGGCTCCGCGTTCGGCGGCATCACCACTTCGGGCCCGTTCCTGTCGGTCATGATGGGCCTGGCGATGCTGCTGGGCCGATTCCTCCCGATTGTTCTGGTCCTCGCCCTCGCCGGCTCCCTCGCCCGTCAGGGCAAGATTCCCGCCTCGGCCGGCACGGTCCCCACCCACGGCCTCCTGTTCGGCGGCCTGCTGCTCGGCGTGACGGTGATCATGACCGCCCTGAGCTACTTCCCGGCCCTTGCCCTGGGCCCCCTCGCAGAAGGACTCCTGAAATGACCCGGTCTAGCACGGCATCAGCCCCGGACTTCGCCGCCGCCACCTACGCCGACGGCAACCCCCTCGGCACCCCCGGCGAGCACAAGCACCACACCAAGGCCCCGGCCAAACTGACGATCACGTCCGTCGCCGCCGCCCTGCCGCTCGCAGTCCGGAAACTTGCCCCGCGGCAGATGATCCATTCCCCGGTCATGTTCACCGTGCTGGTCGGGGCCGCACTGTGCACCGCGATCTCGCTATACCGACCTTCGGTGTTCGGCATCGCCGTCACGGCCTGGCTGTGGCTCACCGTCCTCTTCGGCACCCTGTCCGAGTCCATCGCCGAAGGCCGCGGCAAAGCCCAGGCCGACAGCCTCCGCGCCAGCCGCAAAGGCGTCCAGGCCCGGCTCCGGCAGCCCGACGGCAGCACCAAAGACATTCCCGGCACGGATCTGCGGCGGGGCGACGTCGTGATCTGCGAGGCCGGCGACGTCATCCCCTCGGACGGCGAAATCATCGAAGGCCTGGCCAGCGTCGACGAATCGACCATCACCGGCGAATCGGCCCCGGTGATCCGCGAATCCGGCGGCGACCGTTCCTCGGTCACGGGCGGCACGAGGGTCCTCTCGGACCGGATCGTCATCCGCATCACCGCCGAGCCGGGACAGACCTTCATCGACCGGATGATCAAACTCGTCGAGGGTGCCGTGCGGCAGAAGACCCCCAACGAAATCGCCCTGCACGTGCTGCTGGTGTCCCTGACCATCGTGTTCCTGGCCGTCACCATGTCCCTGGCCCCGTTTGCTGCCCTGGCCGGCGCCAGCCCGTCCCCGATCGTGTTGGTGGCCCTGCTGGTCTGCCTGATCCCCACCACCATCGGGGCGCTCGTCCCGGCCATCGGCATCGCCGGCATGGACCGCCTGGTCCAGCACAACGTGCTGGCCACCTCCGGCCGGGCCGTGGAGACCGCCGGCGACATCACCACGCTCCTGTTGGACAAGACCGGGACCATCACCTACGGCAACCGCCGCGCGGTCAATTTCTTCCCCGCCAACCACGTGGACAGGACCCGGCTCATCGAAGCGGCACGCGTCTGCAGCCTGGCCGACGAAACCCCTGAGGGGCGCTCCATCGTGGACCTCGCCGCTGACAAGGGCGTGACCGGGACAGATCTGGCCACCCTTGAGCGCAGCTCCAGCGATTTTGCCGTGGTCCCCTTCAGTGCCACGACGCGGATGAGCGGGCTCGACCTTGACGGGCTGCAGATCCGCAAAGGCGCCGCCTCCACGGTGACGGCTTTCGTGACCGAGCACGGCGGGCATTGCCCGGCGGAGGTCGACCACCGGGTCCAGGAAATCTCCGCCCTGGGCGGCACGCCCCTGCTGGTCGCCCAGGTGGGCAAGGACGGCCAGGCAGACATCCTGGGCGCCATCCACCTTGCCGATGTCGTCAAGCCCGGCATGCACGCCCGCTTCGCCGAACTGAGGCAAATGGGCATCCGGACCGTGATGATCACCGGCGACAACCCCATCACCGCCAAGGCGATCGCCGCCGAGGCCGGCGTTGATGACTTCCTCGCCGAAGCAACCCCGGAGGACAAGCTCGCGGTCATCAAGAAGGAGCAGGCCGCCGGCCGGCTGGTGGCCATGACCGGCGACGGCACCAACGACGCCCCGGCCCTGGCCGCGGCGGACGTCGGCGTCGCCATGAACTCGGGAACCCCGGCCGCCAAGGACGCTGCCAACATGGTGGATCTCGATTCCGATCCCACCAAGCTCATCAACATCGTCGGCATCGGCAAACAGTTGCTCATCACCCGGGGTGCACTGACCACCTTCTCGGTCGCCAACGACGTCGCCAAGTACTTCGCGATCGTCCCGGCCCTCTTCACCGCTGCATTCCCCGGGCTCGGGCTCCTGAACATCATGGGACTCGCGACGCCGTCCTCGGCCATCCTCTCGGCGGTGATCTTCAACGCCCTGATCATCATCGCCTTGGTGCCGCTCGCGCTCCGCGGCGTCAAATACCGCGCCGTCTCCGCCAACCAGGCGCTCGGCCGGAACCTGCTGATCTACGGGCTCGGCGGGCTCATCGCCCCGTTCATCGGCATCAAAATCATCGACCTCATGATCGCCCTCATCCCCGGGATCGGCTAGGAACACCCCCATGAACACACTCACCGGCTACCTCCGCCAAGCAGGCACCGCCGCCCGGTTCCTGCTCTTCGCCACGCTCGTCCTCGGCGTGGCCTACCCCCTGGCTGTCTTCGGCGCCGGACAGCTCATCGCCCCCTACCAGGCCAACGGCTCCATCATCAAAGACCCGGCCGGCAACCCCGCGGCCTCGGCCCTGATCGTTCAGGTCGCCGCCAACGACGCAGGAACCCAGGATCCGCGGTGGTTCCACGCCCGGCCCTCGGCCGTGAAATGGGACCCGGCATCGTCCTCGGCCAGCAACCTCGGCCCCAACGACCCGAAACTGCTCGACGCCGTCACCGCCAACCGGGCCGCCGTCGCCGCCGCTGAACGGGTCAGCGAGGCCCAGGTCCCCGCCGACGCCGTGACCGCCAGCGGATCGGGACTGGATCCGGACATCTCCCCGGCGTACGCCCGGCTTCAAGTTCCGCGGGTAGCCGCAGCACAGGGCCTCAGCACCGGAACTGTCGCGGCGCTGGTGGACCGGCACACCAGCAGCGGCCTCGCGGCCTTCCTCGGCCAGCCAGCTGTCAACGTGACGGCCCTGAACCTCGATGTGGCCGCCGCCAAAGCGTCGCTGGCGCCGCCGTCCAAGTGAAAGAATGACGCCATGGCACGTGGAACGCTGCGCATCTTCCTGGGGGCTGCACCCGGGGTCGGCAAGACCTACGAGATGCTTGAAGAGGCGCACCGTCTGGGCAAGCGCGGCGAGGACGTTGTGGTCGCGTTCGCCATGGACCACGGACGCAGCGAAACGCGCGCGCTCCTGGAGGGCCTGGAAGTCATCCCGCCCCGGCGCCTGCCCTACCGCGGGACAGAGTTTGAAGAGATGGACCTCGACGCCGTCCTGGCCCGGAGTCCGAAAACCGCGATCGTGGACGAATACGCCCACACCAACATCCCGGGCAGCCGCAATCCCAAACGCTGGCAGGATGTCGATGCGCTTCTTGATGCAGGCATCGACGTCCTGACCACCGTCAATATCCAGCATCTCGCGTCCCTGGGCGACGTCGTCAGCGCCATCACCGACGTCCACCAGGCGGAGACGGTGCCGGACGACGTCGTCCGCCGGGCGGACCAGATCCATCTCGTCGACATCTCCCCCGAACTGCTCCGCCAGCGTCTGGGCGACGGCAAGATCTACGCTCCCGAAAAGATCGATGCCGCCCTCTCGAACTACTTCCGGCTCGGCAACCTCACTGCCTTGCGGGAGCTCGCGCTCCTGTGGCTGGCCGACCGGGTGGACGAGGGCCTGGCCAGATACCGGGCCGAACAGGGCATCGAGGAAAGCTGGCCGGCCCGCGAGCGCATCGTAGTCGGGCTGACCGGCGGCGCCGAAGGGGAGGTTCTGATCCGCCGGGGAGCAAGGATCCTCAACCGCGTCAACGGCGGTGACCTGCTGGCGGTCCACGTCCGGGCCGCCGATGGTGTGGCCAGCGAATCGCCCCAGGCGCTGGAGGCCCAGCGCCACCTGATCCAAGACCTGGGCGGCAGCTACCACATCGTGACCGGCGAGGATCCGGCAGCCGCGCTCCTGGACTTCGCCCGCAGCGTCAACGCCACCCAGATCGTCGTCGGCATCTCCCGGCGCAGAAAATTCGCCGGGCTGATGGGAAACCTGCTCGGCGGCGGGGTCGGGACCAGGGTGGTCCGCGATTCGGGCGACATTGACGTCCACATGGTCTCCCACCCGCTTGGCGGCCACGGTACCCGTCCTTCCCGGGAGCGGGACCTGGGCCGGATGAGGGTCACGGTGGGATTCGTCCTGGCTGTGCTCCTCCCGATGATCCTGCAGCTCCTGCTCGCACTCCTGAATCCGGAACGGAACGTGGCCGCTGCCATGCTGGTCCAGCTCACAGGTTCGGTGGCAGTGGCCCTGATCGGCGGGTTGTGGCCTGCCATTCTGGCCGCGCTGTGGAGCAGTCTGCTGGTGAACTACTTTTCCACCCCGCCGGTGGGCAACCTGACCATCAGCGATCCGCAGAACTTCCTGGCCCTGCTGGTGTTCGTGGGCGTCTCGGCGACCGTTGCCGTCGTCGTCGACCTTTCAGCCCGCCGTTCCAAGGAAGCCGCACGGGCCCGTGCCGAGGCAACGACGCTGGGTGACCTGACCCGCGGCGCCGCCGGCTCGGAGGACACCGTTCAGGCGCTGCTGGAGCAGGCGCTGGGTGTTTTCCAGGTCCGGGGCACCGCGTTGTTCAGCCGGGAGCCCGATGCCGGGGACGCCGCCGGGATCGCGGCCGGCGGCCGGCCATGGCGGGTACTCGCCGCAGCCGGCGAGATCCCTGCCGTTGCCGGTAGCGAGCGGGGCGATGCCGCCACCGGCGACAACGTCGAGGAGATCGATGCCACGACGCGGTTGGTCCTCTACGGCCGGATCCTGCCGGCAAGTGACCGGCGCCTGCTGGGGGCCTTCGGCGTCCACCTGGCGGCCCAGCTTGAACGCCAGCAGCTGGTTGTCAGCCGCCGGGAAATGCTGCGCCTGGCCGAGAGCAACACCATGCGCACGTCCATCCTGCGCGCCGTGTCCCACGATCTGCGCACCCCGCTGGCCGGGATCAAACTCGCCGTAGGCGGCCTGCGCCACGACGACGTCCACTACACACCCGAAGAGGAGAAGGAGTTGCTGGCTACCATCGAGGAATGCTCAGACCGGCTGGACATTCTGGTGGGTAACCTGCTGGACATGTCCCGGATCACCTCGGATGCCGTCAATCCCCTCCTCAGGCCCGTGCGCTGGTTCGAGGTGATTCCGGGCGCCCTCGGCGCCGTCCCGCCGGGCAGGGTGCGGGTGGACCTTCCCGCCAATATGCCGGAGATCGACGCCGACCCGGGAATGCTGGAACGCGTCATCGCGAACATCGTGGAAAACGCCGTGAAATACGCCCCGGACTCGGATATCGTCTTGGTGGGCACGGCCGGGGGCCTCAGCCCGGCGACCCTCGACGGGCACCCTGCGGGCGAGCTGCGGATCATCGACCATGGCCGGGGCGTCCCGGCGGAGAGTGTCGTCGAGATGTTCCGCCCGTTCCAGCGGCTCGATGACACACCGCAGGCCACCGGGATCGGGCTCGGACTGGCCGTAGCGAAAGGATTCACCGAAGCGATGGGCGGAACGCTGGCTGCGGAAGAGACGCCGGGGGGCGGTTTGACGATGGTCATCCGGCTTCCCCTGTCCACAGGCGTGCCGTTCGACGCGCGCCGCGCCCAGGCCCCGCTCGAGCCGCAGTCGGCCCTGGGGCGCCGCCATGCACTGCCGCTCGTGCCCGGACCGGATGCCGGATGACCGCCGTCCTGGTGGTCGACGACGACCCGCACCTTCTCAGGGCGCTCCGAATCACGCTGCAGGCCCATGGCTACTCGGTGACCACTGCGGCCGACGGCCGCTCCGCCCTGCTGACAGCATCCCAGCACCCCTTGGCCCTGGTCATCCTCGATCTCGGCCTGCCGGACATCGACGGCACCAAGGTGCTGCGGGAACTCCGGGCCTCAAGCCAGGTCCCGATCCTGGTGCTCTCAGCCCGCCACGGCTCCGAGGACAAAGTGGAAGCACTCGACGCCGGCGCGGACGACTACATCACGAAGCCGTTCGGCCTCGACGAGCTGCTGGCCAGGATCCGCGCCCTGTTGCGCCGCAGTGTTGACCAGGAGCAGGCACCTGTAGTGACCACGAAGGCCTTCACCGTGGACCTCGGCAAGCACCGCGTCATCCGGGACGGCCAGGACGTACGGCTCACGCCGACCGAATGGCACATTCTGGAGATGCTGGTCCGGAACCCGGAAAAGCTCATCACCCAGCAGCAGTTACTCTCGGAAGTCTGGGGTCCGGCGTACGCCAAGGAGACGAACTACCTTCGGGTCTACATGGCCCAGCTGCGCCGCAAACTGGAGCCGGACACCGCCAATCCGCGCCACCTGCTCACCGAGGCCGGCATCGGGTACCGGTTCATGCCCTGAGCCCCGCCGGCGCCGGCCCCGGTCGCCGCTACGGCCGTTTTCCTCCAGGCAACCCGGCCATGGATACTAGGGCAATGACAAATCGCAGCCCGCTGAACAGGGACGACGCCGGCCCGTTGCCGCTGCCGGAGATCCCGGCGGAACTGCGGGCCGTCCTCAACGGGATCCCGGCCATGGTGGGCTACTGGGACAAGGAGCTCCGCAGCCGCCTGGCCAACGACGCGTATTGCAGGTGGTTCGGCCTGGAACCGCGGCAGCTGCACGGCATGCATGTCCGGGACGTGATCGGCGATGCGGCTTTCGAAGCCACCCGGCCGCAGATCGAGCAGGTGCTTGCCGGCGAGGCCCAGCACTTTGAGCGGACCCTCGCCGATGCCGCGGGCGAGCCGCGCTTCACCGACGTGACTTACACTCCCGATGTCCGCGACGGCGCGGTGCAGGGCTACTTTGTGGTGGTCACGGACATCACGGAGCGCGTACTCGCGGACCGGCGCCGGCAGCGGGACATGGACCGGTACCGGGCGCTGGCGCGCAGCGTGCCGGGCGTGTTCGTGCTCCTGTTCGACGCCGACCTGCGGTACCTGATCGCCGAAGGCCAGGAGCTGGAGACTTTCGGCTACCGCACGGAGGAACTTGAGGGCCGCCGCATCCAGGAGGTGCTGCGGGGCGATCTCGCGAGCGAGCTCGAGCCACGCTACCGTGCGGCCCTCGCCGGCCGGGAAGTGTCGTGGACCCGGCAGATCGGCCACCGCACCTACCGGCTGAAGGCAGGGCCGGTCCACTCCGCCGACGAGGCCGCGGCCGGCATGGTGGTGGCCGTTGACGTCACCGAGCGCCTGCAGCAGCAGCAGGTGTGGGAGGCCCTCCACGAAATAGCCACGGCCGTCGCCCGCAACGCCGCCCCCGCTGACATCGCCGAGCGCGTCGCCGCCATTGTCCGTGAGCTCTTCAACGTGGACTCCGCCGCGGTGGTCCGCTTCACGGGCGCGTCCTCCGCGGAAATCGTCGCCATGGCGCCCGCGCTGCCGCCGACACTGAGCCGCCGCCACATCTTCGCCCCGACCGATGAGTCCGCCACCGTCCGGGTGGCTGTGACCGGCAAGCCCGCCCTCGTGGTCTACGGGCCGGAGGGCGGTCCGGCCTCCGAGCAGATGCGCGCCGGCGGCTTCCAGTCCGCGGCGGCGGCGCCGGTCCGGGTCCGGGGAACCCTGTGGGGCGTGGTGACCCTGACCTCGAAGTCCCGTTCGGGGGTCACGGAAGCCATGATGGAGCGGCTGGCCCAGTTCGCCGAGCTCGTCGAGATCGCCATTGGCAACACGGAGGCCCGGACCGACCTGGAACTGCAGGCCACCACCGATGCCCTGAGCGGGCTGCCCAACCGGCGCGCCCTGGAACGGCACCTCGCCGACCAGCTGGCACTGGCCGGGAGCCGGGGCACGACCCTGAGCGCCGTCGTCCTGGATATCGACCACTTCAAGCGGGTCAACGACACCTACGGCCACCTGATGGGCGACGCGGTTCTGGCAGACGTCGCGGAGCGGCTCCGGAGTGTCGCCCGGGGTCAGGACATTGTTGCCCGTTTCGGCGGCGAGGAGTTCGTGTGGCTGCTGCCGGAAACCGACGGCGCGGAAGCCCTGTTGGCGGCCGAACGGGCCCGGGAGGCGATCGCGTCCGAACCGTTCGGCGACGTCGGTTTCCTGACGATCTCGGCAGGCGTCTGCGACCAGCGCGACGCCGCGGCCGGCAGCCTCCTGGACTGTGCGGACCGGGCGCTCTACGAGGCCAAGAACGCCGGCCGCAACCGCACGTCCCGCTATGGCCACCCCGTCCAGGCCGGTCAGTCCGGAAATGGGGCCTCGACGGCCGGCCGCAGCGCTTAAACGAAAGCCGACTTGCCGGTCACGGCCCGGGCCACGATCAGGGAATTGATCTCGTAGCTGCCCTCATAGGTGTAGAGGATTTCGGCATCGCCGAAGAGCTTGCCCATCTCGTAGTCGCTGCTGATCCCGTTGCCGCCCAGGAGGGACCGGCCCATCGCCACCGAGGCCCGCGCCAGCCGCGTCGTGGTGGACTTGGCCATCGCGGCCTGGACCATCTGAAGTTTGCCGTCTTCCTGGATCCGGGCCAGCTGCGTCATGAGGGCCAGTGAGGCGGTCGCGTTGCCCAGGATCTCGGCGAGCTGCTGCTGGATGAGCTGGAAACGGGCCAGCTCCTTGCCGAACTGCCGGCGCTCCAGGGCGTAGGCGCGCGCGACGTCGAAGGCGGCGAGCTGGATGCCGGCGCCCTGCCAGCCCACCCAGGCACGCGAATCGCGCAGGAGGTCGTTGGCTTTGGCGAAGTCGGTGGCCCCGGGCAGCAGGTTGGCTGCCGGGATACGGACCTCATCCAGCACGATGTCAGCGTTCTGCATGATCCGCAGGCCGATCTTGTTGGCGATCTTCGTCGCCGAGTAGCCGGCCCGGTCCGTCTCCACGATGAAGCCCTTGATCTGCTGGTCCGCGACGTCGCGCGCCCAGACCAGGGCGAAATCCGCAATGGTGCCGGCCCCGATCCAGCGCTTGGCGCCGTTGATGACCCATTCGCCGTCCTCCAGCCGCGCGGTGGTAGCCAGTCCCCCGGCGATGTCCGAGCCGTGGTCCGGTTCGGTCAGGGCGAAGGCACCGAGTTTGGTGAAGGCGGTGAGCCCGGGGAGCCAGCGGGCCTTCTGCTCCGCGGAGCCGAGCTCATCGATCATGCCGACGATCAACTCGTTATGGATGCCCACGAGCGCCGAGAGCGAGACGTCGGCGCGGGCCACTTCGACATACATGAGCCCTTTGAAGAGCGTCGAGGTGCCGTCCTTCTGCAGCCCGCCCAGACCGTATTTTCCCAGCTCCGCGAGCAGGCTGAACGGGAATTCCTCCCGGTTCCAGTAATCGATCGACACGGCCCGGACCCGGGACTGCAGGAAGTCCCGGACCTCCTGGTACCGGAGCCGTTCATCCGGCGGCAACAGGTCCACGATGTACATGAGATCGGCGTCGGGAAACGGCGGCGCCGCCGCGGTTTCGCCTTCAATGATGCTGGCACCTCGTTGTGTCGGCACGGGCACGTATCCCTTCGTCCTGCGCCGCCTGCAGAGCGGCGCCGCTCTTCCAAACCCTTGGATGTCCTAGTATATTGCAGAGTGACGGGGATCACTAGGCGGGCGGCTTGCCGGTCCGGCGGGATCCCAGGCAACGGCGCCACGCCACGGACTGCCCGGAACGGCTGCGCCAGAGGACTTCGAAAGGTGCACCATGACCGTGACTGAGGAATTCCGGGCCGCGAGGGACCGGCTGCTCGCCCTGCGCGGGGACTACGAGGCCGCCCGTAGCGAATTCCAGTGGCCGCGCTTTGAGGAATTCAACTTCGCGCTGGACTGGTTCGACCAGCTCGCCGCGGACCCGGCCACGGCGGAGAATCCGGCCCTGGTGATCGTCGAACAGGACGGCTCGGCAACGCGGCGCAGCTTCGCGGACCTGTCCCGGCGCTCGTCCCAGGCGGCCAACTGGCTGCGGGAGAAGGGCGTGCGGCGCGGAGACCGGATGATCATCATGCTCGGCAACCAGGTGGAGCTCTGGGAGCTCATGCTGGCCGGGATCAAGCTGGGCATCGTCATGATTCCCACCACCACCCTGATGGGGCCCGCCGACCTGAAGGACCGGGTGGAGCGCGGCGGCGCGAACTGGGCCGCCGTCGGAAGCGCCAATCTCGCCAAGTTCACCGGCGTCGCGGGCGACTACACCCTCATCGAAATCGGCGGCGCCGGCGGCGACGGCACCGCCGAAGGGAGCACGGCCGCCCTGCAGTACTCGGAGTCTGCCGCCGCGGCGCCGGACTTCACCCCGGACGCACCCACCCGGGCCGACGAGACCCTGCTGCTCTACTTCACCTCCGGCACCACCTCCAAGGCCAAACTGGTGGAGCACACGCACACCTCCTACCCGGTGGGGCACCTGTCCACGATGTTCTGGATCGGGATGGAACCGGGCGATGTGCACCTCAACGTGGCGTCTCCGGGCTGGGCCAAGCATGCCTGGTCCAACGTGTTCACGCCCTGGATCGCCGAGGCCTGTGTGTTCATCTATAACTACGAGCGCTTCGATGCCAAGGCGCTGATGGAGCAGATGGACCGTGAATCCGTGACCAGCTTCTGCGCCCCGCCGACGGTGTGGCGGATGCTGATTCAGGCAGACCTCACCCTGCTCAAGAACCCGCCCACGAAGGTGGTCTCGGCCGGCGAACCGCTCAACGCCGAGGTGATCGACCAGGTCCACCGCGCCTGGGGACAGACCATCCGCGACGGCTTCGGGCAGACCGAATCGACCGTGCAGATCGCCAACACCCCGGGCCAGCCGGTCAAGATCGGCGCCATGGGCAAGCCGCTGCCGGGCTACGACGTCGTGCTCGTGGACCCCGCCACGGGTGAGGAGTCCGACGACGGCGAGCTCTGCCTGCGCCTGGACCCCCGGCCCGTGGGCCTCATGAAGGCGTACTACGGGGATCCGGAGAAAACGGCGGAGGCTTTCCGTGACGGCTACTACCACACGGGCGACATGGCGAGCCGCGACGAGCGCGGCATCATCACCTACGTGGGCCGCGGCGATGACGTCTTCAAATCCTCAGATTACCGGCTGTCCCCGTTCGAGCTGGAAAGCGTCCTGATCGAGCACCCGGCGGTGGCGGAGGCCGCCGTCGTCCCTTCCCCCGACCCGCTCAAGCTGTCCGTGCCGAAGGCGTTCGTGGTCCTGGCCGCCGGGCACCAGCCCGGCCCCGAACTGGCCGAGGACATCCTGCGGTACTGCCGCGAGCATCTGGCCCCGTTCAAGCGGATCCGCCGGCTGGAGTTCGCCGAACTGCCCAAGACGATCTCCGGCAAGATCCGGCGGGTGGAACTGCGGCACAGCGAGGAAGTGCGCCACGGCGGCGGGGCGGTCCCGGAGGGGCTGGGCGTCGAGTATTCCGAGTCCGATTTCCCCGGGCTCAAGGGCCAGGGCTGAGCATGGGAACGCCGCTGCCGCGGGATCCGATCGCCGACGCCCGGCTGAACTGGGAGCGGCACGGCTGGTCCGACGTCGCCGCCCCGATGGCCGCCATCACCGCGATCATGCGGACCCAGCAGATCCTGCTGGGCCGGATCGAAGCCGTGCTCAAGCCGTTCGGGCTCACGTTTGCCCGGTACGAGCTGCTGGCCCTGCTCAGTTTCGCCCGCAGCGGCGCGCTGCCCATGAACAAGGCCAGCGCGCTGCTGCAGGTCCACCCCACCTCGGTCACCAACGCCGTCGACCGGCTCCAGGATGCCGGGCTGGTCATCCGCTCGCCGCACCCCACGGACGGCCGCACCACCCTGATCGAGCTCACCCCGGAGGGCCGCGCCCTGGCCAAACGGGCGACGGCGGTGCTGAACTCCGAGGTGTTCGGCCAGTCCGGTTTCGGGGACCAGGACGTGGACCAGCTGATCCGGATCCTCGGCACCTTCCGGCGGAACGCCGGGGACTTCAGCGGCTAAACGATAAAGTCCTATTGCTGTTGAGGGTCGCGGGAGCCGGACGTGGATTCGGGCGCATTGGCGACGATTGCCTGCGCCTGCGCATCGACCCGGTGCGCGCCGGCGACGAGCTCGTAGACCATGTCCTCCTCGACCTCGGTCTCGAGCACAGCATGCCCTTCAGGGGACGAGATGATGACTTTCGCGTCCTTGGCCGGCCGGGCAATGGAGATGATGCGGCCAAGCTCGTCGTGAACGACCAGAGCTCGAACTTTTGCCATGTTGCTGTCCTTTCCTGTGCGCCTCTGTCGTCGCGCATCGACACTGCTGGATGACACGTACGCCGTGGTCGGCTCGTGTTTAGAGGGACTCAACCTGCGAGAGGATGTGGACATTGCAGGAGTTGAACGCAGCGTTGTTCTTTATGTAGATCTTGTATGCCTTAGTGCCGTCAACGTGTTGAAATGACTCGCCCTGGGTAAGCGTCGCATGGCCGACTGGGAACGGTACGCCGGCCCCCGTGCCGGGAAACACCACGATGCTGAAAACTACCGACTCCGTGGCTCGGAATCCATGGATGAACCAGCTCACGGATCCGTTTGCTGCAATCGTGTCCCACCCCTCGTCTCGAACCGCCATCGTCAAACCTCCAAATCGATAAGTAGAGCGTGACCACTGCATCGGGGCCGGCGGCCCCAGGACGTCGCGCCCTGATGCCGGGTTCTGCCCGATGCAGGTGGTATGGGTGGACACTAATCACCTGGCCGTTACTGGGGTGTTATCGGACGGCGCGGGTCTCCTAGCCGACCGGCGACAGGGCGCCCACCAGGCCGAACAGGTCCTTCGGGTCCTCCGGGCTGGCGACGAGGTCAATTTCGACAAAAAATTCGGTGCCGTCAACGGCGTCACGCACGAACCGCAGGGCGGAGAAGTCCTCGATGGCAAAGCCGACCGAGTCGAAAACGGTAACCTGCGCATCGCTGGTGCGGCCGGGGGCGTTGCCGGTCAGGACCTGCCAGAACTCCGTGACGACAAAGTCGGCCGGCATGTGCTGGATTTCCCCTTCGATCCGGGTTTGCGGGGCGTACTCCACGAACACGTCGCCCAGTCCGAGGATCCCGGGGTCAAGCTCGGTTTTGCCGGGGCAGTCCCCGCCGATGGCATTGATGTGGACGCCCGGTTCGATCAGGTCCGCGGTGAGGATGGTGGCGTTGGCCTTGTCGGCGGTGCAGGTGGTGATGACGTCGGCTCCCCGCACCGCATCCGCGGCGGACGTGGCGACGGTGATGTCGAAGCCCAGCGGGGCCATGTTGGCAACGAACTTCTTCAGCGCGGCGGGATCCGTGTCCCACACCCGAAGGGTGGAAATCCCCAGGGCGCTCCGGAACGCGAGGGCCTGGAACTCGGATTGGCTTCCGCTGCCGATCATCGCCATGACGCTCGAACCGGGCCGGGCGAGCCGCTTGGCCACCATGCCGGATGTCGCCGCGGTGCGCAGAGCGGTCAGCACGGTCATCTCGGTGAGGAACGTGGGATAGCCATTGTGGACGTCGGCCAGGACGCCGAACGCCGTCACGGTCTGGAACCCGCGAGCCGGGTTGGACGGGTGGCCGTTGACGTACTTGAACCCGTAGGTCTCGTGGTCGCTGGTGGGCATGAGCTCAATGACGCCGAACGGGGTGTGGCTCGCCACCCGGGGAGTCTTGTCAAATGATTCCCAGCGCCGGAAGTCGTCCTCGAGGTACCCGATCATGCCGGAAATGATGGTCTCCGGCCCGGATCCTGCGGCCCAGCGCACCATGTTGCGGACATCGACAAAGCGCGTCATTGCGCCCCCTGATTCTCTCGTTAGCTGCTAACGCCACAACTCTAGAATCCGGCGATATGCAGCTTCAATTGCCAAACAGTGCGCCTTATGATGGCTAACTGAGCATAATGACGAGATTTGTTGAACAGATTGATTAACAGCCTTGGGGTCGTCCGGTCCCAGCCCCGTCACGCCTACCGCAGGACGGAGCTGAGCAGGAGGCTGGTTTCGCTGTTAACCACGCCGTCGACGCCCCGGATCCGGCCCAGGACCTGGTCGAATTCCACGAGGCTCTCGGTGCGGAGTTCGGCAACAAGGTCCCACCCGCCATTGGTGGTGTGCAGGGCCGTGATCTCCGGAAAGCCCCGGAGCTGGCGGATGACCCGGTCCGTCGTCCTGCCTTCCACGGCGATCAGGGAAACGGCGCGGATGGCCAGCGGGTCCAGTTCATCCCGCACCCGGACCGTGAAGCCGACGATGGTCCCGGAGGACACCAGCCGTTCCAGCCGGCTGTTGACCGTGGCCCGGGCGACATCCAGCCGGCGCGCGAGGCTCGCCACCGATGCCCTCCCGTCCTCACGGAGGGCGGCGAGGAGCTTGCGGTCAAGGTCGTCCAGAACGGTCATTCTCACAATGTATGCCGCGCCGCACGGTTTTGCGCCCTCGTCAAGCAAGGTGGGGCATCCGGCCCTGCCCTATGTTGCCCGTGATCCGTCCGGCGTATGGTGGATCGAGGCAGGACGGTCTCATCCGGTCAGGCAGCAACCAGTGCCACAGGCGTCCATCGGCGACCGCTTAGGAGGACCCATGCCTTCATCCAGCGTCCCCATCCCGCAGCCTCCACCGCGGCCGGTCGTCGGCAACCTGCCCGACATCGATTCCAGCAAGGGCGTCCTGGGACTGGTCGAGGTGGCCGAGCAGTACGGCCCCATTGTCCGCATCCAGTTCTTCAACCGCAGCATCGTCGCGGTCTCCTCCCAGGAACTGGTCAACGAGGTCTGTGACGAATCCCGCTTTGGCAAGGTCCTTGGCATCGCCCTCCGGGAGGTGCGGCAGTTCGCCGGCGATGGCCTGTTCACGGCCGACACCCGGGAACCCAACTGGCAGAAGGCCCACCGGATCCTGATGCCCGCGTTCGGGCCCGCGGCGCTGAAACGGATGTTCGCCGGGATGGACGACATCGCCGAGCAGCTGCTGCTGAAGTGGGAGCGGCTGGGCCCCGCGGCCCGGATCGATGTGCCGGACAGCACCACGCGCCTGACGCTGGACACGATCGCCCTGTGCTCCTTCAGCTACCGCTTCAACAGCCTCTACCGGGAGGAAATGCACCCCTTCGTCGGGGCCATGGTCCGGGCCCTGGTCGAATCCCGGGACCGGGCGCGCAGGCTTCCGGTGCAGAACAAGATCATGCTGCGCCGACGGCACCAGCTCGAGGAAGACAACGCCCTGATGTTCGAGGTCGCCGAGCAGATCATCAGCGACCGGCGGCGCAATCCCAGCCCGGCGGGCCACGAGGACATCCTCGACACCATGCTCACGGCCGCGGACCCGGTCACCGGCGAGCGGCTTTCCGACGAGAACATCCGCTACCAGATGGTCACGTTCCTGATCGCCGGCCATGAGACCACCAGCGGCCTGCTGTCCTTCACGCTCTACGAGCTGCTGCGCCATCCGGGCGTTTTGGCCAGGGCGCAGGCGGTGGTGGACGAGGTCCTGGGCACGGAGGCGGCCAGGTTGGAGCACCTGCCCCGGCTAGGCTATCTGGACCAGATCCTTAAGGAAACGCTGCGGCTGTGGCCGACCGCGCCCGCGTTCAACGTGGCCCCGTATGAGGACACGACGCTCGGGGGCCGGTACGACGTCCCCGCCGGCCAGCCCATCCTGGTCCTGCTCCCGCAACTGCACCGGGACAAGGCGGCATGGGGAGACGACGCCGGGATTTTCGATCCGGCGCGGTTCTCACCGGAACGCGCCGCGGCCATTCCCGCCAACGCCTGGAAGCCGTTCGGCAACGGCCAGCGTTCCTGCATCGGCCGGGGCTTTGCCCTGCAGGAAGCCCTCCTGTTCCTGGCCAAGCTGCTGCAGCGCTTCGAGATTTCGTCGGCGGATCCCGGCTATGAGCTGCAGATCAAGCACACCCTGACCATGAAGCCTGAGGGGTTGTTCATCCAGGTGCGCAGGCGGGACCGGCGGATCGAGACGGCGGTCCCGGCCGCCGTCGAACACACCCGGCAGGCCGAGGCGCCGGCCGCCGCCCCCAACGGCATCCCCATCCGTGTGCTGTACGGGTCCAACGCCGGCACGTCCAAGGATTTCGCCCAGCGCATTGCCAATGACGCCGGCCGGCGCGGTTACAGCCCCACGATCGGCCCGCTCGACGAGGCAGCCGGCGGGCTCCCGACGGCGGGGCTCGTCACGATCGTGTCCTCCTCCTACGAGGGACAGCCGCCGGATAATGCCCGGAAGTTCCTGGCCTGGACCGAAAGCCTGCAGCCCGGCAGCCTCGCCGGCGTCCGGTACACGGTCTTCGGCAACGGCAACAGGGACTGGGCCCGGACCTACCAGGAGGTCCCCAAGACCATCGACGCGCGGCTCGACGCCGCCGGGGCCGGGCGGATCTACGCCAGGGGCGAGGCCAACGCCCGCGGCGACTTCTTTGGCGACTTCGACGAATGGTATGCGGGGTTCTGGCCCGCGGTGGACGCGGCGCTCGGGCAGAAGACCAGCCCGCCGGCCGCACAGCCGCAGCTTGAGCTCCAGTTCGTGGGCAACGTCAGGGACCCGCTGCTGCGCCAGAACGGGTTGGCGCTCGGCACCGTGGTGGCGAACCGGGAACTGGTGGACCTGACCAAACCCGGCGCCCGGTCCAAACGGCATGTGGAGATCGCGCTGCCCGAGGGGATGAGCTACCGGACCGGCGACTACCTGGCCGTGCTGCCGCTGAATCCCAGCGAACTCGTCCAGCGCGCCCTGGCCCGGTTCAACCTCGACTACGACTCGCACGTCCTGCTGGGCATGGAGCGCGGGGACACGTTCCTGCCCACCGGCACGCCCGTGGCCGTGGGCGAGCTGCTGAGCAGTTACGTCGAACTCTCCGTCCCGGCCACACGCACCCAGCTTGAGGACCTGGCCGACGTCACCGCGGACCCTGCCCACCGCAGGGAGCTGGCGGCCCTGGCGCAGGACCGCGAGCGCCATGCGGCCGAGATCCTGGACAAGCGCGTCTCCCTGCGGGATCTGCTGGAAACGTACCCGTCCTGCCAGCTGTCGTTCACCACGTTCCTGCAGATGCTGACCCAGCTGACGCCCCGGCGGTACTCCATCTCCTCGTCCCCCCTCTGGAGCCCCGACCACGCGACCCTGACCTTCGCCGTCGTGCAGGCGCCGGCGTGGTCGGGCCGCGGCGTCTTCGAGGGCGCCTCCTCAACATTCCTGGCCCAGGCCAGGCCCGGGTCCCGGATTGCGGTGACCGTCCGCCCGTCGAATGCCGCGTTCCACCCGCCGGAATCCCTGACGGTTCCGCTGGTCATGGTCTGCGCCGGGACCGGGCTGGCCCCGTTCCGCGGGTTCGTCCAGGACCGGGCGCTGCGGGCCCAGGCCGAGGGTGCGGCGCCGGCGCCGGCGCTGCTGTTTTTCGGCTGCCGGGCCCCGGACACCGATTTCCTGTACCACGCGGAGCTGGCCTCGTGGGCGGAAGCGGCCAATCTCGACCTCCGGCCGGTCTTTTCCACGGCCCCCGAAGACGGCCAAAAGTACGTCCAGGACCGGCTGTGGGCGGACCGGGCCGACGTCGTGCGGCTCGTCCGGCAGGGCGCCACGGTGTACGTCTGCGGCGACGGCGAGCACATGGCACCGGCGGTCCGCGACACGTGTGTGCGGATCTACCGGGAGGCGACCGGCGCGTCGGCGGCGGACGCCGGGGCGTGGATGGACGAGGTGGAGCGCACGCACGGCAGGTACGTGGCGGACATCTTCACATGATGCCGCCCAGGCGCTCCCGCAGCCCCGCTGCGAGCCCGGCGATCGTCAGGAGGTCGAACAGGCCCCCGCCGATGCTGACGAACCGGCGGTGTTTGACGCCGGCGAGCCGGAGCCGGAGGTGGACCCTGGTTCCGGTCCCCGGGCCGCCAGCCTGGCCTGCCCCGTCGCCCGGCGCCGGCCGCAGGACGATCGCCCAGCTGATGGCCAGCGCGCCGCGTTGGGAGCGGTGGACCAGCGCCCGCGGCGGGTCCACGGCCGCGATTTCGAAGGTGGCCCCCGGTCCGCCCCAGTCGGCAATGACGTCTCCCGCCTTGAGGTCCTGAAACGCCGGGTCAATGGTCCGGAGCGCGCGGCGCCCGGCCGGGATCAGTGCCTCCGCCCAGCGCGGCAGGTACCAGCCGGAGCGTTCCTTGCCCAGCTGGACGATCCACGGCCAGACGGCAGCCGGCGGGGCCGGGAGGTCGAACCCGCGGTCCATCACCACGTCCGGGGCGGGCACCAGCCGGTCGCCCGGAACCCAGGCACGGAGCTCCTCCGGCGACGGGCCGACGCCCAGGAATCCGGTGTTCATGGCTTCCTCCTCCCGGCGGAGTTCAGAGCTTCGTCGCGGCGCTCTGCTATCACTTAGTGTCGCTCAACCAGGCGTTGAGTTGTCTTGCATCGCATGGGATACGAGACACGGAAGTTTCGAGACACCGGCCCGCTGAGAAGAGGAAGCAGGCCCGCCCGCCAGGGAATTCTTTACCGGGCATTGCGGAAATCGAGTTTCCGAAAGCTGGCGCTTTGGTTCCGGCGGCAGCGACATCTCCTGGAGCTCGAACAAATTCCAGACGGACATGATGTCCCGGCGGGAATCGGAATTGTTTTTCAGGACCTGCACCAGCTCGGCGACCTGGTCGATGGCCGCCGTCCGGAGTGCGCCAGCGGCGCCACTGCACACCGGGCCCCAGTAACAGATGGTGTACTACTTCATAGTCGATAGTCGAAAGTCGACATGGAGACATATCTACGCCGCACCGGGCACGGACTCCCAAGGAGGAGAAGGTTGTGATGACCGACTACAACGTCAGCGATCACTGGTCTGCTGACGACCCAGACTGGCTTAAAGCCCTCGTCTCCTCTCTTGACCTTCGCCACGGATCGAGTGCAGTCCTTCCGCTTACAACCATCGTGAGTGAGATCTCCGAATGGGTTCAGCTGGCGAGCGGGAGTGAGGCTTGGAAGCCAGCCCCGAACCGTAACTCGTTGCGGCTCGACCTGAAAGAATCCATTGAAGCGATTGGCTCATCCCTCAAAGCACACATAGCTAGGCCGCTCACGGCCTTTAATGAGGCCTTTGATCGTCTCGTTGGAAGTTCGAAAGCTGTCCTCGAGCATCCTCCTGGTACTCGCACAGACGCGGTATGGACTGATGCAGATAGCACCGCGGCCCATCTTCAGAAAGTGTTGGTCGAGGACGAAGCAGTACGCGCCAGCTGGGATGATCTCGTTGCAGTGTCACAGGATCGAACCTTGGTGCGACGCGAGTATCGCCCAATCGCCGAACTCCTGTTTGATCAGGTGGAGCGACGAGGAATGAGTGCAGAGCAAACCGCCCGCGACCTCATCTCGATCGTCGCGTACGGCCGTGATCCTGACGATATTCCGATCGGAGAGAAGGACACGCCCCTCGATGATCGTCTATCTAAGGCACGCACCTTGGTGGGGACGCCGGCCGATGTCGAACCCACAGTGGTCTGGTTGGGCTATAAAGGACGCATCCACGTGCACCTCTCTGCTGGCCGGGTCTCGTTCTACGCGGCGCAGTGGGCGATTCCGAACGCCCAGCCGGGCCGATTCGAGTTCGACCATAAAGAGGAACTCTGGGAGCTGGTACAGCACGGCCACACCTTTCGCATATCGGAGCGAGTGGACGAAGAAGACGACGTCGACACCATTGTGCGCGTTGACCTCGGTGTAACCACTGGTGCGGGTGCGCTGGAGCGAGCCATTGAGATAGTCGACATCATCATGGGTGTCTCGATCCACCGTTCTGGCGGGATCCGCCCGCAGCTCGCGGAGCACGCGGTCCTTCGCTCAGGGCAGCACGCGGGTTCCGGACGCCGGGCTGTCTGGAACCGGACAGGGTTCGCAAATGACACCTGGGGTGCGAGCATGACTGCTGAGGCAATAGGGCGGCACGGTCCGCGACTTGCGGAGGCACTTGCTCGCGAAGAGCTGCCCCGGTTCTTGGCTGCGGCAGTTCAGGTGCAGACCACTGCCGATTATCCATTCAGTCGAGACATGGCGCTACGTAAGCCGTCGGAGGCAGACATCAGCAGCGTGGTTCCGCTCTCGGACCGTGTCGTTCAACACGTGGCGGCGCATGCCGCGATGAACCCGAATGAATTGTTCACGCTCCTAGGCGAGCGGTGGGCTCACGCCAGCTGGCTCGCCAACCTTCAGCGCGCGGCTGGCATGTGCCTACTCGGCGGAGGCCGTCGTAATGAGCTGCTCAACGAGCTGACGGGCGAGTGGATGTCCGATCGCGCGACACGCCCTTGGATCTTGTTTCTCGCTGATCGGGCCGACGACTTCCTGTCGCTCTGCCTCCTCGAGCACGAGCGCGCTTGGATTGGCCACATGTTCGCCAGCATTGGTGATCACCCGACTTACACCGCGCTCATCAACGGCTACACGAACGAGGGCACGGTCTTAGAGGCTCGTCGGCGCCGCGTGCGCAACGCACTGGTGCACGGCAATCCTGCGAGCTTCGCCGTTGTGCAATCCGTACGTGAGTACGCCGAGTTTCTAGGCGGCGGTGCACTCAATCTGGTGCTTGAGGCCTTCGTCGAGGATATAGCTCCCGCCATCGCTTTGGTGACAAGGACGGATGAGTTCCGGGCGATGCAAGGCGGGCAGGATGCTGCAAACTTCTGGCGCGCAAGAACCGCTGCGAGGGGGTAATCCCCTTCCGCTCCCGCAAGCGTTGCATTGGGGGACCGACTTACCGGCGGTGCTCAGTTCACCACGCCCGTAAGCCGGTCGATCATCCGGCGCCTCAGCACTTAAAGGCTGTCTGTACGGATGCTGGAGCTGACGTGCCCGTATACCGCGCCCGATAAATGCCCGGTGAAGGTGCCCCAACTGCCCCACCCCTGAGGTCTCGTAACCCTAGGCTCTTGAGGCGCCAAGGTTTCGAGACACTTCGAGTTGGATCGGGTTCAGGCGCGTTGTCCCTAAGGGGATCGTTCACCCGGAGCAATGTAGCATCCTTTGGGGAGGGGCCCAGCGTTAGCGCCAGCCGTACCTTTCGAGCACGTCCGCGTAGCTTCCGAGTCCAACTTGCCTCATGTACGGCAGAAGAATGAAGGCAGGCGGCCAATTACTGCGATAAGGCTGGTCGCAGGGACCCGCATAAAGGCCACCACCGGGGCCAGCATAGAGACCTCCACCAACCCCGGTGTAGAGGCCACCGCCCACCCCGGTATACAAGCCACCGCCAACTCCGGTGTAGAGGCCGCCACCGACACCCGTATACAGGCCGCCACCGACACCCGTATACAGGCCGCCACCAACCCCGGTATAGGCTCCGCCGCCCACGCCGGAATAAGCTCCGCCGTCGACGCCGGAATAGGCACCGCCCCCCACGCCTGTGTATAAACCGCCGCCAACTCCGGTGTAGAGGCCGCCACCGACACCACTGTAATTGTCTCTGGGCCATATATTTGAGGAAGCCATCACCGCAGCATATCCAGTGACAACGACAATTTTGCATTGTGCCGCACGACGTTTGATTCCAGGCTGCGGACAGTTACGGCGTTTTGAGCTGAACCGAGGGGATTCGCGGAGTTCTTCCCCCGACATGCCCAGAGTGCAGGGAAAATGTCTTGGTAGTGGGTGAGGAGTGGCGCATGACAACGCGCTCCCAGCCGTACTGGCGGACGCCCTCGACGGCGAAGCTCGGCCGCAGAGCCCATTCCCATGGACGAAGCAGCCTTGGCTCGACCAAATGCACGATCTTCCGGACGTGCTGCCTCTTCTCGACCGTCTCCCCGAGCGGATGAGCCGGCAGTAAACCCTCGGTGCGGTCTCAGTACTGCGGCCCAACCGGGTCAGATCAGTGACTGTCAGGACGTTCCCGGGCTGTAGGTAGTCGCCAGAATGGGCTGCTGTATTCGACGCACCACATGACTCTTACGGTGCGCCGCGCAAGCTTGTCGGTGAGCCATGCCAGACTCGTGGCAGAGACATTCGCGATTCTCTAACTAAGACGCACTTTTTTTGGGGGAACCACTTGATCGCCAGAGTCCGCATCCGCGGCTACCGGAAGTTTAGAGCACTCGACTTCCGGCCCCACCCGACGTTCAACATCCTCGTCGGGAACAATCAGGCAGGGAAGTCGACTCTTCTGGAAGCCATTGGAATGGCAGTGACCGGCCGGATCAACGGCCGCACAGTCTCCGAGGAACTGAACCCGTACTGGTTTCACGCCCAGACCGTGGCAGAGTATCTCGCGGCACGTGCTCGGGGGGAGAATCCGCCGCCACCCGAGATCTTCATCGAGATAACCCTCCAGGAGCGATCCGACTTCGCCCCTCTCATCGGCGCCGATGATCTCGACAAGCCAAGCGATCACGCTCCCGGCGTGCGCCTACGCATTCGACTCAACCCGGAGTACCGGGACGAATTCGACGCGTACGTCGCTGAACCCGGAACGAAACTGCTACCGACGGAGTACTTCACTGTCGACTGGCGTTCGTTCCAGGGAAACCACCTGACTCAGCGGCCGCGTGCTCTCGCCGTCGCCCTCATCGATTCCCGAACTGTCCGCTCAACGGCAGGGGTGGATTATCACCTGCGACAGGTCATAGGGGATAACCTCAGCAACGAGGAACATGCGGCGGTTTCAGCTGCGTTCCGTAAGGTCAAAGAAAATATGACCGCCGAACATCTCGGCGACGTCAACGCGAAACTCGCAGCCACCGACGAGCTCCTCGATGGCGGCCACGTGGCACTGGCAATGGACCACTCGTCCCGCACGTCGTGGGACAGCAGCGTGATCCCGCACGTTGACGACGTTCCATTCCTCCTAGCCGGGCACGGACAACAAGCGGTGACGAAGATCGTCCTCGCAATGCGCCGCCATGCGAACGAAGCCGGCGCTGTCATGATCGAAGAACCCGAGAATCACCTGTCACACACAAACTTGAACGTGCTGCTGGACCGCATTGACGCCTTGAGCCACGACGACCAGCAGGTCTTCGTCTCAACTCACAGCTCTTTTGTCCTCAACCGACTCGGTCTCAGCAGGCTCCGACTCGTGTCTGACGGCGACGTCCGACCATTCGTCGACCTCTCTGGGGACACTGTTGAATACTTCCGGAAACTCCCCGGATTCGACACCCTCCGCCTCGTTCTGGCTCAACGGGTGGTGCTGGTCGAGGGGCCATCGGACGAAATCCTGTTTGAACGGTTCTATCGGGATAGGTGGCACTGCCGCCCAATCGACGACGGCATCGAGGTGTTCTCCATGCGCGGGCTGTCACATCGCCGGTTCCTGGAACTGGCGAAACTCGTAGGCAAGCGCTGCGTTATCCTCAGCGATAACGATGGCCGTACCCAGACCGAAATCGACGACGCCCGCACCGACCTCGGCGACCTACTCAACGAAGACCGGGTGCTGCTCTTCGGCGACGTCACACATGGGCGAACCCTCGAGCCGCAGGTCATAAACGCCAATGATGCCACCACATTACGGGCCATTTTGGGAACGCCCCGCGCAAACCTTGAAACCTGGATGGGCAATAACAAGACCGACGCGGCCTTAAAGATATTCTCGTCAGCAACGACCATTACACCTCCTTCGTATTTCACCGAAGCCCTGGAGTTCATCCATGCCAGTCGGAGGTGAACTCGTTCTCGCCGTGGCGGGATCGCGGAAAACGCAGAGCATCGTCGAGGCGTGTGCCGCCGCCTCGCAGGGGCAGCGAATCCTCGTTCTCACGTTCACTCTTAACAATCAGGCAGAACTACGTCGACGAGTGACCGAAGCGAATCCGACCGCCGACGTAGAAGTGTCTGGATGGTTCACGTTCCTCATCGGCCAATTCATCCGCCCTTATCTTCCGTTCCTGTTTCCGGGCCAGGACCTTAACGGCCTCGATGACAAGAGCCTGTACCAGGAGCGAGTGCCTGTGACAGCACGGGGACGATACTTCACCCAATCAGATCTACTGCGCGCGGTTCACGCCGCGCACCTGGCAACTCTCCTGATCGAGGCATCGCGTTCGCTCCCAATACGCCGACTGGAAGCCATCTACGATCATGTCTACATCGACGAGGTGCAGGACCTGGGCGGGTACGACTTGGAAGTCCTGGATGCTCTGCTGCGCTCCACCGTTCCGTTAACAATGGTGGGGGACGTACGACAGGCGGTCGTCGCGACTAGCCCATTAGAACGGAAGCACAAGCAGTATAAGAACATGCAGGTGTGGAACTGGTTCCGCCGCCAAGAGGCAGCCGGCAGACTGGTCATCACGCATCGGTCGGAAACGTGGCGGTGCCGACCTGAAATCGCCGCGTTCGCCGACTCGCTTTTCGACAGCGGCTGGGCGTTCCCGAAAACAGTGTCATTGAATGCGACCACTACAGGCCATGACGGCGTGTTTCTCGTGCGAACTGCAGACGTCGTGGCGTACGTCGAAGGGTTCGCCCCGCAGAATCTGCGTTGGGGTGCCAATTCCTGGAAAAGCCACGATCACTTAAATTTTATGAACTTCGGCGCCGCCAAGGGACTTACACGTGAACGAGTGCTGATCTTTCCGACAGACAAGATGCAGAGGCTGCTCCAGAGGGGAACGCCGCTGGAGGACCTAGCAGCGGCGAAGCTATACGTCGGAGTGACTCGTGCTGAGCAGAGCGTCGCGTTCGTACTCGATGAGGCTGGAGACAGCCAACACCCGTATTGGCGGAGGGTGGATTAGGTCGTCCCTAGCGTCATGAGATTTGAACTTCAGCTGGGCCTAACTGGCCGCTGAGTATCGTCCCTTCCAAATCCGCGGCACGACGAATGTCTCGAAACCCTTGGGATACGAGACGTCTAACCGACCGGGCGACTGCTGGGGCAGCACAATTCTCATATTTCGCGGAATGGTGTGGGGTCGTCCGTGGCTGGCGATTCTCGTAACTATGTCTCGAATCTTTCTGGCTGAATCGGTGTGTTCATCGCCAGTTACGAGACACATACGAGAGGCCTATGACGGGGCTTATCGGCTACGCACGTGTTTCGACGCGGCAGCAGGTGGTCCTGCTGGCCGCCGGCGGCATATGACGCGATGACCTCTACATTGATCGCGGCGCGCTCGGGGCGCGGGTCTCACGTCCACACTTCGATCGCCCACTCCGGGCGCTGATCGACGGAGACAACCTCGTTATGAGGACGCTGGATCGGCTTTGGCGATACACCCTGGACATGCTCGCCTTCGCTAACGAACTGCACCGCCGGGCTGCGGGCCGACGCGTCCTGAACCTCGGCGGTGGCGCCGTCGGCCACACCAGGGGATCACAGAATGCCGCCGCAGAGCGATCAAATCCCCATTTCCGGCCGGCATTCTTCAGCGGTGGTTGAACTCCGGCTGCCGCTTCTCGGTGAAGGCGGCCATGCCTTCCTTTTGGTCCGCGGTGGCAAAGAGTGAATGGAACACACGCCGTTCAAACAGCACGCCCTGGGCGAGGCCGGTCTCGAAGGCCGCGTTCACGGCTTCCTTGGCCACCATCGCCACAGGCTTGGACTTGGAGGCAATCACGGCGGCGGCCTTCAGGGCCTCGTCGACGACGTCGGCGGCCGGAACAACCCGGGACACGAGGCCCGCGCGTTCGGCTTCCCCGGCGTCCATGAACCGGCCGGTCAGGATCATGTCCATGGCTTTGGACTTTCCTACGGCGCGCGTGAGGCGCTGCGAGCCGCCCATGCCGGGAAGCACGCCGAGGTTGATTTCCGGCTGGCCGAACTTGGCGTTGTCCCCTGCGATGATGAAGTCGCACATCATCGCCAGTTCACAGCCGCCGCCCAGGGCGAAGCCGGACACGGCGGCGATCACGGGAATTCGGAGCCGGGTGAAGTCCTCCCAGCCGCGGAACCAGTCCGCCGCGTACATGTCCATGTAGCCCTTGGACTGCATTTCCTTGATGTCCGCGCCGGCCGCGAACGCCTTCGCCGACCCGGTCACCACCACGGCCCCCACGTCCGGGTCCGTGTCCATCACGGTGACGGCCTGTACGACCTCGTCCATGGTGGCCTTGTTGAGGGCGTTCAGGGCTTCGGGCCGGTTGAGGGTCACGAGGCCCACGCGGCCGCGGCGCTCGACCAGGATGTTCGCGTACTGTTCGGTCATGCGGGTTCCTCCGGCTGGTGTTCCGACTTTTCACGGATATCGGTGATGATGCCGGAGAAATCCCGGGCGGCACCACCCTCCGCGGCAAACGTATCGTAAATTTCCGAGGCGAGCGGGCCGAGCCGGGCCGCGACGCCGGTGCTTTGGAGCGCGTTGAGGGCCAACTTGAGGTCCTTGGCCATCAGCGCTCCGGCGAACCCGGGCTGGTAGTCCCGGTTGGCGGGGCTGGCCGGGACCGGGCCCGGCACGGGGCAGTTGGTGGTCAGCGCCCAGCACTGCCCCGAGGCGGCGGAGGCGACGTCGAACAGCGCCTGGTGGGTCAGGCCGAGCTTCTCGCCGAGCACAAAGGCCTCGCTGACGGCGATCATGGAGACGCCCAGGATCATGTTGTTGCAGATCTTGGCCGCCTGCCCGGCGCCGTGGGCGCCGCAGTGGACCACCCGCTTGCCCATGACGTCCAGCAGCGGCCGGACGGCCTCGAAATCCTCCGGGAGGGCGCCGACCATGAACGTCAGTGTGCCTGCCTCGGCCCCGACGACTCCGCCGGACACCGGGGCGTCGACGGCACGGTGCCCGGCCGCCACGGCAAGTTCCGCGGCCTCGCGCGCCTCGTCCACGTTGATCGTGGAACAGTCCAGGAACATGGTCCCCGGGGCGGCCACCTCCAGCAGGCCGGGGGCACCGTCGGTGCCGCGGTAGGCGTCCAGGAGGTGCCGGCCGCTGGGCAGCATGGTCAGCACGACGCCGGCGCCCGCCGCGGCTTCGGCGGCCGTCCCGGCGGTCGGGATGCCGTGCTCCCGGGCGGCGTCCAGCGCGGCGGGCACGACGTCGAAACCGGTCACCGCATAGCCGGCTCTGACCAGGTTGACGGCCATCGGGCCGCCCATGTGGCCGAGGCCCAGGAACGCGATGGTGCCTGTTTCGGCCGGCGCCGGTGCCGAGGATGCTGCTTCAGACATTGTCCTTCTCCTGGTCCTTTTCCTCGTCCCTCTCCCGCGGAGAGAGCCTCAGTTCGCGGCCGCCGAGCGGGGCGAAGTAGCCCGCGACGTCGTCGCCGGTGACCTCCGCCAGGGTGGCGGGCTTCCAACGGGGGCTGCGGTCCTTGTCCACCACCTGGGCCCGGATCCCTTCGCGGAAATCCGGGCCGGCGAGGAAATGCACGCCGACGCGGTATTCCTGCTCCAGCGCCTGCGCCAGGCTGAGCCCGCGTACCCGGCGCAGGGATTCGAGCGCCACTTTCACGGCCGTCGGTGATTTCGCCGTGATGGTCTCGGCGGCCTCGGCGGCTGCTTCTCCCCCAAAAGTGCGCAGCCGGCGGACGATCTCGCCGGCGTCGTCACTGGAGTAGCAGACGTCGATCCAGTCGCGCTGTTCCGCGAGGACAGATGCCGGCGCCGGCGCGGTGAAGCGTCCGACGGCGGTCTCCGCGGGTTCGGTCTCAAGCGCCGCCGCCAGCTCCGGCAGCAGCTCCGAGGGCACGAAGTGGTCGGCGAGGCCCAGGAACAGCGCGTCCGCACCGCTCAGGTGGGCGCCGGTCAGCGCCGCGTGCGTGCCGGTCTCCCCCGGTGCGCGGGAGAGCAGCAGGGTGCCGCCGACGTCGGGCACGAACCCGATGGTCGTTTCGGGCATGCCGGTGCGGGTACGTTCGGTGACGATCCGTACCGAGCCGTGCGCGGAGATGCCCACTCCCCCGCCCAGGACCAGCCCGTCCATGAAGGCCACGTAGGGCTTGGGGTAGTCGGCGATCAACAGGTTGAGCCGGTATTCGACAGCCCAGAAGTCCGCCGTGGCGTCCCCGCCGTCGAGCATGTCCTGATAGATGGCCACGATATCGCCGCCGGCGCAGAGGCCCCGGTCGCCGGCGCCGCGGACCAGGACCGCCGCGACGGCGTCGTCCTCCGCCCAGAGCGCCAGCTGGTCCAGCATCGCGGCCGCCATCCCTGCAGTGAGGGCGTTGACGGCCTTGGGCCGGTTGAGGGTCACAATGCCGAGCCTGCCGCGCCGTTCAAACAGGACCTCGTCATTGACGGCTCCGCCGTTCGCTGCCCCGCCGGCCGTTCCCCGCGCCGGCTCCGCCGCCATCAGCTGCCTTCCGGCATGACGAAGCTGGCGCCCTGGCGGATACCCGAAGGCCAGCGGGTGGTGACCGTCTTGGTCTTGGTGTAGAAGCGGAAGGCGTCGGCGCCGTGCTGGTTGAGGTCGCCGAACCCGGACGCCTTCCAGCCGCCGAAGGTGTAGTAGGCGATCGGCACGGGGATGGGGACGTTGATGCCCACCATGCCCACTTGGACCCGGCTGGCGAAGTCGCGGGCGGCGTCGCCGTCGCGGGTGAAGATGGCCACGCCGTTGCCGAACTCGTGTTCGCTGCAGAGCCGGAGGGCCTCGTCGTAGTCCTCGGCCCGGAGCACGCTAAGCACGGGGCCGAAGATCTCCTCCTTGTAGATCTTCATGTCCTTGGTGACGTTGTCGAACAGGGTGGGGCCCACCCAGAAGCCGCCGTCGTAGCCCTCGACCTTCAGTCCGCGGCCGTCGGTAAGCAGGCTGGCGCCTTCCTCCACGCCGGAGGCGATGTAGCCTTCGATCCGTTCCTTGGCCGAGGCCGCCACCACCGGGCCGAAGTCCGAGTCCTTGGCGAGGCTGTGGCCCACCTTGAGGCCGGCAATGCGCTCCTGCAGCTTCGCGACGAGGGCGTCGCCGGTCTTCCGGCCTACCGGGACGGCCACCGAAATGGCCATGCAGCGCTCCCCCGCGGAGCCGAAGCCGGCCCCGATCAGGGCATCCGCGGCCATGTCCAGGTCCGCGTCCGGCATGATCACCATGTGGTTCTTGGCCCCGCCGAAGCACTGGGCGCGTTTGCCGTTCGCGGCGGCCGTGGCGTAAATGTACTGGGCGATGGGCGTGGACCCGACGAAGCCGATGGCCTGGACCCGGGGATCCTCCAGCAGCGCATCGACGGCGGTCTTGTCGCCGTTGACCACGTTGAACACGCCGTCCGGCAGGCCTGCCTCGGTGAAGAGCTCGGCCAGGCGCAGCGGCACGGAGGGGTCCCGTTCGGAGGGCTTGAGGATGAAGGCGTTGCCGGCGGCGAGGGCCGGCCCGGACTTCCACAGCGGGATCATGGCGGGGAAGTTGAACGGCGTGATGCCGGCGACCACGCCGAGCGGCTGGCGCATGGAGTGCACGTCAATGCCGGCTCCGGCGCTGTCGGAGAACTCGCCCTTGAGCAGGTGCGGGGCGCCGGCGGCGAACTCCACCACCTCGATGCCGCGCTGGATGTCGCCCTTGGCGTCCAGGAAAGTCTTGCCGTGCTCGGAGGAAAGCAGCGTGGCGAGCTCGTCCATGTTCTCGTTGACCAGGTCCACGAACTTCAGCAGGATCCGGCCGCGCCGCTGCGGGTTCATGGCGGCCCATTCGAGCTGGCCCTTTTCCGCGCTGGCAATGACATTGCCGACTTCCTCCGCGCTGGCCAGCGGCAGCCGGGCCTGGACCTCGCCGGTGCAAGGATCGTACACATCGCTGAACCGGCCGGAGGTGCCGTCCACCCGCTGCCCGTCAATGTAATGGGATAGCTCTCGAACCATGACCTAATGCTCCTTTGCATGTGACCCAGATCATCTCTCCAGCCGAATATACTCGGACTTCCTACTAATTTCCAGAGGACCGGGAGGCGGCTGCCGCTTCGCCTGGTGGCCAAGTTCGGTAAGTTAGGGACTGTGAAGATTGCTACCTGGAATGTGAACTCGCTCCGCGCCCGCGCCGACCGCGTGGAGGCCTGGCTTCAGCGCACCGACTGTGACGTCCTGGCCATTCAGGAAACGAAGTGCAAGGACGAGAACTTCCCGTGGGAGCTGTTCGAAAACATGGGCTACGAGGTGGCCCACTTCGGACTGAGCCAGTGGAACGGGGTGGCGATCGCTTCCCGGGTGGGGCTCGACGACGTCGAACGCACCTTCCTGGACCAGCCCGTGTTCGGCAAGAATGGTAAGGACGCGGTGCAGGAGGCCCGGGCCATCGGCGCCACCTGCGGCGGCATCCGGGTCTGGAGCCTCTACGTCCCCAATGGCCGGGCCCTGGACGATGAGCATATGCCGTACAAACTCAGCTGGCTCGACACCCTGAAGACCCACGCCGGCAGCTGGGTCAAGGAAGACCCGCAGGCGCAGATCGCACTGATGGGCGATTTCAATATCGCGCCCCAGGACGAGGACGTCTGGGACATCGACTACTTCCGCTCCGAGGGCCTGACCCACGTCAGCGAGCCCGAGCGCGCCGCCTTCCATGCCTTCGAAGAGGCCGGCTTCCAGGACGTCGTCCGCCCGCACACCCCGGGTCCTGGCGTCTACACCTACTGGGATTACACGCAGCTCCGCTTCCCGAAGAAGGAAGGAATGCGGATCGATTTCATTCTCGCCTCCCCGGCGCTGGCCGCGCGGGTGACCGGCGCGATGATCGACCGCGAGGAGCGCAAGGGCAAGGGCGCCTCGGACCACGCCCCGGTGATTGCGGAACTGGCGGACTGATGACTGCCGCCCAGGGAAACGTCGTGATCCCATGACGGGGAACATTTACCGCGGCCAGGTCGGGCTGCCGTTCTCCTCCGCGCTCCGGATCTACGAACCCCTCGGGGCGTTCCCGGAGGCGCAGCAGGAATCCCTGAAGGCAGCCGGCGCACGGCAGGCGTCCCGCGCGGCCGTGGAAAATGCCGAGCTGCTGGCATCCCTGGGCCGCATCACCCGCTCCGACGGCGACCCGTTCCCCACCGGCCGGACGGACCTGGTGCGCGTGGTCCCGGCCGCGGCCAAACTGGCGCCGGGAGGCGCTGGACACGATGGCGCCGGGACCACCGGCTCCGCGGAGTCCGGCACAGGTTCCGCCGGTGCCGGTGCTGCCGCCGCGGGCGCCGACCGGCTGCTGTACTGCCCCAGCCAGTTGGTGCTGCGGGCGGGGCTGGCCGCCAACGCGCTGATGGAGGGCATTCACGGGCCGCTGGCCCAGCTCCTGATCCCGGAAGAACAGCGGGACAAGCACCAGGAACGCATCGATGAGGTGCGGGCCCAGGACGGCGTGAGCCGGGTCCACACCCGGGCGTCCACGTGGGGCATTCCGTTCAGCTGGTTCTGCCTGTTCCAGGAATCGGACCCCACCGACGTCGTCGAATCCGAGGGCCACATCGTTACGGTCCGCATCCGGGCCGGTATCGGCAAGGCGCTCGAGCGCGTGAGCTACGCGGTGGCGCACCTGGCCATCGCCGCACCCGATCTGGACATGCTCGAGGACCTGACCCAGCTCGCGGAGTGGCTCGAACTCTTCCACCCCGATTCCGTCGTGGAACTCGACTACGGCGCGGTAGCGGACAAGGTCTACCCCGACGATTCACCGCTGGACGTGCGCCTGGGCATCGAATGCCTGGCCGAAGGCGACATGACCGGGGCTGCCGCGGCCTACCGCCGGCTGGCCTCCCGTTGGGTGCCGATCCGGCAGTTGGCCCGCGCCTCCTAAGCGCTACGCGGGCCGGGCGGCTGCACGGCCCGGCGGCGCCGTCGTCCTGCGCACAATCAGCCGGTGCGGTGCGACCGCGGACTGCACGGAGCCGGCGATGCCGTCGAGCTCGTCAAGCAGCATCCTGGTGCCGAGCTCGGCCTGTTCGTCCGGGCGCTGCCCGACCGTGGTGAGACCCATGGCGTCGGCGAAGTCGTGGTCGTCGATGCCGATCACCGACAGGTCCTCCGGTACCCGCACTCCGGCCGCGTTGGCTTCGAAAATGACGCCCATGGCCATTTCGTCCGAAGCGCAGAAGATTGCCGTGGGCTTGGAGCCGTTCGCGGACCAGAGGCGGCGGAACGCTTCCTGGCCGCTGCGCACGGTGAAGTCGCCCCACTCGTCCCATTCGGGCCGGACGGGCAACCCGGCTTCCCGCATGATGTCCTGGAACGCCTGGATCCGGACCCGGGGGACGTCGAAATTCAGGTCGGTTTCGTCGTCGCCGTGCAGCAGGGCGATGTCCGTGTGGCCCAGGCCGATCAGGTGGCGGACCGCCGTGGCGGCCGCGGCGTAGTCGTCGATGCCGATGTAGGGGCACTCCTCGACATGGCCGCCCACGACCACCAGCGGAATATCGATCTTCTGGAGGTGATCGATCTCCTCATGGGTCAGCGCCATACAGAGCACCAGCAGGGCGTCGATCTGCTTATAGACCATGGTCTTGCTGAAGAGCCGTTCACGGTGGCTGCCGTGGCCGCCGAGGTTGAAGAGCGAGAGGTTGTACTGGCGGGCATGCAGTTCACGGTCCGCGCCCTCGATGGCCTTGGAGAAGAACCAGCGGCTGACGAACGGGGCCAGCACGCCGATGGTCTTGGTCCGGCCCGTCGCCAGGCCGGACGCCGACGACGACGCGACGTATCCAAGGTTCTCGGCAATCGCGAGGATTTTCTCCCGCGTCGCCGGGGACACGCGGGGCAGTCCCCGGACGGCCCGGGAAACGGTGGCCGTGGAAACCCCGGCCGCAGCGGCGACGTCCTCAATGCTGACGCCGGAGTGGCCGCCCCGCTGCGCCCTTTCGGATGTCCGTGCCACGTCTGTCCCCTTGCTGATGGTCCGCGGGAAGGCCGGCCGCAGGCATGCTGCGTCCCGCCTTCCCGCGGCAGTTCAATCGTCCTGCCTGCGGCTGCCTAGCGGCGCCGGGTGGCGGTGCGGCCAGGCAGTCTGCGGCGCAGCCTGATCATGCCGTAGAGGGCCAGCAGTGCTGCCAGGAGCCCGAGGGCCCAGCCGAGGGCGTCCTGGGCGGTGACTTCCATCCACACGGTGATGATCAACAGCACCATAGCCCAGAAGCCGATGAACCCGATGATGATGTCGAAGTCCTCGCCCGAACGCACCTTCCGGCGCGAAGCCGGCACGTGGCCCTGGTTGTCGTTGTCGTTGTTGTTGTTGACCTGCCCGGTCATGGCGCCGTCTTCCCTGGCCGGGGCCGTCATTTGACGGCGCCGGCGGTGAGGCCCGCGACGATCTTGCGCTGGAACACCAGGACCAGGATGACCAGCGGGATGGTCACGATGGTGCCCGCGGCCATGATCGCGGTGTACGGGATCTGGTTGGGCTGGGCGCCGGCGAAGCTGGCGATGGCCACGGTGACCGGCTGGGTGGCGTCGGAGGAGAGCTGGCTGGCGATGAGGAATTCATTCCAGGAGGAGATGAACGCCAGGATGGCCGTGGTGAAGATGGCCGGCGCGGCCAGCGGCATGATGACCCGCCGGAACGCCTGCCCCTGGGTGCAGCCGTCCACCCGGGCCGATTCTTCCAGCTCCCACGGCATTTCGCGGAAGAAGGAGGTCATGGTGTAGACGGTCAGCGGNAGCACGAACGAGATGTTCGGGATGATCAGGGCCTGGTAGGTGCCCATCCAGCCGATGTTCGTGAAGAGCTGGAACAGCGGCGTGATGAGGGCGACGCCGGGGAACATCGAGGCTCCCAGGATGAAGCCGAGCACGAGGTACTTGAACCGGAAGTTCAGCCGGGCCAGCGCGTACGCGGCGAACACGCCGATCAGCAGCGACACCAGGGTCACGACGGTGCCGATGAAGAGGCTGTTGAGCAGGGCCTGGCCGAAGTGGTTGCCGAACGAGGTGTCGAAGGCTGTNTTGAAGTTGTCCAGCGTGATGTGGGTCGGGACCAGGGTGGTGTCGTAGGTGTAGCCGACGTCGCGGAACGCGGTCACGACCATCCAGTAGGCCGGGGCCAGACACCAGATGAGGATCACGGCCGCNCTGAGGTAGGTGCGGGCGTGGGCCCACTTTTCGCGGTTCCGGGCCGCCTGGCGCCCCCGGTCCTGTGCGGCGCGGAGTTCGGTCGCGGCGCTCGTTGCGGCGGTCATTTCTTCCCCTTACCTGTCCCGGTCTGNTGCTCCACGACGTTCGCTCCNAGGAAGCGGACGAAGATGAAAGCGACCAGGAAGATGATGATGAATGTGATGGTGGACAGGGCCGCGGCCGCGTTGAAGCCCTGCCTGATCTGGTTGATGACCAGGATGGAAAGCGTGGTGGTGTTGTTCGCCCCGCCGGTGAGGATGTAGGGCAGGTCGAACATGCGCAGCGCGTCCAGGGTGCGGAACAGGATNGCGACCATCAGGGCCGGCTTGACCAGCGGCAGGGTGATCATCCGGAACCGCTGCCAGGCCGTGGCNCCATCGACCTTGGCCGCCTCGTANACNTCNGCGGGGATCATCTGCAGGCCGGCGAGGATCAGCAGCGCCATGAACGGCGTGGTNTTCCAGACGTCGGCGATGATGACCGCCCACCGGGCCGGCCANTCGCTGCCGGTCCANAGGATGGTGGTGTTGAANAGCTTGTTGCCGATGCCTTCGAAGGCGAAGATGAACAGCCACAGCTTGGCGGTCACGGCGGTGGGGATGGCCCACGGNACCAGNACGGCGGCGCGGACCAGGCTGCGGCCCCGGAAGGCCCGTGCCATGATGACGGCCATCCAGAACCCGAGGACCGTTTCCAGGCCCACGGTCACGATGGTGAAGAAGAAAGTGGTGCCGGTGGCGGACCAGAACTGCGCGCCCAGGGTGCCGGGCGGGCAGTCNACGGTTCCGCCNTCCGGGGCCGGGCACTGCTGGAACAGCCAGTTGTAATAGTTCGAGAAGCCGGCCGGACCGCCTTCGACGAACAGACCCGTGGCCGGGTCCAGCCCGGCGTCCTTCTGGAACGACATCACCACGGCGGTGATGATCGGGTAGACGATCACCACGGACAAGGCGATGATGGTCGGCGCCAGCAGCCAGGCTGCCCAGCGCCCCTGCGTCGCGATGCGGTTGTCCTCACCCACACCCTTGGGGCCGTGGTGGATCGGGGCCCCGCCCGACGCCGGTGCCTTGACCGACGTCGGGCCCAGTTCGGTTGCCATGATTGACCTACTGTCCCGCGCTGGCGGACTCGATGGACTTCTGCATGTCGGACAGGGCCGCGTCTACGGTCTTCTCACCCTTGATGGCGGAGTAGGCGTTTTCCTGGATGGCCTTGGTCACGGCCGGGTAGAACGGTGTGACCGGACGCGGGACCGCGTTCGCGATCGAGGTCTTCAGCACCGGCAGGTACGGCAGCTTGGCGACGAGCTCCTGGTCATCGTAGAGCTTCCCGAGCACCGGAGCGAGGGAACCCTGCGTGGCGAAGAACTTCTGGTTCTCTTCCGAAGTGAGGAACTTCAGGAAGTCCAGCGCCGTGGCCTTGTTCTTCGAGTACACGCTGATCGCGGCGCTGTGCCCGCCCAGGGACGAGGCGCCCGGGCCGTCCTTGCCCGGCAGGGCGGTCATGCCCAGGACGTCCTTGACCTTCGAGGAACCCTCAGTGGTGGCCAGGTTGTACACGTAGGGCCAGTTGCGCAGGAACAGCAGCTTGCCGTCCTGGAACGCCTGGCGGCTCTCCTCCTCCTGGAACGTGATCGCCTCCTTCGGGATGCTGCCGTCGGCGTAGGCCTTGGTCAGATTCGCCAGGCCGGCCTTCGCTTCCGCGGTCAGCAGGCTGGGCTTGCCGTTGGCATCCAGCACGGCGCCGCCGGCGGAGTTGATCGCCTCGGACGCGTTGACCGTCAGGCCCTCGTACTTCTTGAACTGGCCCGAGTAGCAGCCCATGTTGTTGGCCTTNGCNACCGAGCACATGCCCATCATCTCGTCCCAGGTCTTCGGGGGCGTCGGCACCAGATCCTTGCGGTAGTACAGGATGCCGCCGTCGGAGGAGACCGGCGCCGCGTACAGCGTGCCCTTGTAGGAGGCGGCGTCAACGGTCGGCTTGAGCATGGCCGAGGTGTCGAGCGCGGCCTTGTCCTTCAGCGGCTGCAGCCAGCCCTTGGCGGCGAATTCGGCGGTCCAGACAACGTCAACACTGGCCACGTCGTAACCGGCGTCCTTGGCCTGGAAGTGCTGGACGAGATCATCGTGCTGCTGATCGGCCTGGTCCGTCTGCTCCTTGAAGGTGACCTTCTCGTTCGGGTGCGCGGCGTTCCACTTCTCAATCAGCGGGCGGACCACGTTGCTGTTGTCCTTGCCCTGGACATACGTGATCGGGCCACGGCCATCGAGGCCCTGCGAAGCGGCGTCGCCGCCGCCGGTGGTGCCGCCACCTCCGCCGCCACAGGCCGAAAGGGTGAGGGCCAAAATGCCTGCTGTGGCGACGGGAAGTAGGAAGTTGCGGGTTTTCATACTGGAGTGCTCCTCGCTGAGTACCGGTGAAAAACGGCCATACAGTTGGTGTGTCGCCCATCACAGTAGCCAACATGCAGCGAGGAATGCAAGCGCTTACATCAAATCTTTACACAAATTAGACAGTTGGCTTATTAAACGGCCGGCGCGGCCGCCCTCCGGTTGCGTCTAGCGGACGCGTTCGGCCCGGCCGAACCGCGACCGTGTTCCGGACCCGATATGGATCAGGACCGGGGTGCGTTTGCCGATGACGACGTCGAGGGCCTCCACGAGCGCGGAGATTTCGGCGGCGAGCGCATGCGGGGCGACGCCCTGGCGCGGCTCCACCCGGATTTTCAGGGCAGGTTCCCCGCGGACCTCATAGGTGGCCACAGTGACGCCGGCCAGGTCCGGCCGGTCGGCAAGGGCCGCACGCAAGGCCTGCTCCGGCACACCGCCGCCGATCCCGATGGTGCCCGGCACGCCGCCGGGGTCCTCCTCCGTGACGATCAGGCTGGTCCGGCCTTTGCCTTGCTGTGCAATCCACGCGACCATCAAGGCAAGAACCAGCACCTGCGCGAGGCAGATCACCAGCCACAGCCAGCTGCCCGGCCGGCCCGGATACTGCGTCCGCTCAAACAGATCGAGCCAGTAGCTCAGCACCCCGCCTGCCCAGATGTGCCACCAGACACCGACGGCGGGGACGGTCGCCAGCAGTATCAGGAGGACGCCGATGGCGATCAGTGCGAGGCCGAGGAGGCCGATCAGGATGCGGTTGAGCACCCGGGGAGTGCTGGTCATGCTCCCACCACCCCTGCCGTGGCAACGTTGATCCGCACGTCCGGAGTGGGCGTGGGACCCATATCCTGCAGCTCCCTGCGCACGGCCTCCAGGACTGCGTCCGGGCGCAGCGGCACACCGGAGGTCGGCCGGACATTGACCACCACCCGGTTCCGCGACACCACCACCATCACCTGGCCCTGGGTCACATTGGCGGCCAGCCGTGCCCGGCGGGCCAGGGCCGCGGCCATCACCTCGTCGTCCACCACGACGGCGGCCCGGCGGTCCGGGAGCAGGTGGCGGGCCCGCCGTCCCGGTAGGACTGCGTTGAGGAAGAAGAACACTCCGGCCGCGGCCACCACCGCGCCCGAGACGCCGAGCAGAAGCGGCGTGACACCGGCCGGGAGGGCGACGACCCGCTCGGCCGCGGTCTGCGGATCCACCAGCCATGGCGGCTGTCCGATCGCCCGGACCGCGGTCTCCAGCAAGGCGTAGCCGAACACCAGCATGATCAGGGCGGCGGCGATCACGGACACGACGGCCCTGGATGAATGTGTCTCCCGCCGGAGGATCCGCGCCATCCCGGCCGAGCCGGAATCCGGCGGTGCCTCCGGCGGTACCGCGCCGGGCGGCACTGCACCGCCGTCGAGCGGACTCCCGTCGGACGGGCCGGGAGCGGCACTGGGGTTCCACGTATCCTGGCTCACCGTACCCGACCTCCGCCGTGGACGATGGCCCCGCTGATCCGGACATCCACGCGGCTCAGCTGTGCCCCGGTCAGATCGGTGACCCGGTGCAGGATCTCGGCCTTGGCCGTGACGGCACGGTCCCAGATGGACCCGCCGAAACCCGCCACCCGTGCCGGGTCCCGGAGAACTTCCGTGAGGGGCGGGATGGCGACGGGGGTGACCAGCGAGAGGGCCAGCAGGCCGGCGTCGTCAGACCACTGCGCGCGCACGTCCTGCGCTGGCACGCCGAGTGCCTCGCCCGCGGCAGCCCGCGCCACGCTTGTCAGGGCCTGCGTGCTGATGCGGGTGTGCCCGGCCATCGCGTCACGGCGGACCGGAACCCCGGCCGTGACGCTCATGAGGAGGAACGCCGGCCGGTGAGGGCGTCAAACACGCTGCGCAGGTCCAGTTTCCCCTCCGCGGCCCGGCCCAGGAGCGCACCGATGCCCATGAAGAACAGGGCGCCGAGGAAGCCCCAGGCACCGAACTGGAAGGACATGAACGCCACGAAGGCGCCAGCTGCGATTCCCACTACCGTCAGGTTCATTGGATTGCCTCCTTTGCGGGCCGCCCGTCGCCGGGTGTGGCGGTTTTGGCGGGGCCGGGCACGTAGACGTCGTTGATCTCGATGTTTACCTCGATCACTTCAAGTCCGACGAGTTCCTCGACGGCGGCATAGACCGCGGCGCGGATCTGCTCCGCGAGGGCGTGCAAGGCGGTGCCGTAGACCGCGACGAGGTCGATATCCACGGCGACCTGCGTTTCGCCGACCTCCACGTGGACTCCGGCCGCGTGATCGACGCTGCCGACGGCGTCGCGGATGGCCCCCAGCGCCCGCGAGGGGCCGGTTCCCAGCGAGTAGACGCCCGGTACCGAGCGGGCGGCGATGCCCGCTACCTTGGCGATGGCGGCTTCGGAAATGACCGTGCGGCCGCTGCCGGCCGGGGCGGTTGCGGGTGGTGCGGCCACGTGGGCGTGCAGCCCGTCCGCGGGACGGGCCACGGGACTCGCCGCGGGACCGGTCACAAGGCCGGGTCCAGGTCCGGGCCCCGGGCCGGCCGCGGGACCCGCAGCGGGTTGAGAATTCTGGTATTCCATGAAGCGCTCCCCCTTCTCTTTGACACAACCCTAGTCCCTGCCCCCGCAACGCGCCCGTTCGGGACCATACGGGCCACCCTGGCCCGTGAAGTCGGGTCAGCAGTGGGACTGCAGCCAGGCGTCGATGGGGGCGATCGCTTGGTCAAACTCTTCGGCGTTGAACTTTGTGTAGTCCGGCCCGGCGGCTTCGGCGATGGATTTCAGCTTGTCGATGGGGTCCTTGAGCTCGGGCGGCACCTTGTCCTGCAGCTGCTCCAGGGCGGACCGCGCCCTTTCCGCCACGGCCGCGTCCTGCCCGGCGGCCGCCGCGATCGGCAGCGCCATCACGGACAACACGGTGGCACTCACAGCGGCACAGGCCTCAACGACACTGCCGAACCCGCCCAGCCCGCCTCCGGCCGACGCGTCGGGCCCGGCGGAGGCTGTGCCGGAGTAGCTTGCGGACGGGGTGGCCTGAGTGGGTGCGGCGGCCGCCGGGGATGACGGTGACGTTGAGAACGGCGAAATGGAGGACGGCGCCGGCCCGGCAGACCCGGAGCAGCCGGTCAGGGCCGGAATGAGGCCCAGCAGCAGGATCAGGGCCGGGGCCGCGGTTGCCCTGGCCACGGGCGGCCGGACGGCTGCCCGGGCGGCGCCACGATGCTGGCGTGTCTTCTCTCGCATGGCTGCCCTCCGGGATCCGAGGTGTTCCGGCAGGCACAGGGTACTGCCGGAACCCCTCGGCCGGATAGGGCCGGGAGGGCTATTTGCAGTTGGTGGCGAGCCAATTCGTGACCGGCGCCATGGCGGCCTGGAGCTTGCCGCTGGAGAAGACCGTCTGGTCGGTGATGCCTGCGATCGCCACGTCCTTAAGGTGGGCGAAGTCGGCCTTCAGGCTGTCCGGGGCGCGGTCCGCGGTCGCCGCGAGGTCGGCTTTGGCCTGTTCCAGTTCCGCCGTCTTGCCCTGGGCAGCCGACATCGGCAGCAGGGTGGCGCCGGTGGCCTGCTCCCTGATGGTGCTGCAGGCCTCGGCGGCGCTGTCGAAGCCGCCGAACGGCCCGGAGGTTTCGCTGGGGCTTGGGGTGGCGGCGGAGGCTTCCGCTGGGGCGGCCGCGGACGACGGCGCGCTTGCGGCCTGCGGTGCCGAGCACCCGGCGAGGGCCAGGGAGGTGAAGAGGGCGGTCGCGGTCAGGGCTCGGGCAATATTCTTTGAAGTCACGTCTGCAGAATCACTTTTCGGTTGAGATTGCGCCGCCCGCCCGGAGGGGGCTGCCGGCGGCCTTGGCGTTCTTTCCCCAGCCTGCGAGTCTAGCCCGGCCCGCGCGTCGGGCCCCAACCCGGGAACCCCGCCGGCGTCGGTTGCTCCAACCCGATCGCCGCCGCTCGCCGAACGGGGCGTCTTTGAACGCCAAACCGGCCCCTTGGAGCCAATTTTCTCGGCGTGTCCGTGTCAAAGTGCCCCCGGACCGCATCCACGGGACGATGCCCCGGGCCCGGGTTGAAAGTTAAAGGAGAAAAGCACCAGTTCGCGTTCGAACTGATGCTTCCCAGTGGTGGCTCCGACCGGCGTCGATCCGGTGACCTTTCGATTTTCAGTCGAACGCTCTACCAACTGAGCTACAGAGCCTAGGTGACGTGTCACCATGACAGCCGGAATTTCTTCTGGCAATCAGAGCGACCCTGACGGGACTTGAACCCGCGACCTCCGCCGTGACAGGGCGGCGCGCTAACCAACTGCGCTACAGGGCCTTGCGTGTACTGCATGTTTCTTGCTGTTCGCGGTATCGCTACCGCGGTTTTTCAAGGCTTTTAGCCTACCAGACTTTTCCAGCCGGTTTGACCACTTCCTTGCGTACCCCCAACGGGATTCGAACCCGTGCCGCCGCCGTGAAAGGGCGGTGTCCTAGGCCGCTAGACGATGGGGGCCAGAACGCAATCCGACTGAACTCTTCCGGACAAAAATTAAGGGCCGAAGCCTTTCGTCTTTGCCCTTTCGGGTTCCTCCGAACTGGACCTATAAAACTATAGGGCCTACCTCCGGATATTCCAAAATCGGCCCGGAGGGCCCGGAATACCGCTCCCGATCACGTCAGAAGGAGCACGGCCAGGGCGACCATGACGACGGCGATGCCGGCGTCGAGCACCCGCCAGGCCGTTTTCCGCCGGAACAGGGACGTGAGGAAACGCGCCCCGACTCCGAGGGCGGTGAACCAGGCGACACTCCCCAGCCCGGCCCCGGCGGCAAACCACCAGCGGCCGGTTTCGCCCTGGGCGGCGGCGAGCGAGCCGAGCAGCAGGACCGTGTCGAGGTAGACGTGGGGGTTCAGCCAGGTGAAAGCAAGGCATGTCGCCAGCACGGCGGCCCGGCCAACCGCCGGCTGCTCGCCCGGATGGTCCATCTGCTCCCCCCGCACCGCACGCCAGCCCGCAAGCATGCCGTAAGCGAGCAGGAAGGCGGCGCCGGCCCAGCGGATGACGACGAGGGCGGCGGGCGCGCGGTCGATGAGGATGCCGACGCCGGCGACGCCGAGCAGGATCAGCACGAGGTCCGACGCCGCACAGACCGCCACCACCATGGCGACGTGCGAGCGCCGGATGCCCTGGCGGAGGACAAAGGCGTTCTGCGCGCCGATGGCGACGATGAGCGACAGGCCGGCGGAGAGGCCGGAGAACAGGGGAAGGATCACCCTTCCACGGTAGGATTCCCCGCCACATGAAACCAGTTAAAGAATTTGCGGATACATAAAATGAACTAATGATCGACATTCAGCCCGAACAGGCCCGGACACTGGCCGCCATCGTCACGCACGGGAGCTTTGACGCCGCGGCCGCGCACCTGTCCGTCACTCCCTCGGCCATCAGCCAGCGGATCCGCGCCCTGGAGACCGCCGTCGGCAGGCCGGTCCTGACCAGGGGCCGGCCGGTTGAGCTCACGGAGGCGGGCCAGGCCGTGGTGCGGTTCGCCCGGCAGTTGGAGCTGCTCTCCGCAGACCTCGCCGACGAGCTCCGCCCGGAGGAACCCGCCGGGCGGCCGCGCCTGACTCTGGTGATCAACAGCGATTCGTTGCACACCTGGGCACTGGACGGGCTGGCGGCCGCCAGCGACACCGTCCAGCTGGAGATCCTGCGCGAGGACCAGGAGCACTCGCTGGAGCTCCTGCGCGCCGGCGCCGCGGCGGCCGCGATCACAGCGACGGCGGCGCCCGTGCCCGGCTGTTCGTCCCGCAAGCTGGGCACCATGCGCTACCTGCCCGTGTGCGCGCCCGGCTTTGCCCGCCGCTGGTTTGAGTCCGGCGTGAGCGCGGCAGCCCTGGCCAGCGCGCCGGTGATCGTCTACGACCGCAAGGACGACCTGCAGGACCGCTGGCTGCGCCGCTTCGGCCGCGTCCTGGCGCAGGCACCACGTCACTACGTGCCGGCCGCCCAGGAATTCGGCGATGCGATCCGGCACGGCATGGGCTGGGGCATGATGCCGGAGATCGAGCTCGGGGACGATCTTGACGGCGGGATGCTCGAGACGCTGGCGCCGGGCGCCCATGTGGACGTCGCGCTGTACTGGCAGCAATGGCGGCGTGGCTCGGCGGCGCTGACGGACATTGCGGCTGCCATCCAGGCGGCGGCACGCGTCCTGCGCTGAGCAGGTTCGGAATGTTGGCAGGATCTCGACTAGACGTGACCGATTCCCGCCAGCCGGGAGGTCGCGGCAAGGGTTAGATTGACAGCATGGCTACCACCGCCGCATCCGGCCCCACCCCGTCCGCAGGCCCCCACGAAGGGTCTCCGCACGCCGCCCCCGCATCCGCCCCGCAACCCGCACCGGCCGTCCCCGGACAGCCGTCCGGCATCAGCAAAGCCGGCATCGCCGCCGTCGTCGTCACCGTGGTGCTCTGGGCGTCCGCGTTCGTCGGCATCCGGGCCGTGGGTCCGAGCTTCTCCCCCGGTGCCCTGACGCTCGGCCGGCTGGCGGTCGCCGCCGTCGCGCTGGGCATCCTGGTGCTCCCGAAACTGCGGGGGCTGCCCCGCGGCCGTGAGTGGTGGCCCATCCTGGCCTACGGCGTCATGTGGTTCGGCGGCTACAACGTGGCCCTGAACGCGGCCGAACACATGCTCGACGCCGGCACCGCCGCCCTGCTGATCAACGTCAACCCCATCCTGGTCGCCGTGATGGCCGGGATCATCCTCAAGGAGGGCTTCCCGCGCTGGCTGATCATCGGCAGCCTGATTGCGTTCGCCGGAGTTGCCATGATCGCCCTTGGCTCCGGCCAAAGGTCGACGGCGGACGTGGCCGGCGTGCTGCTTTGCCTGCTGGCGGCCGCGCTGGCCGCGGTAAGCGTGATCGTGCAGAAACCGGTGCTGCGGAAGTTCCCGGCGGCGCAGGCCACCTGGTTCGGCATCATGGTGGGCGCGCTCTGCTGCCTGCCGTTCACCGGCCAGCTGGCCACCGAGCTGCAGGCCGCTCCCCTGCCGGCGACCCTGGGGCTGGTGTACCTGGGCGTCTTCCCCACGGCGATCGCCTTCACCACGTGGGCCTACGCGCTTTCCCTCATTGACGCCGGGCGGCTCGCCGCGACCACGTATCTGGTCCCGGGCACCACGATCCTGATCTCGTGGCTGGTGCTGGGCGAGATTCCGACCGTCTGGGGGCTGGTGGGCGGCGTCATCTGCCTGGTGGGCGTAGGGCTGACGCGGCGCCGGTCCCGCTAGAGTTTCCCTATGCCTGAGTCTCTTCCGCCCGGCCTGCCGATCGTTCCCGACGGCGGGGACGACGCGGACCATCAGGGCGGCTCCGGACCGTTTCCGATGTCGGAGGCCGACTTCGAGGCCGCCGTCAGCGACGCCCTCGACCGGATCCCGCCGGAACTGGCCAACACCATGAGCAATGTCGCGATCTTCATCGAAGACGACTACATTCCGCAGCCCGGGGAGGACCCGGACACGGTCCTGCTGGGACTCTATGAAGGGGTTCCGCTGACCGAGCGGGACTCCTGGTGGGATGCCGGTTCCCTGCCGGACCGGATCACGATCTACCGCCAGCCCATCCTGGACATCTGCGCGTCGCGCGAGGATGTGATCGAGGAAGTCTCCGTGACTGTGGTGCATGAGATCGCCCACCACTTCGGCATCAGCGACGACCGCCTCCACGAGCTTGGCTGGGGCTAGCCTTAGAGGCATGGGTCACGACCACAGCCACACGCACGGGATCACCGCCACCGCCAAGCACCGCAAGCGCCTGATCGCCGTCCTGGCCATCACCCTCTCCGTGGTGCTCGTGCAGACGGTTGGCGCCCTGGTCTCCGGGTCCCTGGCACTGCTCGCCGACGCCGGGCACATGCTCTCGGACGCCGCCGGCGTCTTCATCGCCCTGCTGGCCGCCTGGATCGCCGCCCGGCCGGCCAGCGACCAGCGCACTTACGGATACCAGCGCGCGGAGGTCCTGGCGGCGCTGGCCAATGCCCTGGTCCTGATGGTCATCTCGGTGTTCATCTTCACGGAAGCGATCCGCCGGCTCGGCACAGCCCCGGAGGTCCACACGGACGTCATGCTTTTTGCCGCCGTCCTTGGCGCCCTGGCCAACCTCGTCTCCCTGCTGATACTGCGCGGCGCCCAAAAGGAAAGCCTCAACGTCCGCGGCGCCTACCTCGAGGTCCTGGGCGACCTGCTGGGGTCCTTCGCCGTCATCGCGGCCGCCGTGGTCATCATGGTCACCGGGTTCCAGGCGGCGGACACGATCGCGTCGATCCTCATCGCCGTCATGATCCTGCCCCGGGCCTGGCACCTGCTGCGCGACGTGGTGGACGTGCTCCTTGAGGCGACGCCCAAGGGCGTGGATGTCCAGATGATCCGCGAACACATCCTGGCGGTGGAGGGCGTGGTGTCCGTGCACGACATCCACATCTGGACCATCACCTCCGGCGTCCCGGTGTTCTCCGCGCACGTGGTGGTGCAGGATGCGGCGCTCAGCGCCCGCGGCGCCGACCGGGTCCTGGACAAGCTCACCACATGCCTGGGCTCCCACTTCGACACCGAACACTGCACGTTCCAGCTGGAGCCGGCCACGCATTCGGAGCACGAAGCCCACCAGCACGCCTGAGCAGCGCCCCCGGGACATCCTTCCGACACACCTGGCTCTGGCGCGCCCAAATGACACCAATGTTGTTTATGTTATTGGTGTGACTCGTGTTGCCAAAGTGGTCTTTGGCACGTAGCCTCATGCCTGCTGGGTGATCCGCAGAGGGGCTCTACTTAACGCGCCAACATCCGACCTCGCTCATTCCAGCCTGAGACTTCAGCGAGGTTGCCCATGAGCTGGACCGGATCCGGTCGCAAGGCGGCTGTGCTGTGCACCGCCGTCGTCCTCCTGGGAACACTCGCCTTCCCGGCGCAGGCCGCGCCGCCCTCCCCCGCCCAACGCGGCGCCCAAGCGCCCGCCGTCCGGGTCCCGGCGTCGCCGGAGATCCCCTCGCCGGAGGAGATCGCCGCCGCCAAGTCCAGCGAAAGCGCGACGGCGGCAGAGGTCACCAGGATTGACGGCCTCCTGGCCGATGCGTCGGCGGCACAGGAAGCCAGCCTTGGCGCGTCGCTGCAGGCAAACAATGCGTACGGCGAGGCCCTGGTGGAACTCGGCACGCGGCGCGACGCGGCGGCCGTGGCGGCTGCCAAGGCCGCCGCCGCTGCGGCGGAGAAGGCCAAGACCCGCAAGCAGCTGGGCCAGCTCGCCGGGGATCTGTACCGCAACGGCGGCCTCAATCCCGCCCTCAGCAGTTTTGTCAGCGGCACCGGACAGCCGCTCGAAGACGCCGCCACCCTGGAGGCCGTTACGGCCGGACGTGCCCGGGCGTTCCAGTCGGCGGAAACCGCGGCCGCCGCCGCGAAGTCGCTGACCGATGCCGCGGCCGAGGCCACCCGTGCCGCCGACGAGGCGGCCGCGACGGCCGAAGCCCGCAAGAACGATGCCGACCGGGCCGCAGCGGCCCAGCGCCAGGTGGTGGCTGACGCCAAGGCCCAGCGGACCGCGCTGGTGGACCAGCTGGCAAGCCTCAGGAACACCACGGCGGCACTGGAATCGGCCCGGGTGGACGCCCTGGACCGGCAGCGCCAGGAGGAACGGCTCGCGGCCCTGACCGCGGCCGCAGGGACCGCCCCGCAACCTGCTGCCGGTCCGCAGCCTGCCTCCGGTTCACGGCCCGCCGCGGACGCGCCGGCAGGTGGCGGTGCGCCTGCATCAGAACCGGCCGCCCAGCAGCCCCAACGCCAGGATCCTGCCCCCGCCGAAGCACAACCGGCTCCGGCGCCCGCGCCGGAACCCGCCCCCGCACCGGCTCCCGAACCCGCGCCGGCGCCGGTTCCGGTCCCTGCGCCGGTCCCTGTGCCTGTTCCAGTCCCCGTGCCGGCCCCGGTTCCAGTGCCGGGCGGGTCAAACCAGACGGCCATTTCGGTCGCGCTGGGCAAGACCGGCTCGCCGCACTTCTACCAGTACGGCGGCACCGGCGCTCTCGGGTTTGACTGCTCGGGCCTGGTGCAGAACGCGTTTGCGGCCGCCGGGAAGTTCCTGCCCCGCACGGCCTCCCAGCAGTTTGCGCAGGCTCCCGCCCACATCCCGCTGTCCCAGGCGCGTCCCGGGGATCTGCTCTTCTGGGGTTCCGCGCCCGGCTTCTACCACGTGGCCATCTACCTTGGCGGCGGCCGCGTGGTCCAGGCCCTCAACCCCGATGCCGGCATCACTGTGACCAGCCTGGCTGCGATGTCCGGGATGCAGCTGTATGGCTACGCCGCCCGCTACTAGGCGGCCGGCCCCCGTGCCAGTCCCCCGTGCTACGAGAGCACGTCCTTGGTGACGAACCTGCCGTAGGCCAGCGCCCCGAATACGGCGACGTAGCCGCACTGCAGGATCGCGTTGGCGGCGAAGGAGTCCCACGAGACCGGCTGGCGGAGGAGATCGCCAAAGTCCAGCCAGTAGTGGCTGAACAGCCAGGGATGCAGCCACTCGAGCTGCGGCAGCGCGTCCAGGACCTGCGCAACCACGGAGAGCACCACGGTGGCCGCCATCGCCCCGACCGGAACATCGGTCAGGGTCGAAACAAAGAGGCCGATCGCCGACAACCCAAGCAGGGAAAGCGATAAATAGGCGGCGATCAGCAGGAGCCGGACCAGGGCCTCCCCGGCGCCGATCGTGCCGCCGGATAGCAGGGGCACGGGCCCGACCGGGAAGAGCACCGCACCGATTCCGGCTCCGGTCAGGGCCACCATCAGCGGGGCGGCGACCACGAACACCGCCGCGCCGGCGTATTTGACGAACAGCAGCCGGATCCTCCCCGCGGGAGCCACGAGCAGGTAGCGCAGGGTGCCCTGCCCGGCCTCGCCTGCGATCGTGTCGCCTGCCACCACACCGACCGTCAGCGGTAGGAACAGCGGAACCGCGACCACCAGGGAGGTGACGCCCACAAACAGGCCGTTCTGGGAGATCCGGTCCAGGAACGCCGGGCCGCGGCCGGGCGGGACGGCGGAGGAGACCCTCACCGCTACGGCGATCAGGACCGGGATGGCTGCCAGCGCGCACAGCATGGCCCAGGTCCTGCGCCGCCTGAACAGCACCCCGACCTCGGACGCGACGAGCCCGCCGGTCAGGAACCGGCGCCGGTCCCCGACCGGCGTTCCGGCCGGCGGGACGGCCGGCGGGACTGCCGGCGGGACTGCCGGCGGCGCGCCCACCGCGGAACCGTTGTTGGACACCGGGCTGTCACTGGACAACATCGAACCCCTCCCCCGTGAGCGCCACGAAGCGGTCCTCGAGGCTGACCTGTTCGGTCGCGAAACCGCGGACGCGGACTCCCGCAGCCACGAGGGCCGCCACCACGGCTTCGGGCTGCACTGCGCCGGCTTCCACTGCGTCGGTCCCCCGCGGCGACCCCGCCGGTGCGGGCGCCGGCAACGGCGCAAAGAGGACCGCGTCCCTCCCGCCGGACGCGGCACCGGCGGGCCCGCCGCCGTCGGGAGTCACGCCGGCAGTCAGGCCCAGGCCGGCCAGCACGCGCGCCGCGGTGCCGGGGTCCGGCGTCAGAACGCGGATCCTGGCCTGGCCCGCCCGCCGCAGCTCGGCCAGGGTTCCCTGCGCCACCAGGCGTCCCGCGCTCATGATGGCAGCGTGCGTGCAGATCTGCTCCACTTCGGCGAGCAGGTGGCTGGAGACGAACACCGTGGCGCCATCGGCCGCGAGCGAGCGCACCAGGCTCCGCACTTCGCGGGTGCCCTGCGGGTCCAGGCCGTTGGTGGGCTCGTCCAGCACCAGGAGATCCCGCGGAGCCAGTAAGGCATTTGCGATGCCCAGCCGCTGCTTCATGCCCAGCGAATAGGCCCGGACCTTCTTGTCTTTGGCGTGCGTCAGGCCCACCCGCTCCAGGGCCGACGCGACCCGGGCCCGCCGCGTGGCGGCCCGGCCGTGGGGTGACGCGGCGTCCATCCGGTGCAGATTGGCGGCGCCGGAGAGGAAGGGGTAGAACGCAGGGCCCTCCACCAGGGCGCCGACCCGGGGCAGCACGTCGTTCAAGTTGCGCGGCATCTCCTCGCCCAGGATCCGCACGGTGCCGCCGGTGGGCGAGGCCAGGCCAAGCAGGAGCCGGATGGTGGTGGTCTTCCCGGAGCCGTTGGGGCCCAGGAAGCCGAACACGGCGCCTTTCGGCACGGCCAGGTCGACGCCGTCGACGGCGAGCTGGTGACCGAACCGCTTGGTCAGGCCCGCGGTCTCGATACTCAGCTCGGCCTGCGGCCGGGCGGCGCTCACTTCTGCGCGGCAGCGGCCTGGAGCCGCTCCAGTGGCACGGAACCGGCGAGGACCCGTCCGTCGTCGAGCACCAGAACGTTGACCAGCGCGGTGGACAGGAGCCGGCCGCCCTGGACCGGAACGGTGGCCTGCTGGAGCAGGTCGGCCGCGTCCGAGGCCTGGTTTGCCGTACCCGCCGGGAAGGCGACGACCGCATCCCAGCCGGTGCCGGTGACGGCAGGCTTGTGGCTGCCGTCCGTGGCCGGCGGCGTGGCCTGCCCTGTGCCGTCCCTGTGCCCGTCTTTATACCCTGTGCCGTCTTTATGCTCCGCGACGGGAATCTCCTTCACGGTGGCGCCCGGCGGCGGGCTGAACGTGAAGACGGACGGATCGGGGGCTGCGAGTGTCAGGCTCGTGTAGGCGACGCGGAAGGCGGGATCCGCCTGTCCGCGGGCCTTGACCTCAACGCCCAGCGGCAGCCCGGTCTCGCCGTCGACGGCCACCGCGATGGACGAGACGAGCGTCGTGTCGGACTTCGGCGTGACCATCAGGTTGTAGGCGGCCCGGCCGGCGACCTCGACGTCGGCGCCCACCGTCACGGCCGTGCTGGCGTCAATCTTGGCCAGGAGCTTTCCGGCGAACTGGTCCGGGGTGGCCGTGGCATCTGTGCCGCCGTGGCGCCCGGCGCGGCCGGCGGCGTCGGCCGGGAGCTGGGCGTGGGCCGCAGTGTTGTCCTTGGAGTTGTACAGCCACAGATCGCTGCCGTTGCGGATGGCGTCGCGTTCAGCCAGCCGGTCCAGGATCTGGATGCGGGCTTTATCCGGGCCGTCGCGGTAGACGCGCGCGGTGTGCGGTCCTGTCAGCAGTTCGAGCCAGGTGGCGGAGTCCGCGCCGGGCCCGGTCTTGGGGAGTTCGGGAAGGCCGAGCTCGGAGGACTGTTCCAGGGTTCCGGAGAAGGCCGGCACGCTGTGCCGGGCCATGAGTTGCAGCACCTGTTCGGGGGTCTTGGGCGGCAGCGGATCCCCGGCGCTGGCAGGCAGCGATCCTGCCAGAGCACCGGCGGCGACGACGGCAGGAACGGCCAGGGCGGGCAGCCAGCGCAGCCACTTGCGGGTCATCGTGACCGCGCTCCCCTGCAAGGTGCCCCGCTCATGGCGGGTCCACGGTGTGGCGCCTGAAGAATACGTGCTCCGGCTTTGCAGCTCATATGTCAACAGTACGCCTGGACCCGGGCGCCCGGCGGGTCACTTCAGGACATTCAGGGTGAGCTCCACCGAGCCGAGGAGGAACGCGAGCACTGACGTGCCAAGGCCGGCCACGAGCAGCAGCCCGGGGTGGGCCAGGCCGACCACCACGCGCTTGAGCCGCGGACTGCCGCGCAGGAACTTCTTCGGGACAGTTCCGGATTTCGGCACCTGTCTCCAGCCCCGGAGCCGCCGCAGGAACCAGGCGCACCGGATGATGAAGGCCAGCCACAGCACGGAGACGACCAGCGGGATCCCGGCCAGCAGGAGGTTGAAGCCCACCGCGGTGACTTCGCGCTCGGATTCGCCGACGAGCGACTGCACGGTTGTTGAGATCGAGGCGCTCATGACCACGGAGACGCCCCAGACGAGGAACGCGGCGATCAGGGCGAGGAAGCGGACAAAGAAGTGCCCCAGGACCGAGTCCCGGCGCGGTTTCAGGTACCGGCGCGGGGTGGCGTGCAGCAGGGCGATGCTTGCCAGCAGCGTCGGCAGCGCCGCCATCCCCACCAGCACGTACCAGGACCAGCCGGCGAGGTCCAGGAACTCGTCGGCCACGATCAGTGCCGCCCAAAACCCGGCCCAGGCCCAGCCTGCCGTCAGCGGATGCTCCACGAGCCATGCCGGCAGCCGCGCATCCCGGTCCTGTGCCGGGGCGCGTCCAACCTCACGCGCGGCAGCGGGCGCGGGCGCCGGAGCTGCCGGTGCCGGGTCTCCGCAGACGTCGGGCTCCCCGGCCGCGGGCGTCTGCGGTTCCTGGGTCACGGTGCCCGTGTCACGGTGCCGGCGGCGCCGTCGACCGTGATGGTTTGGCCCGTGGCGATCCGCGACGTCGCATCGGGCACGCCCACTACCGCGGGAATACCGTATTCCCGGGCGACGACGGCGCCGTGGGAGTTGGGGCCGCCCATTTCCATCACGAGGCCGCCGGCCGTCAGGAACAGCGGGGTCCAGCCGGGATCGGTGGACGGCGCCACGAGGATTTCGCCCGGTTCCAGGTGCGCCCCTTGCGGGTCCAGGATCACGCGGGCCCGGGCGCTGACGTTGCCGGCCGAGGCCGGTGTCCCGGAGAGCACCCCCGCCGCGACGCCGGCGCCGGCCGGCCCGGCGTTTTGCACTGCTTCGGGTTCGGTGCCGTCGGAGAGCAGCACCCGGGGAATGTGCCGGCGGCCCAGTTCGGCCTCGTATGCTTCCCGGCGCTCCTGGACGATGCTCTGTAGCGGAGCGCCGCCCAGGCCGGCGTGCGCCTCGGCAAGGTCAAGGAAGAAGATGTCGTCCGCGGTGTCGATTGCCCCGGCGGCGGCGAGTTCGGTTCCGACCGCGGCCAGCTGCTGCCGGACGGCGGCGAGTGCCTCGACGAGGTGGTACTTGGGCAGTTCCCGGAGGCCGGCGAACATCCGGGTCCGCCGCAGCGCGGCACGTGCCAGCGTGCCGTGCAGGCGGCTGCGCCGGGTCGCGGCCGCGACGAGCCGCTCCACCTGGGCGTCCGCTTCCCGCGCCGCCTTGGCGAACTGCCGGTCCGGGGCGAGCGCAGGGTCATCCACGCGCAGATAGTTGGCCAGGACTCCGAAGATGTGGGTCGGGTCATCGGACCAGCGGGGCATGCCGAGATCGATCTCCGCCACGGCCCGGTGGCCGTACCGGCTCAGGAATCCGGACACGCCGGACTGCACGACGCCGGGAAGTTCCCCGGCACGGTAGCGCCGTGCCAGTTCGGGCGGCGCGGTATCCCCGACCACCGCTGCCGAGGCCGGGTGGTTCCGGATGGCGGCGGCCAGTGACCACAGGTCCAGGTCCATTTCGGTGGTCACGTTGTTCGGCAGGCCCCGCAGGACGTCCTGCAGCGCCCCGTTCCCCGGGCTGCCGGCGAGTTTCCCGGCGGCGGCCAGCAGGGCAAACCCCAGGGCAGGCAGCGGCAGGAGGGCCGGGACCACCGGGAAGATGTTGTGCCCGAGGATCCGCTCCACATGCTCCAGGCGCTGCGCCGCAGTTGCGCCGGCGGGCACCGGGAGTGCGGCCCTGAGCTGCTCGCCCACGTGCCCGGCCCGGCGCAGCGCGGCCTCGGGCCGGAACAGGGCGCGGATGAGGGTCTCCGGGACCCTGGCCCGTGCCGCTACCGGGCCGACATGGCGCAGGAGACGCCACGGCGAGGCAATGACGACCGAGAACCCGGGATCGGCAAAGAGCAGGCGCAGGACGGCGGCCGAGCGCGCCTCCATGATGTCGAACACCCGGGGGATGATCGCGCGTCCGGGCTTGCTCCGGACCACGGGGGTGAGATCAAAGAAGATGCGCTGTCCGGCTTCCGCATACGGCGCGGGCCCGTCCCGCGGTGCCGGCACCGGAAAATGCGCGGCCCCCGCCACGGAAGACGCGATCAGCCGGATGCCGGCGAGGCCCATCGGCGTCAGCGGCCGGGTCAGCCCCTGGGCCAGGCTGAAGCACAGGTAGACGCGCGGGCCCGGCCCGGACGGCGGCCTGTCCGGCATCGGATAGAGCGTGGTGATGGGCCGGGATTGTGTCAGCCACACGGCGCCGTCGTGCCCGATCGCCCATTCGAGGTCCTGCGGGGCGCCGAAGTGCACCTCCGCGCGGCGGCCCAGGAGTTCCAGCGCAGCCAGTTGGGCATCGGTCAGGCTTGGCGCGGACGCGGCGCCGGGCTGCGCCACCCGTTCGGTTCCGCCGCCGGGCAGGGAACGGATCATCAGGGCCTTGTCCCCGATTTTCCGCTCCAGGATCTTTCCGGTGGCGCCGTCGAGCACGAAGTGGTCCGGGTTAACGGCGCCGGATACCACGGCCTCGCCCAGCCCCGGGCTGGCGTCGATGACAGCCTCGTGGCGGCGTCCGGTGACCGGGTTGGCCGTGAACAGCACCCCGGCCACGGCGGCATCCACCATGCGCTGGACCACCACGGCGAGGGACACAGTGGACGGACCGATCCCCTGCACCGCCCGGTACGTCACGGCGCGGTCCGTCCAAAGCGAGGCCCAGCATTCCCGGACCGCCGCCAGCACGGCGTCCGCGCCGACCACGTTCAGGAACGTGTCCTGCTGGCCGGCGAAACTGGCAAACGGCAGGTCTTCGGCGGTTGCGGAGGACCGCACGGCGACCGCCGCGTCCGGGCCGAGCGCCGCGTAGGCCGCCCGCACGGCCGCGTCGATGCCGGCGGGGACGTCGGCCTCGAGTACCAGCGCACGGGCTTCCGCCGCGAGCGTAGCCAGCGCGGCCAGGTCGTCGGGGGCGGTCGCGGCGAGGGCCCGGTGGACGTCGGACAGCGCCGGACTGGCTGTGGCGTCCAGATAGGCCCGGGTGGTCAGGCAGAACCCGGCCGGCACCGGCAGGCCCGCCCGCGCCAGGCCGCCCAGGTTGGCCGCTTTGCCGCCGACCTCGGGCAGCATGTCCGGGCCCAGTCTCTCCAGGGCCAGGACCGCCCCGACAAGTGCCGCCCCTTGCTCCATCAGCGGACCGTCCTTCCGACGTCGAGCCCCGAGCCTCAGTACGATGTCGGAACGTTAGGAGTCGCCGAGCATGGGGCCGAAGCTGGCCCGGTCCGCCAGCCGGGGGTCGTCGCGGTCCGGCACCACCATGACGGGTCCTTTGGCGTGGTGCAGGACGCCGTCGGACGTGGAGCCCAGCAGCATGCCGGTGAAGCCGCCGCGGCCGCGGGTGCCCACCACCACGAGTTCCACGTGCCGGCTGGCCTCAACGAGGATGTCGACCGGAGAGCCGTCCACGAGCTGCGTCTCGACCTGAAGGCCCGGGAAGTGGCTCCGCAGCCAGGCCACACCGGCGTCGAGCTGGACCTTGATATCGGCGAAGAGGGCGTCCCGGTCCATCGGGGTGGGGACCCACGCCAGCGAGCCGGTGTACTGCGGCACTGCGCACACCAGCCGCAGCCGGGCGGAGAGCCGCTCGGCCTGGGCCGCGGCCTCCAGCACCGCGACGCGGGCCTGCTCGGAGCCGTCAACGCCGGCCACCACGACATTCTCGACCGGCTGGTGCCCGGACTTCGCCCGCTCGGCCAGGACGTGTTTGTCGTCCGTGGTCTCGCCCAAGCGGTCCGCGCAGATCAGCGGGACGGTGACCGTGGGGCATTTCGCATGCGCCGGAAGGGCGCTGCTGACGGAACCGAGGAGGCGGCCGACAAAGCCGCCCCTCCCGCGGCTTCCGAAGACCAGCAGCTCGGCGGTCTCGCTCAGTTCCAGCAGCACGCCGGAGGCGTCGCCGTTTTCAACGGAGGCGTCGACGTCGATGTTGTAGCCGGCCACCTTGTCCAGGGCGTTCTTGAGAATGGCTTCGGCGCCCTCGCGGATCACCGAGTCATCCACCGTCGCGTAGCCGCCGTCGAGCCCGGACGCGGCGAAAATCGGCACCGAGTAGGCGGTCACGATGTGCAGGGGACGGCGACGGCGTTCGGCCTCCCGCGCCGCCCAGACGAGGGCGCAGTGGCTGTGGTCCGAGCCGTCGACGCCGACCACGACGCCGCGCGGAGGCGGCACGTCGCCGCCGGTCTCCCATGCCGGGTCCGGATGCACCTGTTCACGGCCCATGGGGTCCGCCTCCTCGCCATTCTTGCCTGATGTTCCGGCTATTCTGCCAGAAGTACCGGCGCCCGGCGTTCACCGGCGAGGCGACCCGGAAACCGGGCGCAGGAACCCCTGTTTTTCCCCACTATTCTCGGTTGTCCGCGAACATACAAGACGACGCCGGGGACGCCGCAGAAGGCTCCCGGCGGAAGGATTTACGCAGAGTTAACACGCTGTTTGAGGACCCGGTTTTCCGGGCATTCGGGCCGGGTCCGGCCTGATGCGATGCGGGGAATCCGCGGAAATCCGGGACTTCAGCGAATGTCCTACCTCCTCTATCCACGGACGGGATTCTTAGGTATTCTTCGAGGCGTTGCTGAACCGAGACTGGTATTTCAGAACGCAGCCGCGGGGGTGGCTGCCGCGAAACCAGGCCGAGGTCAGCGTCCGGGGTTTCACCCCGGACTGGCGCCATTTCGAGGAGGAACCCTGCAGTGTCGAGCATGCCTTTGTACGGCGGGATTGAGCGGACCACGGCCGTAGTCATCGGGACCGGGCTCTCCGGCCTTGCCGTGGCCAGCGAGCTCCAGCGCCGCGGCGTGTCGTCCATCATCGTGGACGGCCTGGACCTCCTGGGAGCCGGCCAGCCGGCCAACACTTCCTCGCTCCAGCGCTGCGACGCGGCGGATGCCGCCAGCCTGAAGGAGCGCAACGAAATCCTGCGGCATCTGCGCAACTACGCCGCCAGCCACAAACTCGACATCCGGAACAACACCCGCGCCCTTCAGCTGGACCTCCGGGACGCGGGCACCGACGGCTCCCGCGCCGGGCAGTGGGCCGTCCAGACCCCGGGCGGCGTCCTGCTGGCCGATCACCTGGTCCTGACCCGCTGCGCCCACAGCCAGCTGCGCCGCATGCTCTCGCAGCTGGGCATGGCGGCCGGGCAAAACCTCATGGCGGCCATGCACGCCCTCGGCATGTACCTGGTGGGGGTCGGAGAGCTCATCACGCCCACGCCCAAGGAAGTGCTCCGCCAGGCCAAGGTGGTGGGGCAGGCCATCTCCGCCAAGGTGTACCCGGATGGCCTCCCGGCTCTGCTGCCCGGCGGCTTCGCCCTGGCTCCAGCCTAGGTGTCGCCGCGGTCGCTCTTGTCGCTGCTGTCAGGCCCAGGGGTGAGGCGGCGCTTGGCCATCAAACCCAGGGCCACCAGGATGCCGACGGCCACGGCAACGAAGATCATGACGCTCCAGGGAATCGACGGTGTCTCCTCCGGCGCCGGCGCAGGCGCTTGGGTGGTGCCCGGCTGGGCGGTGCCGGCCGTGGGGACCGCGGGAGCCGCCGTCGCGCCCCCCGTCGAACCCGCCGTGGCGGTGAAGGTGAACGTGCCCTCGATCGGGTGGCCGTCGGAACTGGCCACCCGCCACTGCACCGTGTACAGGCCCGCGGGGGCGCCGGCCTTCAGCTTCTGTGCCGCGACGTTGTCCACGATCTCCACCGGACCGTCCGCCCAGTTGGTACCCGCGGCGTCGTTGACCAGGATCTGCGAACCCAGGGCCAGCGGATTGTGGTCGAAGGTGACCGAGACCTTCTCCGGCGGCGTCGCGACCGTTGCCCCGGCGGCCGGGCTGGTGGATTCGGCGGTATCGTGCGCGGACGCCGGACCCACGGCTCCGAGCAGGACGGCCGCGAGGACGAAGGCGCCCATCAGGGCACTCAAAAACTGACGGGTCAGGCGCATGGGCAGGCTACTCCTAGTGTTGTCTTCCTTACAGACTAGGCGAAAACGGGGGGTCGGCCGCAGGGCGCCCCATAGGATTTAGGCAACACCCATGACCGTCCGGAGGACTAAGGACTAATGCTCAAGCAGGGCTCTGCACTCGACCGGTACTTCAAGATATCCGAACGGGGGTCGAACTTCTCGCGCGAGATCCGCGGCGGGTTCGCCACGTTCTTCGCCATGAGCTACATCGTGGTGCTCAATCCCCTGATCCTCTCCGGACCCGATTCGACCGGCACGACGCTCGGCTTCGCCGCCGTCGCCGCGGTCACCGCCTTCGTCGCCGGCATCCTCACCATCCTCATGGGCGCGTGGGCCAAGCACCCCTTCGCCCTGGCCACCGGGCTCGGCGTCAACGCGTTCGTCGCCGTCACCGTCGCCACGAACCCGGGGCTGTCCTGGCCGGACATGATGGGCCTGGTGATGCTCTCGGGCATCACCATGCTGATCCTGGTCCTCACCGGTTTCCGGACGGCCGTGTTCAAGGCCGTCCCTGAGGGCCTCAAGACCGCGATCGTGGTCGGCATCGGCCTCTTCATCGCCCTGATCGGCCTCGTCAACGCCGGCTTCGTGCGCCGCATCCCGGACGTCGCCGGCACCACCGTTCCCGTGGGCCTGGGCTTCGACGGCAAGCTGCTGGGCTGGCCCACGTTCGTGTTCGTCTTCGGCCTGATCCTGACCATCGCCCTCGTGGTCCGCAAGGTCAAGGGCGCGATCCTGATCGGCATCGTGGCCTCGACCATCCTGTCCGTGATCCTGGAATCCACCCTGCACATCGGCCCCAGCTTCGACGGCAAGACCCACAACCCGCAGGGCTGGTCCCTGGTCGCACCCAAGTTCTCCGAGTGGGCCGCCCCCGACCTGTCCCTGATCGGCAAGGCCAACCCGTTCGGCGCCTTCGAGCACCTCGGCTTTGTCGCCGCCACCCTCCTGGCCTTCGTGATCCTGCTCAGCATCTTCTTCGACGCCATGGGCACCATGGTCGGCCTGGCCACCGAGGCCGGGACCATCGACAAGGACGGCAACATCCCCAACGTTGACCGGGTGCTGCAGGTGGACGCCCTGGGCGCGATCATCGGCGGCGGCGCGTCCGTGTCCTCGAACCAGATCTACGTCGAGTCCGGCGCGGGCATCGGCGAAGGCGCCCGCACCGGCCTGGCTTCGATCGTCACCGGCCTGCTGTTCCTCGTGGCCATGTTCTTCACCCCGCTGATCAACCTTGTCCCGTTCGAGGCCGTGGCCCCGGCACTGGTGATCGTCGGTTTCATGATGGTCTCGCAGGTCGGCAAGATCGACTGGCAGGACTGGGGCATCGCGATCCCGGCCTTCCTGACCTTCACCCTCATGCCGTTCACGTACTCGATCGCCAACGGCCTGGGCGCCGGTTTCATCAGCTTCGTGCTGATCCGCCTGTTCCAGGGCCGCGCCCGCGAGGTGCACCCGCTCATGTGGGTGGTGGCGGCCGCGTTCACGCTGTTCTTCGCCATCGGCCCGATCGAAGCGGCCCTCGGCATCCACTAGGGTTTCCGGGATTTCGGACAGCACGACGGCGGAGCGGCTGGTTTTCGGGGGCCGGCTGCGGTGAGCTAGGACCATGGAATCTCCTGCTCTGACCGTTGATGTCCCGCCGCAGCCCTGGACCGGGAGGTTCGACGGCGAAGGCGCCGAACACCGGCGCTGGTGGCAGGCGGTGACCCCCTACGCCCCGCCCGCCGGCCGGGCCGCGTCCCTCTCCGGCGCCCGGCCCGCCGTCATCCTCGGCTTCGGCAGCGATGAAGGCGTGCGCCGCAACAAGGGCCGGGTCGGGGCCGCTGCCGCGCCCGCCGCCATCCGGGCCGCCCTGGGGCCGCTCGCCTACCATCTTGACCGGGACGTGCACGACGCCGGCGACGTCACCGTGCGCGACGATTCCCTCGAGGCCGGACAGGAACGCGCCGGGCACGCCATCTCCCGGATCATCGACGCCGGGCAGCTTCCGGTGGTCCTGGGCGGCGGCCACGAAACGGCGTTCGCCAGCTACCTCGGCGTCGCCGGCTCGGCAGCCGTGCGCGACGGGCTGAAGGTGGGCGTGCTGAACCTCGACGCCCACTTCGACCTCCGCGACGAACCGGTGCCCAGCTCCGGGACGCCGTTCCTGCAGATGGCCCGCGCCGAAGCGGCCGCCGGCCGCGAACTGAGCTACGCCGTCGTCGGGATCTCCGAACCGAACAACACCCCCACGCTCTTCCGGACCGCGGAGAAGCTCGGCGTGGACTACCTGCTGGACGAGGACTGCTCCGCGGAGGCCGCGCAGGAGTTCGTGGCGGCGTTCCTGGCCCGGGTGGACGCGCTGTACCTGACGATCGACCTCGACGTCCTGCCGGCGTCTGTGGCCCCCGGCGTGAGCGCCCCGGCCGCGTACGGGGTGCCGCTGCCGGTGATCAGCGCCGTGTGCCGGCAGGTGGCCGCGAGCGGCAAGCTCCTGCACCTGGATGTGGCCGAGCTCAACCCGGAGTTCGACATCGACGCCCGCACCGCCAGGGTCGCCGCCCGGCTGGTCAACACACTGCTGGGGTAGGCGCCGAACAACTCACCCAACGCAAAAGTCCCCCTCCTTCTCCGGTTCCGCCTGATGCGGGCCGGGGAAAGAGGGGGACTTTTTATTGCGTGCTATGCGCGGCGTACCTGCACGCCGTCGGACTGAAGGAAAAGCTGCGTCTCGGACGGCCCTCCCGGGACCAGCCAAAGCACATTGCCGCTCAGTGAGACTTCTTCGACCTCACCGGCCGCAATGACCTGTGCGTGCTTGACGATCTCGACCCGTTCGCCGACCCGGAGGCCGCTCCAGTCCGAAACCGTCGCTGCCGTTGCAAGGCGCCTGGACAGAACCGTGCCGCGTGCTTTCATTGAACTTCTACCCCTTTGTATGTGTTCTTTGCCACAACGTCGTTGGTGTGGACTTTCCATTTGTACTACAGTTCCCGGGCCCCCGACGTGCGTGTCGTCAAAGATTTCGGGGGCGCCGGGAATTGTTCAGCTGCGGTGCATTTTGTTTCCTGTCAGGCGAGATTTCCGACAGCGGATTCGGCCGCCGCCTTGACCCCGCCCGCCGCCACCAGGGCGTCCGCGGCTTCGAGCTCCGGCGAGAGGAACCTGTCCGTGCCGGGGCCGTCCACCACTTCGCGCAGCGCGGCGATCACGGCCGCACCTGCGGGACCCGGGGTCAGCTCGCCGCCGGAGGCCTGGGTGCGGATGTCCAGCGCCCGGGCCGAGGTCACGAGCTCGACGGCCAGGACGCGGCGCAGGTTCTCCACCGCGCGGCGCAGCTTGCGGGCCGCGTGCCAGCCCATCGACACGTGGTCCTCCTGCATGGCGGAGCTCGGGATCGAGTCCACCGACGCCGGCACGGCCAGCCGTTTGTTGTCCGAGACCAGGCCGGCCTGGGTGTACTGGGCGATCATCAGGCCCGAATCAACGCCCGGGTCCGAGGCCAGGAAGGCGGGCAGCCCGTGCGAGCGGGCCGGGTCCAGCATCCTGTCCGTGCGGCGCTCGGCGATGGAGCTCAGGTCCGCGACGGCGATGGCCAGGAAGTCCAGCACGTAGGCCACCGGGGCGCCGTGGAAGTTGCCGTTGGAGCTCACCCGGCCGTCCGGCAGCACCACCGGGTTGTCGATCGCGGCGGCGAGCTCGCGGGAGGCCACCAGGGCGGCGTGGTCCACGGTGTCGCGGACGGCGCCGGCCACCTGGGGTGCGCAGCGCAGCGAATAGGCGTCCTGGACCTTGGTGTCGTTGACCCGGTGCGAGGCCACGATCGGGGAGTTGGCGAGGACCCGGAGCATGTTGTCCGCGGAGGCGGCCTGGCCCGGGTGCGGCCGCAGTGCGGCGTGCAGCTCGGGCAGGAACACCTGGTCGGTGCCGAGCAACGCCTCGACGCTGAGCGCGGCGGTGATGTCCGCCGTCGTCAGCAGCTGGCGGATGTCCGCGATGGCCATCAGCAGCATGCCCAGCATGCCTTCGGTGCCGTTGACGAGGGCCAGGCCTTCCTTCTCGGCCAGGGTGACGGGTTCAATGCCGTGCGCCGCGAGGAGCTCGGCGACGGGGCGGCCGCCCTTGGCGCCGTAGAGCTCGCCATCGGGTCCGGTGGCTTCGCCTTCGCCCATGAGCACGAGGGCGCAGTGGGACAGCGGCGCGAGGTCGCCGGAGCAGCCCAGCGAACCGAATTCGCGCACCACCGGGGTGATGCCTGCGTTGAGCACGTCCACCATGGTCTGCAGGACCACGGGGCGGACGCCGGTGCGGCCGGAGGCGAGGGTCTTGGCGCGCAGGAACATGATGCCGCGGATCACTTCGCGTTCCACGGCCGGGCCCATGCCGGCGGCGTGGCTGCGGATCAGCGACTTCTGCAGCTGGGTGCGCAGCTCGTTCGGGATGTGCCGGTTGGCCAGGGCGCCGAAGCCGGTGGAGATGCCGTAGGCCGGGACCTCGCTGTGCGCGAGGTCATCGATGTGGGCGCGGACCTTGGCGACCGTGTCGAGGGCTTCCTGGGCGATGGTCACCTTGGCGTCGTGGCGGGCGACGGCGACGACGTCCTCGGGCGTGACGCCGCTGGAGCCGAGGGTGACGGTCAGCGGTTCGTGGGTGGTGAGAGTCATGGTGAAGTCCTACTTGCTTTCGTTCATGGGGATGCGGACGCCGCGTTCCTTGGCGACCTCGAGGGCGCGGTCGTAGCCGGCGTCGGCGTGGCGGATGACGCCCATGCCGGGGTCGTTGGTGAGCAGGCGCTCAAGCTTCTGGGCCGCGAGCTCGGTGCCGTCGGCCACGGAGACCTGGCCGGTGTGGATGGAGCGGCCGATGCCCACGCCGCCGCCGTGGTGGATGGAGACCCAGGTGGCGCCGGAAGAGGCGGCGGTCAGGGCGTTGAGCAGCGGCCAGTCGGCGATCGCGTCGGAGCCGTCCTTCATGGCTTCGGTTTCGCGGTACGGGGATGCGACGGAGCCGGAGTCGAGGTGGTCGCGGCCGATGACGATCGGGGCCTTGACCTTGCCTTCCTTGACGAGCTGGTTGAACAGCAGGCCGGCCTTGGCGCGTTCGCCGTAGCCGAGCCAGCAGATGCGGGCCGGCAGCCCTTCGAATTCGACGCGCTCCTGCGCTGCGTCGATCCACTTGTGCAGGTGCTTGTTCTCGGGGAACAGCTCCTTGATGGCCTTGTCCGTGACCGCGATGTCCTCGGGATCACCGGAAAGGGCCACCCAGCGGAACGGGCCGAGGCCCTCGCAGAACAGCGGGCGGATGTAGGCCGGGACGAAGCCGGGGAATTCGAAGGCGCGCTCGTAGCCGCCCTTGCGTGCCTCGTCGCGGATGGAGTTGCCGTAGTCGAAGACCTCGGCGCCGGCGTCCTGGAACTCGACCATGGCCTGGACGTGCTTGGCCATGGAGGCCTGGGCCTTCTTGGTGAAGCCTTCCGGGTCCGCGGCGGCCTCGCGGTGCCATTCCTCGACCGTGATGCCCTCGGGCAGGTAGCTCAGGGGATCGTGCGCGGAGGTCTGGTCCGTGACGATGTCCACGGTGAGTTCGCCGGCGTTGTGGCGGCGAAGGATCTCCGGGAAGACCGTGGCGGCGTTGCCGACGTAGCCTACGGACCAGCCGCGGCGCTCTTCCTTGGCCTTGAGGACCTTGGCGATTGCGGCGTCGAGGTCGGTCTCGACCTCGTCGAGGTAGCGCTTGCCGGCGCGGCGGCGCAGGCGGGTCTCGTCCACGTCGACAATCAGGCAGGCGCCGTCGTTGAGGGTGACGGCGAGCGGCTGGGCCCCGCCCATGCCGCCGCAGCCGCCGGTTAGGGTCAGGGTGCCGGCGAGGGTGCCGTTCTCGTCGCCGGTGAGCTTGCGGGCGATGGCGGCGAAGGTCTCGAAGGTGCCCTGCAGGATGCCCTGGGTGCCGATGTAGATCCAGGACCCGGCGGTCATCTGGCCGTACATCGTCAGGCCCTCGGCCTCGAGCCGGCGGAATTCCGGCCAGGTGGCCCAGTCGCCGACGAGGTTCGAGTTGGCCAGCAGGACGCGGGGGGCCCATTCGTTGGTGCGGAAGACGCCCACGGGCTTGCCGGACTGGACCAGCAAGGTCTCGTCCTTCTCCATCGTTTCCAGGGTGCGGGTGATGGCGTCGAACGCGGACCAGGACCGGACGGCACGGCCGGTGCCGCCGTAGACCACGAGGTCATCGGGCCGCTCGGCGACCTCGGGGTCGAGGTTGTTCATGAGCATGCGCAGCGGGGCTTCCGTCTGCCAGCTCTTGGCGGTGAGCTCGGTGCCGCGGGCTGCTTTGACCGGGCGGGCACCGGTGGTGAAATCGGCGGGTGCCATGAGGGGCTCCTTCTTGCTTGGGGTGTTTGTGGGGAAAGAAGTTCTGTATCTACTAAAGCCTGTCGGCGGCCGGGTCAACAGGGGCTTCGGACGGGTGCTGTCCGGGATTCCAGACACCCCCGGCGCCCCCTTGTCCGACGCCGTCCGGCCGCCGTTTCCCGCCACCGGCGGGGACCGGGGGTCAGGCCGAGGGGCGGCCGTGGATGCGGACCGAGAGGTCGTCCGCGACCTTCTGCACGCGCGCGGCCAGGGCCGGCCACTGGTCCGCGGGCAACTTGTCCTCCAGGAACGTGACGGCGACGGCGGCCGTGGGCCACCCGACGTGGTCGGTCACGGCGGCCGCGATCGAGCCGAAACCGGGCGTCACCTCGCCGTGCTCGGTGGCGTAGCCGCGCTGCCGGACCTGGTCCAGGTGCGAGGACAGCGCGGAGTACTTCATGATGGGCGACTCGGTTTCATGCCGGGATGTGAACGCGGCTGCATTCGGATACAGCGCCCGCACCTGGGACTTCGGCAGGGCGGCCAGAATCGCGCGGCCGCTCGCGGTGAGGTGGCTGGGCAGCCGGACTCCGACGTCGGTCACGAGGGACGGCCGGTTCTTGGCCCGCTCCTCCACGATGTAGAGCACGTCGCGGCCGTGCAGGACCGCCAGGTGCGCGCTCTCGCCGATCACGTCCACGAGCGCAGCGAGCATGGGCCGGCCCAGCCGCGAGAGCGGCTCCTGCCGGGAGTAGGCCGAACTGAGCTCGAAGGCGCTGATCCCCAGGCCGTACCGCTGCTCCTCGTGCAGGTGCAGCACAAAGCCATTGGCCTCCATCACGCCGAGCAGGTGGTAGACGCTCGAGCGCGGCAGGCCCAGCGCGGTGGCAATGTTCGACGCCGCCATCGGCCCGCGCCGGGAGGCCAGCAGTTTGAGGATGCGCAGGGTATTTTCCGCCGCCGGCACTTTCGACGCCACCTTGGTGCCGGCGGTTTTGCGGGCAGGTGCGGGCGCAGTCTTGGGCACGGCCGCGGGCCCAGTTGCGGACGCCGAGGTGTCGGCGGTCGCGGCCGGCAGGTGGTTCACGGTGGAGCTGGTGGCTGGCATGGATCCTCTTCGAAAAAGCAGGCGGTGTCCGGTATCCCGTACTTAAGCATGCGCCCGGCCGGACCCCTCCGCCAGACCGTCGGGTGCACCCTCTGTCTGGAATGCCGGACAATTCCCCTGTCCCCGGCCGCGCCGTGGAAGGACTACGATCTGGAACATGAAGCAGACGTGGGAGCCATCCCAGGACGGCGTCCTGGTCCTTCCGTCCGGCCGGACCATCCGCGGCCGCGGTCTGCACTACCCCGTCCCCGACGGCCCGCTTCCCGAGTTCGGCCTCTACCTGCTGGGCAAACAGCCGCCCCGCGTCGACTGGGAGTCCCGCTGGCTGCGCTGGCCCGACCTGCGGCTTCCCGTGGACCAGCCGGACGCGCTCGATGCCTTCCGCGAGGCCTGGCGCCGGTCCGAAACCGAACGGGTGGAGGTGGCCTGCTGGCGCGGCATCGGCCGGACCGGCACGGCACTGGCCTGCATCGCCATCCTGGACGGCGTTCCGCCCCGCCAGGCGGTCGCGTACGTCCGCCGCCTGTACCACCGGCGGACAGTGGAAACTCCGTGGCAGCGGCTGTACGTCGCCCGCTTCCGGGCCCCCGCCCGGCCGGACGGCCAGCCCGGACCGGCCGCCTGAGCCGCCGAATAGTCTGAAATGAAAGACACCAAGCTCCCGTGAGACTCATCACAGGGGCGCCGGACATGGTCTGCTGGATAGCGATCCCCCTCCCAATGACGAGAAGGTATTCGCATGCAACAAGCCAAAACAGCCACGAGGCCGGCGCCCGCCGAGCCCGGCAGCGGCAGTGCCGCCACCGCCGTCGGCGCAGCCGTCGATTCCGTACTCAGCCGGGGACTGAACGTACGCCACATCCGCTTCATGGCACTGGGGTCGGCGATCGGCACGGGGCTCTTCTACGGCTCCGCCTCCGCGATCCAGAAGGCCGGGCCCGCCGTCCTGTTCGCCTACATGATCGGCGGCGCCGCCGTGTTCATGGTGATGCGTGCCCTGGGCGAAATGGCGGTGCGGCACCCGGTGTCGGGCTCGTTCGGCCAGTATGCGAGCCGCTACCTGGGCCCGCTGGCCGGCTTCGTGACCGGCTGGACCTATGTCTTCGAGATGGCCATCGTAGCGATCGCCGACGTCACGGCCTTCAGCATCTACATGGGTTTCTGGTTCCCCGGGGTGGAGCGCTGGGTCTGGGTCCTGGCCATTATCTTCTTCCTCGCCGCCCTGAACCTGCTGAGCGTCAAGGTCTTCGGCGAGCTCGAATTCTGGTTCTCCCTGGTCAAGGTGGCGGCCATCATCGCCATGATCGCCGGCGGTGCCGCGATCATCGTTTTCGGCTTCCAGACCGGCGGCGCCACCGTGGCACCCGGGGTGGGCAATCTCGTAGATCACGGGGGCCTGTTCCCCAACGGGTTTGAAGGGCTCCTGGCCTCGTTCGCGGTGGTCATGTTCGCTTTCGGCGGGGTGGAGACCCTCGGCATCACCGCAGGTGAGGCCGCCGATCCCAAAAAGGTCATCCCCAAGGCCGTCAACACCGTTCCCGTCCGCGTCCTGCTGTTCTACGTGCTGACCCTGGGCGTGCTGATGAGCCTGTTCCCGTGGGACGAGATCGGCAGCAACGGCAGCCCGTTCGTGCAGATCTTCAGCAGCCTGGGCATTCCCGCCGCGCCGCACATCCTCAACGCCGTGGTGATCACGGCGGCGCTCTCGGCCGTCAACAGCGACATCTTCGGCGCGGGCCGGATCCTCTTCGGCCTGGCCCGGCAGGGCCACGCCCCGGCCAGCTTCGGTAAAGTCTCCCGCCATGGGGTGCCGTGGATGACCGTGGTGATGATGACGGGCATCCTGCTGGTGGGCGTGGTCCTGAACGCCGTCATCCCGGAGGACGTGTTCCTGATCATCGCCTCGATCGCGACCTTCGCCACCGTGTGGGTCTGGGCAATGATTCTGGCCTCCCATGTGGCGATGAAGCGCGAGATCGCGCGCAAGGGACTGCCGGCCTCGGAGTTCCCGTCCCCGTGGTGGCCCGCCGCCTCCGTGCTGACCATCGCCTTCATGGCCCTGGTGATCGTGATCCTGGGCGCCTTCGAGGACACCCGCGTGGCACTGTACGTGGGCGCCGTCTGGCTCGGCCTGCTGGTGGTGGCCTACCGGCTATGGGTCCGCGGGCACGGCCGCGCCCGGGCGGAGCTCACCGATGAAACGGCCCAGCTGCCGCAGGTGCCCGCCGGCCGCTGAACCCTGCCCTGAAACCCTGCCGCCCCGCTGAAGTTCCTGCCGCTCCGGAGCCCTCCCCGGGGCGGCCCTGCGGGGTTAAGATCAGGCATGGTTCCCACCACCAACCTCCTGGCCTTTGCCCTTGCCGCGCTCGTGCTCATCGCCGTCCCGGGGCCCAGCGTCCTGTTCGTGATCGGACGGACCCTGGCCTTGGGCCGCAAGGGCGGACTGCTGAGCGTGCTGGGCAATGCCGCCGGCGAGGCGGTGCAGATCGCCGCGGTGGCCCTGGGCGTCGGGGTGGTCCTGGCCCAGTCCCTCGTGCTGTTCAGCGTGGTGAAGTTCGCCGGCGCCGCCTACCTCGTCTACCTCGGGATCCAGGCGATCCGTCACCGCGGCGGCCGGACGACGGCGGCCGGCCCCTCGGACCCGGCCTCGACTGCCCGGGTGCTCCGGGAGGGATTCATTGTGGGGGCCACGAATCCGAAGTCGATCGTGTTCTTCGTGGCCGTGCTCCCGCAGTTTGTGGACTATCCCGCCGGCGCGATCCCGGTCCAGCTCGGCATCCTGGGCGCGGCCTTCCTGCTGATCGCGCTGGCGTCCGACAGCGCCTGGGCGTTGGCGGCGGGCACGGCCCGGCACTGGTTTGCCCGTTCACCCCGGCGGATCGCCGCACTCAGCACCACCGGCGGCGTCATGATGATCGGCCTCGGCGGCACGCTGGCCCTGACGGGCGCGAAGAACCAGTGAACGGCTCTCGCAGCACAACGCGGGGTCAGACAGCGCCCATAAATGCCCTGCGGATGGGCGCTGCCTGACCCCGCGTTGGTGTTTGGCGGCGGGTTCCGGTCAGCGGGCCGACCAGCCGCCGTCCATCGTGTAGCTGGCGCCGGTGACCATACCGGCGTCGTCGGAGGCCAGCCACGCCACCAGGGACGCGACTTCCTCGGGCTCCACCAGCCGCTTGACCGCGGATTCGGTCAGCATGATCTTGGCGAGGACCTCCGACTCTTCAATGCCGTGCACCTTGGCCTGGTCCGCGATCTGCGACTCGACCAGGGGTGTGCGGACGTAGCCGGGGTTGATGCAGTTGGAGGTGACGCCGTGGGCGCCGCCCTCGAGCGCGGTGACCTTGCTCAGGCCCTCCAAGCCGTGCTTGGCCGAGACGTAGGCACTCTTGAACGGCGAGGCCCGAATCCCGTGGACGGACGACAGGTTGATGATCCGGCCGAAGTTGTTGGCGTACATATGCGGCAGCGCGGCCCGGATCAGCAGGAACGGCGCCTCGAGCATGAGCGTGATAAGGCGGCGGAAATCGTCCAGAGCGAACTCCTCGATGGGGCTGATGCGCTGGATGCCGGCGTTGTTCACCAGGATGTCGCAGTCCAGGCTGAGCGTCTGGAGGGAGTCGACGTCGAGCAGGTTGACGGCCCACGAGGTGCCGCCGATCTCGTCGGCGAGGGCCGCGGCGGCGGACTCGTCCACGTCCGCGATGACCACTTTGGCCCCGCGGGCGGCCAGGGCGCGGGCGCTGGCCGCGCCGATCCCGCTGGCACCGCCGGTAACCAGTGCCTTGCGTCCGTTCAGCGTGTTTTCCATGTCTCGGCCTTCCATTGAAGTTTCAGGTGAGGCGGCCGGCTCCAGCGTGGCTGGAGCCGGCCCAAACTCAGGCTGCCCTGCTTCCGGGAGCAGGGCTCAAGCAGCTCAGCGTGCGGCTGCTGCAGCCAGGCCTTCGCGTTCGGCGTCGGCCCGGTCCACGTCTTCCAGGGCAATGCCCTTGGTTTCCTTCAGGCTCAGCACCGCCACAGTGGTGACGGCACAGGCGACCACGAGGTAGATTGCGGTCGGCAGCCAGGAGCCGGTGTCCTTGAGCCACGCGGTCGCCAAGAGCGGCGCCAGCGAACCGGCAAAGATCGAGGTGACCTGCGAGCCCAGCGAAACGCCGGCGTACCGCATCCGGGTGGGGAACAGCTCCGACATCAGGGCCGGCTGGCCGGCATACATGAAGCCGTGCAGGCACAGGCCGATCGTGACGGCCAAGACGATGATCACCGGGCTCTTGGTGTCGAACATCGGGAAGGCGAAGAACGGCCACGTGGCGCCGCTGATGGCGCCGACCAGGTAGACCGGCTTGCGGCCCCAGCTGTCCACGAGGCGGCCGATCTGCGGGATGATCAGGAAGTGAACCAGATGGGCGATCAGCAGGGCGAGCAGCAACGACGAAGTGTCGTACTTGTGGACGCTCTTGAGGTAAACGATTGAGAAGCTCACCACGAGGTAGTACATGATGTTTTCGGCGAACCGCAGCCCCATGGCCTGCAGAATGCCCTTGGGGTACTTGCGGACGACTTCGCGCACGCCGTAGCTGACAGCCTGCTCGGCTTCCATCTGCGCTTTCGCCTCGAGGAAGATCGGGGCCTCGGAGACGTGGGTTCGGATGTAGTAGCCGACGAACACGATCACGGCCGAGAGCCAGAACGCCACACGCCAGCCCCAGCCGAGGAAGTCGGCCGCGCTGAGGGCGTTGGACATGATGAACAGGACCAGGGTGGCCAGCAGGTTGCCCACCGGAACGGCGGCCTGGGGCCAGCTGGACCAGAACCCGCGAGACTTGTTGGGGCTGTGCTCGGCGACCAGCAGCACGGCGCCGCCCCATTCGCCGCCCAGCGCGAAGCCCTGGATGAAGCGCAGGATGACCAGCAGTGCCGGCGCCAGGTAGCCGATCGACGCGAAGCCCGGGAGGCAGCCCATCAGGAAGGTGGAGACACCAATGATGATGATGGTCAGCTGCAGCGTGGGCTTGCGGCCCAGCTTGTCGCCGATCTGGCCGAAGACCACTCCGCCGAGCGGGCGGGCCACAAAGCCAACGGCGTAGGTCAGGAACGCCTGGATGATGCCGTCCAGGTCGTTGCCGGTGGCGGGGAAGAAGTACTTGCCGAACACCAAGGTGGCGGCGGTGGCGTAGAGGAAGAATTCGTACCATTCGACGACGGTTCCCACCATCGATGCTGCGACGATCTTCTTGAGCCCGGAACCCTTGGATGCGGGTACGGCGGGCGATGTTGCAGAGCGTTCGTTTACGCTCATCTGGTTCTCCTTAGTGTCCACGGTGACACGCGCTGTGACGCACAGCACTGAAATGGCTCCATTGAGTATTGCCGCACAAAGTCGGCGTTTCAATGGCCAAACCGGCACCAAGTGTGTGCAAAATTGCAGATATGAATGCCAATCCCGACGACCTTCTGGTCCTGCTCGCCGTCTCCCGTTCGGGGAAATTTACGACGGCGGCCCAGGCCCTCGGGCTGAACCACACCACTGTCTCGCGGCGGATCGCCGCCCTGGAGAAGGCGCTGGGCGGCCGGGTCCTCTCGCGCGCGGCGGGCGGCTGGGAGCTCACCGACCTTGGCGCCGAGGCCGTGCGGGTGGCGGAACAGGTGGAAGGCGCCGTGCGCACCCTGGACCAGCCCGGGCACACGCCGGACCCCATCACCGGAGTGGTCCGGATGACCGCCACTGACGGGTTCAGCGCCTACATCGCCGCGCCGGCCGTGGCCCGGCTCCGCCGCGACCACCCCGGCCTGAGCGTGGAGATCATCACCGTGACGCGGCGGGCACTGCAGCAGCGTTCGGGACTGGACATCGAGGTGGTGGTCGGCGAGCCGCAGGTGCACCGGGCCGAGGCGGCTCAGCTGGGCGAATACATGCTGGGCATGTACGCCTCCCGCAGCTATCTGGACGAGTACGGGACCCCGGCCAGCGTGGAGGAACTCACGGCGCATTCCCTCGTGTATTTCGTCGATTCGATGCTGCAAGTGGACGATCTGGACGCCCCGCGGCGGCTGGTGCCGGCGATGCGGGACGGACTGAGTTCCACCAATGTCTTTGTCCACGTGGAGGCAACCCGCGCCGGCGCCGGTATCGGCTTCCTGCCCTGCTTCACGGCGGACCGGCATCCGGACCTCGTCCGGCTACTGCCCGAGGACTTCGCCGAGCTGCTCCCCTACTGGATGGTGCTGCGGCCGGATTCGATGCGCCGGCCTGCTGTCGCGGCCCTGGTGCAAGCCCTGCGCGAAGAGACCGCGGCGCACCGCGATGCCCTTCTGGGCCGCGGCTACGCCCCGCCCGGCCGGACTTCGTAGGGCAGGACCTCATGTGACCGCATCGATTGCTCCGTAACGGCCGTTTTGGGGCGCCAAAAGGGCAGTTACGGAGCAGTCGACGGGGTTGGGAGGTCCGGGTTGGGGAGGTCCGGGGTCTTCAGTTCCGGCCGCTTCGGGTCGTGGCGGACGGCGGCGCCGGCCGCGAAGGCCCGCACCTTCCCGTCGTTCCAGATATGGGCGGGGACCGCCCCGCCCAGGAGGCGGCGCGCGAGTCCGGGATCGTCGTCGAACGGGCTGTCGCTGCCGGCGATGATCATGTTGCCGTAGCGCCGGCCCTTGAGCATGGCCGGGTCCGCGATGATCACGGTGTGCGCAAACGCGTCCGCGATGGTGGCGGCGTCTTCGCGGGCATTCCTGAGGTCCGGAGCATCACCGGAGTTGACCACGTAGACCCCGCCCGGCGCGAGGACACGCCGGGCATGGTCTGCGAACTCCCGCGTGGTGAGCGGCCGCGGGGTCAGGGAGCCGGCGAAGACGTCGCGGATGATCAGATCCCGGGTCTGCGGGGTCAGGCTCTCGGTGACTTCGCGGGCCTCCCCCACCCGCAGGCGCAGCAGCGGGGCCTTGGGCAGGTCAAACCAGCCGCGTACATACTCGGCCAGCTTGCCGTCGAGCTCGACCACAACCTGCCGGGCGTCCGGGTACGCGGCGTGGAAGTAGCGGGCCAGCGAGCATGCCCCGCCGCCAAGGTGCAGGGCGCGCAGCTTCGGCTTTAATTCGCGCGGCCAGCGCGACTCGACCAGGGCGGCGATCCAGCGCATGTACTCGAAGTCGAGGAACAAGGGGTCGTCGAGGTCGATGTGCGAGCTCATGACGCCGTTGATGCGCAGCAGCCAGCCGGCGGAGTTGTCCTGGTCGGGGATCAGTTCGCAGTCGCCGGTGTCGATGTAGTACACCCCGGCCACAGGACCGGCCGGGCGGGAACCCTTGGAGAGCTCCACCACCCCTGGCGCGTCGGCTTTGGTTGCTGCTGCACCGCCCCCTGCAGTGCGGCCCCTGCCCCGCTTCGCCATCAGATCTCCCCCGCATTCTCCATGTTTCAACCCTAGTTCACCGGCCGAATAACCCATGCCCGCACCAAATTCAATAAGCAAGTGTGCTTACTATTTATTAGTAATCATGCTTAGTATTTAACTCCAGCAATGCTGGCGTCTGATCAGCAGCAGATCTTCTTGGAAAGAGAGCGAAGATGACAGAGCACGAGTGGCCCCAGGATGGAAGCTACGGCAGCCCGGCCGCTGCCCGGCAGGCTCCCCTCCGCCAGGAATCGACGTTTCCTCCCGATGCAGGCGGGGAAATCTACAGCGCGACCCCGTCGCAGGCGCCGATAACGGGCGCCCCGGCGACCGGGCTGCAGCCGCCGACAACAAACGGCTCAACGGCCGACACCGCCAAAGACGAGGCAGCAGCGGTCTCCCGGCAGGCGGGGGACTCCGCCCACACCGTGGCCGAGACCGCCAAGGCCGAAGCCACCCACGTGGTCGCCGAGGCCAAGGCAAACGCCCGGGACCTCCTGCACCAGGCACAATCCGACCTCACTGAACAGGCCGGCGTGCAGCAGCAGAAGGTGGCCGAGGGCCTGCGCTCCGTCTCGGCCGAACTGCACTCCATGGCCGCGGCCTCCGAGCAGCCCGGGGTCGCCACCGACCTCGTGCGACAGGCGGCTGAGCGGTCCTCCGCCGTAGCCACATGGCTTGACGGCCGGGATCCGGGTTCGCTCCTGAGCGAGGTGAAGTCCTTCGCCCGGCAGAAGCCCGGGACCTTCCTCCTGCTCGCTGCGGGAGCGGGCATCCTGGCCGGCCGGCTCAGCCGCAGCCTCAGCGCAGGAGCCCCCGAACCGGGCGCCGCGACGGCCACCCCCGGCGCCCCGGCCGGTGCTCCGCCGACCGCCGGGATGCCGTCGGCGCCGATCAGCCGGGTGCCGGACACCGGGAATGCGGTTCCGCCGCCACCGGTGCAGATGCCGGCTCCGGAAACGACGACGGCGGGCTTCGCGGACACATATCCGCCCAATCCCCTGCGTGAAGACCCCTACGACGGCGGCCCCCGATGAGCGAAATCCCTCCGACCACCGCTCAAGCGAAGGCTGAAACGTCCTCCCTCGGCGACCTCCTGGGCGAGGTCACCCGGGACATGTCCACCCTGATGCGGCAGGAGGTCGAGCTTGCCAAGGTCGAACTGAAGCAGTCGGCCGCCCGGGCCGGCAAGGGCAGCGGAATGCTTGCCGGAGCAGGTGTCGCGGGCAACTTCGCGCTCCTGTTCCTGTCCCTGGCGCTCTGGTGGGCGCTCGGCACCCTGATGGGACTGGGCTGGTCCGGCGTCGTCGTCGCCCTGATCTGGGGCATCACTGCCGCCGTCCTGGCCTCGATCGGCCGCAGGGAACTCAAAGCGGTCAAGGGCCTGCCCCAGACCGCCGCGACCCTTCAGGAAATCCCGCCCACGCTCAAGCCCACCCCCTAGACCCAGCGAGGAAATACGATGAGTGAAAACCCGGATGTCATCCGAGCAGATATCGAAGCAACCCGCGCGCGGCTCGGCACCAATGTGGACGCCGTGGCGGACAAGGTCACCCCATCGCACGTCGTCCAGCGGCAAACTGACAGAATCAAAGAAAACGTCAAGGACGCCGTCTTTGGCGCGAAAGAGAAGGTCATGGGGGCAGCGGACCACGCCACGGGCAGCGCCGGCGCGCACGTTGGTGACGCCGGCTCTGCGATCGGGCATGCGCCCGCTGAGGTGAAGGCCAGGACGCAGGGCAACCCGCTCGCGGCAGGCCTCATCGCTTTTGGGGCCGGATTGCTGGTCTCCTCCCTGTTCCCGGCCAGTGAGAAGGAACGCGAAGCCGCGGACGCACTGAAGACTGCGGCCGAACCGCTTACGACGGAGCTGACAGAGGCGGCGAAGCACGTGGCCGAGGGCCTCAAGGAACCCGCCCAGGCGGCAGTGGAACAGGTCAAGGCCACGGCTGCAGACGCTACCGAGCACGTCAAGGCGGAGGGTCAGGACGCCGTTGCGGACGTCAAGGACCGCACCCTCGAAGCCAGGGACAACGTCCGGCAGGTGTAGTCCCGCTTGAAGCCGGCCGGCCGTCCTGCGCAGTCGCGTTTGGGCGGCCGGCCGGTGCGCTTAACCCGACGAAGGAAGAAATCCCATGTCCCAAAACCCGGCCCAGACAGAAAACGACATGAAGAACGACGCCGAGACACCGGAGAGCAGCACCGCCAAAGCCCGGATGGCGCCCGCTCCGGACGATTCCCGGAAGCCGGACAGCCCTGCCGACGTCACGAAACCGTCCTGGAAATACATTGCAAAGAAGACCCTGAGGGAGTTCACCAAGGACCAGTGCCCCGACCTCGCCGCGGCCCTGACCTATTACTCGGTCCTCTCAATTTTCCCGGCGCTGTTGGCTCTCGTATCCCTGCTGGGCATTTTTGGCCAAGCCCAGAAGACCACCTCCGCGCTTCTGGAGATCGTCCAAGGCTTCGCGCCGGCTGAAACAGTGGACGCCGTCCGCCAGCCGATCGAGCAGCTCAGCCACTCCTCGGCAGCCGGCCTCACGCTGGTGATCGGCATCCTCACCGCCCTCTGGTCCGCTTCAGGGTATGTCGGTGCGTTTGGCCGGGCCATGAACAGGATCTACGAAACCGACGAGGGCCGGCCGTTTATCAAGCTGCGGGGCACGATGCTCGCAGTCACCCTGGCTACCATGCTGATCGTCCTCGTGCTGGCTGCCATGCTCGTCCTGAGCGGGCCAGTCGCCGAGTCGGTCGGCAATGCGATCGGCCTGGGCGGGGCCGTCCTGACGGCGTGGAATATTCTCAAGTGGCCCGTGATCCTGCTCCTCGTCGTGCTCGCGATCGCCATCCTCTACTACGCCACCCCCAACGTGAAGCAGCCCAAGTTCCGCTGGATGAGCCTGGGTTCCGCAATCGCCCTGGTCATCTTCCTGCTGGCTTCCGCGGCCTTTGCGTTCTATGTGGCCAACTTCGCCAGCTACAACAAGACGTACGGCGCCATTGGCGGTGTCATCATCTCGCTGCTGTGGCTGTGGATCCTGAACATGTCGCTGCTGTTCGGTGCGGAGTTCGACGCCGAGACAGAGCGCGGACGCCAGCTGCAGGCCGGAATTGAGGCCGAAGAGACCATCCAGCTGCCGCCCCGCGACACCAAACAGAGCGACAAGCAACAGGCCCGGGAGGAAGAGGACATCCGGCGCGGACGCGAACTGCGGGAGCAGCAGGCCGCCCCGCGGGACCAAAGCCCCTAGCCATTGCCTGACCGGAGCGGTCTACTGGGCTGCACGTATAGCCGGGCGAAGGGGTGCGTCCGCAGATCCGGGAGGAATCATGCCGGCACCCGCAGGCCATCAACGCGGCATCGTGGCGGTGGGCTACGGCGGGTCTGAAGCCGCGCAGCTCGCCGTTCGCTGGGCCGCCGGTTATGCGGCTGCAACCGGACTCAACCTGCGCGTAGTGCACGCCTGGGTGTGGCCGGTCTTCACCAAGAATCTCGGCCCGGTTAAGGGAGTGGCCGGCAGCGGGCTCCGGCATTCTGCCGAAGCCATCCTTGCCGAAGGTATCGAACTGGCGCGCAGCGCCGTCCTGGAAACAGCCGGCACCGGACCCGCATCCACCACCAAACCCGTGCCCGGCGTCGAGCCCGGTCTCGAACCGGAACCCGCCGAACACCCCGAACCCACCGTCCCCGTCATCCCGGAGGTCGACGGCGTCATCGAGGCCGGGCTGGCCGCGCCGGTACTGCGCGAGGCCGCCCTGGACGCGCAACTGCTGGTGGTCGGCAGCCGGGGGCTCGGCGCCGTCCTGGGCCCGGTGGCGGGTTCGGTGTGCCTTGACCTCGCCGGCTCCGCGCACTGCCCCGTGATGATCATCCGCCGGCCGCGCATCCCCGGCGGCCCCGTCGTGGCGGGAGTGGATGCCTCGCCCCGCAGCCCCGCAGTCCTGGCCGGGGCCGTCCGGCTGGCCGGCGTCCTCGGCGGCCCGCTGCGGCTCGTCCACGTGGACCCGCATGGCGGGGCGCGGGACGACCACGGCCGCCACGGGGCGCTCCACGGTCAGGAACTTCTGGACCGTGCCGTTGACGAGGCCCGCGGGCTGGCTTCAGGGCTGGAGGTTTCCGGTGTGCTGTGCGAGGGCCATGCGGCCGCCCGGGAGCTTCTCGCCGCCGCAGCGGACGCCGATGTGCTGGTGCTTGGGACCCACAACCCGGCGGCCGGGCCCGGCAACACGGTCTCCGCCGTGCTCCATAAGGCCCGCTGCAACGTGCTGGTCAGCCGTTAGCCGCGCCGGAGAAGCAGGACCGGACGAACCAGGGAGTTACCAGGAGAAGGAGGCCGCAGTGCGTGCCTGGCGGGTAGGCGTTCCCGGACCCATGTCCGGCGGGCCCCTCGTGGCCGCCGACTGCCCGGATCCCGTGCCCGCGCGCGGAGAGATCCTGCTTAAGGTCAGGGTCTGCGGCGTGTGCCGCACGGACCTGCACCTGGCCGAGGGCGACCTTGAACCGCGGCACCCCGGGACCATCCCGGGTCACGAAGTGGTCGGCGAGGTGATCGGGCTCGGCCCGGGGGCCGCCAGGTTCGGCCTCGGCGAGCGGGTGGGGGTGGCCTGGCTGGGCGGCACCTGCGGGAGCTGCCGCTTCTGCCTGCGCGGACAGGAGAACCTGTGTCTGTCCCCCACATTCACCGGCTGGGACCGCGACGGCGGATACGCCGAGCTCATCACCGTGGCCGAGAACTTCGCCTACCGGCTCCCGGAGGTCTTCAGCGACGAACAGGTGGCGCCGCTTTTGTGCGCAGGAATCATCGGCTACCGGGCGCTGAGCCGGGCCGAGCTGCCGATCGGCGGCCGGCTGGGCATCTACGGCTTCGGCGGCTCCGCGCATCTGGCGGCCCAGATCGCCCTTTACCGCGGTGCCCGGGTGTACGTCATGACCCGGTCCGCGGAGGCCCGCGGGCTGGCCATGGAGCTGGGCGCGACGTTCGCCGGCGGCGCCGAGGACCAGCCGCCGGACCCGCTGGACGCCGCGATCCTGTTTGCGCCCGCCGGCACCCTGGTGCCGGTGGCGCTCCGGGCCCTGGACCGCGGTGGGACGCTCGCCGTCGCGGGCATCCACCTCAGCGACATCCCGCCCCTGCGCTACAGCGACGACCTCTTCCAGGAGCGCCAACTGCGCAGTGTCACGGCCAATACCAGGGCCGACGGCGAGGAATTCTTCCGCATCGCCGCCGAGATCCCGTTGCGCCCCACCACGGTGGCGTACCCGTTCGAGGCGGCGGACCAGGCCCTGCGGGACCTGGCCGGGGACCGGATCACGGGCGCGGCGGTGCTGCACATGGATCGGGGCACGCCAGCGACGTAGCCGCAACCTGCCGCCCGTCAGCCGGTCGCCCGTCAGCGGCCGGGCGGGGACCGAAGAGGAACTCATACTCTTTGCCGGCCCGCAGCAGCACCTTTTCCGCTCCGACCCGCACCAGTACGGGGGCGGCGTCCCCCGGAGCGGCGGACACGCGCAGCCTGTCCGTGCCGAGGTGCACGGCCAGCAGCTGGTCCCGGTAGCGGACCTGGAACTCCACCCGGGACAGCTCCGCCGGCAGCCGCGGGGTGAAGTCCAGGGCGTCCCGGGTGATCCGCAGCCCGGCGAAGCTGCGCTGGACGACGTCGATCGACCCGGCCATGGCGCCCAGGTGGATGCCCGAACTCGTGGTGCCGCCCTGGGTGTCGTCCAGGTCCGTGTCCAGGGCTTCCCGGAACGTGGCCCACGCCTGCTCCGGGTCCCGCTGTGCCAGCACCGAGGCGTGGGCCACCCTGCTGAGGGTGGAGCCGTGCGCGGTCCGGGCCAGGTAGTAGTCCACGGTGGCCGCGATCTGCGCCCGGTCGACGGCGTACCCCATCCGGCGCAGGAACCCCAGGAGCTGGTCCTCGCCCAGGACGTACAGGAGCATGAGGACATCCGCCTGTTTCGCGAGCCGGTAATGGTTGGTGCTGTCCCCCTCCGCTTCCAGGATCAGGTCCAGCCGTTCGATGTTGCGGTACGCGCGGCGGTAATGCTTCCAGTCCAGTTCCCGGAGCGCGCCATAGCCGTCGAACTGGCTGATGATGCCGCCGTCGTGGAAAGGCACGAACATGCGCCGGCTCAGGTGGGCCCAGGCGGCGACCTCCCCGGCCGTGATGCCCAGCCGCGAGCGCAGCTCGTCCATGTCGAAGCCCCGGACGGAATGCATGATCCAGACCGCCTGGTCGAATACCCAGGCTGCCATGATGTTGGTGTAGGCGTTGTCGTCCAGTCCTCCGCCGGGGTTGCCAGGGGGGCCGGTGTGGTACTCGTCGGGGCCCATGACGCCCCGGATGTGGAACCGGTCCTCGGCGGCGTCGTGCTCCGCGAGGGAGGCGAACAGCCGGGCGACATCCACCACGATCTCGGCCCCGTGCCGGGTCAGCCATCCCCTGTCCTGGGTCGCTTCGAAGTACTGCCAGGCGTTGTAGGCCACGGCGAGGCCCACATGCCGCTGCAGGTGGGAGTAGTCCGGCACCCAGTGCCCGGAGAGCCTGTTGAACAGGAATTTGGGTGTCTGTTCGGTGCCGTCGCTGCCGCTCTGCCAGGGAAAGAGGGCGCCGCTCAGCCCGGCCTTGCGGGCGGCGTCGCGCGCTGTCCCCAGCCGCCGCCAGCGGTAGTCAATGAGTTCGCGGGCGACGGCGGGCAGCCGGGAGTTCAGGACGGGCAGGACGAACAGCTCATCCCAGAAGATGTGCCCCCGGTAGCCTTCGCCGTGGAGCCCGCGGGCAGGGACGCCGGCGTCGAGCTCGGCCGTGTGGGTGGTGAGGGTCTGCAGCAGGTGGAAGACGTGCAGGTTGAGGATCAGCTGGGCTTGGGACGGGGCGTCGGAGTCGATGATGAACGGCGCGAGCAGGAGGCTCCACGCCGCCTCATGTTCGGCCAGCAAGGTGCCGAAGTCCCGGGGTGTCCGCGCCAGCACGGCGAGCGCCGCAGAGACAGGCGAGGCGATGGCGTGGTCCCGGGAGGTGGCGACGGCTGCCGTCTTGGTCACCGTGACGGGGACGCCGTCCGTAACGGCCAGCTCGAAGCGGTGGCCGTGCATCCCGCCGCCAGGTTCGTGGACCCCGCGGGGTCCGGTTTGCTCCGCCCCGCCGGAAATCCGGGTCCGCAGCGCCAGGGCGATCCCGATCCTGCTTCCGCGCGTCCGTACCTGGACCGTCAGTTCCGCAGTGCCCGGGCCGTCCTCTGAGGCGGACACCGCCACCGCTGTCAGGTGCCGGTTGGCCAGCTGGGCGTCCTCGGGCACGTTGGAGTTGGTGACGGCCGTGTCGCAGCCGCTGCGGACGCTGATGTTCCCGCTCCACCCGAGCGCGGTCAGGGTGGTCTCCATCGCCGCCAGGTGGGGTTCGGCCATGGAGACGATTCTGCGCTGGAGCACCTGCAGTTGCCGCCCGGCGTCGTCCTCCAGCAGCGCTTCCCGGCTCAACAGGGCGCGTTTGAGATCCAGGGTGCGGCGCTCGCTCCGGAGCGTCAGGCCGCCGCCGGACCACCACGCGGCGCCGCCCACCCTGACGTCCAGCGGCAGCCAGTCCGGGATGTTGACCATGTGCTCGTCCACCGTCTCCTCGCCCTGGACGACGCTGGCGAGGGTGCTGTAAATGCCCGCCAGGTAGGTGCCCGGATAGTGGACCTCCCCTGCCCGGTGTTCGGGTGCGGCGCCGCGGGTGGCGAGGTAACCGTTCCCGAGCGTGGTCAGTGCCTCCCGGTGTCCTTCGTGGGCCGGGTCGAATCCCTCGTAGACCAGCAGCCAGGGGTGCGTGATGACCAGCCCGATGTCCAGTTCGCTGACGTCTTCAACCACGACGTCGGCGCCCGCGGCTTCCAGCTCGGCCCGCCGTCCGACCCGGTCGAGGCCCACCACGAGACCGAACCCGCCCCGCCGCCCGGCTTCGACGCCGGACGCCGCGGCGGCAATCACCATGGCGCGGGCCGGGGTGATCTCCAGCCGGCGGACGGCCTCGAGGGCCAGGGCAGGTGCCGGCATTCCGGCGACGTCACGGTCCAGGGCCGTCTGCCCGTCGACGACGTGGTCAAAGACATCCCCGAGTGCGGCCGCAGCCAGGACGGCGGCGGCGTTGCGGCTGGAGGTGGCCAGGACCACCGGGATCCGGCCCGCCCGGAGCCGTTCAAGGAGCGCGACGGTGCCGGGGAAGACCGGGACCGGGCCGCCGGCGAGCATGGCTTCGAACATGGCGTCCTGGCGGCGCGCGAGCCCGGACGCCGTCCACTCCGACGGACTGTCCGCGGGCAGGCCGCGGGCAATGGCGGCGCCGCGGGAGGCCAGGAACGTGGCCACGCCGTCCTCCCCGGTCCGGCCCTCGACGCACCGGGCGAGTTCGTCGTCCGTGACGGGTGCGCGCAGGGCGTCGGCGGGAAGCCGGGGGTCCTGCAAGACGTCGTCGAGGAGCTGCTTCCAGGCTGCTGCGCGCAGCTCGGCGGTGTCGGTCACGACGCCGTCGAGTTCGAAGATCACGGCGTCGACGGGCGCCAGCGCGGCGGCAACTGTGGGCGACTCCGTCATGGCCCTGTCCTACCAGCCATCCGCGGGCGGCGACAGTGGCGTTCGGCCCGGGCAAAGCGTCGGCCTCCAGGCCCCGGGGCCGCGGGAGCAGCGCAGTAGGATTCAAGTAGTCGATGACACGACGCCGAAAGCGGGACTTGCGTGAAATTCGTGCTCCGGTATCCACTCGTGGCCGGGACCCTCGTTGCCCTCCTGGCGGTGCTGGCCCTCCTGGCCGCGGGCCAGGAAGGCATCGCCCAGGTCGCCGCGAGCGTCTATGCCCTGGCCGTGGCAGCCTACCTCGCTGTCGGGATGGTGCGCCGGCTGGCCGGTGGGCAATGGGGCATCGACATCCTCGCCGTCACCGCGATCATCAGTACCGTGCTCGTGGGTGAGTACATCGCCTCCATGATCATCGTGCTGATGCTCGCCGGCGGCACGGCCCTCGAGGACTACGCTGCCGGCCGGGCCAAGGGCGAGCTGACGGCCCTGCTGGAACGCGTCCCGCAGATCGCCCACCGGGAGCGGAACGGCACCCCCGGCCCCGGAGCTGACACCGCCGGAACCGACACAGCCGCCGCCAACGGCGGCGCTCAAACCGACGGCCAGCACGAGGACATCGCGGCCACCGACGTCGAAATCGGAGACATCCTGCTGGTCCGCCCCGGCGAGGTGGTCCCGCTGGACGGCGTCCTGCTCTCCGAGTCGGGGTCGTTCGACGAATCCTCCCTCACCGGCGAAAGCCTGCCGGTGGAACGGACCGCCGGGGACGGCCTCATGAGCGGGTCGCTGAACGGTGAGGCCGCGATCCGGATGCGGGTCACGGCACGTATGGAGGACTCGCAGTACAGTCGGATCGTCGCCCTCGTGAAGGAAGCGGCGGACAGCAAGGCGCCCATGGTCCGGCTGGCCGACCGCTACGCCGTCCCGTTCACCGCCCTCGCTTACATTCTCGGCGCGGTGGGCTGGATCATCAGCGGCAACCCGGCACGCTTCGCCGAGGTCCTGGTGGTGGCCACGCCGTGCCCGCTGCTGATCGCTGCGCCGGTGGCGTTCCTGGGCGGCATGAGCCGGGCCGCGCGTTCGGGCATCATCGTCAAGTACGCCGGGGTGCTGGAGCAGCTGGGCCGGATCAAGACTGTGGCGTTCGACAAGACCGGAACCCTGACCTACGGCCGGCCTGCCCTGGTGGGCATCCGGGCCGCCGGGCAGCTCTCGGAGGACCAGGTGTTGCAGCTGGCCGCCTCCGCCGAACAGTATTCCTCCCATGTCCTGGCGGCCTCGGTCATGGATGCCGCCCGCTCCCGCGCCCTGCCGTTTGCGGCCGCCACCGAGGCCACCGAATTCGCCACCCATGGGGTGCGCGCCCGGTTCGACGGCCAGGACGTGGTGGTGGGCAAGCCCGCGTTCGTGGCGGAGTGGGCCTCCGGTGTGGCCGAGACGGACCTGACCAGCGGCGAGCTCGCCATCTATGTCGGCGCGGGCGGCGAATTCGTCGGCTCCCTCGTGATGAGCGACCCCATCCGCCAGGAGACCCGCCGCACCCTCGGCGAGCTCAAAGAGCTGGGCGTGGGCCAGACGATCATGCTGACCGGCGACGCCCTTGCCACCGCCCGGCACATCGCGGACGAGGCCGGGCTGACCGATGTCCGTGCCGAGTGCCTCCCGCCGGATAAGGTCGAGGCCGTCCGGTCGCTGCCGGACCGCCCGGTCATGATGGTCGGCGACGGCGTCAATGACGCCCCCGTCCTGGCGGTCGCCGACGTCGGCATCGCGATGGGGGCCCGCGGCTCGACGGCGGCCGGCGAGTCGGCCGACGTCGTGATCATCCTCGATGACCTCTCCAAGGTGGCATCGGCCGTGCGGATCGGGCAACGCACGGTGCAGGTGGCCCTGCAGAGCATCTGGATCGGCATCACGCTCAGCGTGGTCCTCATGATCGCCGCCGCCGCAGGCTACGTGCCGGCCATCGCCGGCGCCCTGACCCAGGAGCTCGTGGACCTCGCCACCATCCTCAACGCCCTGCGGGCCCTTGGCCCCGGGCGCCACGGCGCAGGCCGCGCGGCACCGGCCCGGGAAGGTGCCCGGCGGGCGCCGCTACCGGGCTGACGCCGGCTTCGCCGCACCTGATCCGGCTGACGCTTCCGTGGCGGCCACTGACTGTTCCGCTTCCGCGATCCGCGGCACGGTCTTGAGGTAGCTGTCCGGGTTCAGGGAGATCGAGTCGATCCCTTCCCGGACCAGGAACGCCGCGAACTCCGGATGGTTGCTGGGGCCCTGCCCGCAAATGCCGATCTTGATGCCGCCGGCGTGCGCCTTCCGGATGGCCTCGCTGATCATGGCCATCACTGCCTCGTCCCGCTCGTCGAAGAGCGCCGCGAGCGTACCGGAGTCACGGTCCACGCCCAGGACCAGCTGGGTGAGGTCGTTGGAGCCGATCGAGAAACCGTCGAAGCGCGTGGCGAACTTCTCGGCCAGGACCACGTTGGACGGGATTTCACACATCATGTAGACCTGCAGCCCGTTCCTGCCGCGGACCAGGCCGTGCTCAGCCATGACGGCAAGGACCTTGTCCGCTTCCCGGGGCGTGCGGCAAAACGGCACCATCACAATGACGTTCGTGAACCCGAGCTTTTCGCGGACGCGCCGGAGCGCGGCGCATTCGAGCGCGAATCCCTCGCGGTAGCGGTCGTCGTAGTAGCGCGAGGCGCCGCGGAAGCCCAGCATGGGGTTCTCCTCCGGCTCCTCAAACGCGGGCCCGCCGAGCAGGTGGGCGTACTCGTTGGTCTTGAAGTCGCTGAGCCGGACAATGACCGGGCGGGGATAGTACGGCGCGGCGATCTTGGCGATGCCCAGCGACAGCGCGTCCACGAAGTAGCCTGTGGGGTCCGCGTACCCCTGCGCCAGCTCCCGGATCTGCCGCGCCTCGGCCGGGTCGGTGACCCGTTCCGGGTGGACCAGGGCCATGGGGTGGACGCGGATCAGGCTGCTGATGATGAATTCCATCCGGGCGAGCCCGACGCCGTCGGCCGGCAGCCGCCACCACTGGAAGGCAGCGGCCGGGCTGGCGATGTTGACCATGACGGCGGTGCGTGTTTCGGGCAGCCCGCCGAGGTCCACGTCCTCGGTTTCGAAGGCCAGGGTGCCGTCGTAGACGCGGCCCGCGTCGCCCTCGGCGCAGGAGATCGTCACGGCTCGGCCCTCGGCCAGGACGGCCGTGGCGTTGCCGGTTCCGACGACGGCGGGCACGCCCAGTTCGCGGCTGACGATCGCCGCGTGGCTGGTCGGGCCGCCGTGGTCGGTGACGATCCCGGCGGCCCGTTTCATGATGGGCACCCAGTCGGGGTCGGTCATTTCGGTCACCAGGATGGCGCCGTCGCGGAACGCCGCGATGTCCGCCGTGGTCCGGATGACGCACACCGTGCCGTGCGCGATCGAGTCCCCGACCGCCGCGCCGGCGGCCAGCACCGTCCCCTGTTCCAGGAGGTGGTGGATGGTGAAGTGCGGGCCGGTCCGGCGTGACTGGACGGTCTCGGGCCGGGCCTGGACCATGAAGAGCTCCCCGGTTTCGCCGTCGCGGGCCCATTCCATGTCCATGGGCCGGCCGTAGTGGTTTTCGACGCTGACGGCCCAGCGGGCGAGGGCCAGGATCTCGGCGTCGTCCAGCACGAACGCCCGGCGTTCGGCCTCCGAGGTGTCCACCATCCGGGTGCGGGCGCTCCCGCCGCGGCTGTAGACCATCTTGCGGGCCTTGGAGCCGAGGGCTTTCTCGATGATCGGGGCGATGCCCTGCGCGGCCGCGGATTCGGTGAGGAGCGGCTTGAAGACCAGGTATTTGTCCGGGTTGATGGTGCCCTGGACCACGGTTTCGCCGAGGCCCCAGGCCGCACTGATCACGGCGGCCCGGGGGAAGCCCGAATCGGTGTCGATGGAGAACATCACCCCGGAGGCGCCGACGTCGGAGCGCACCATCCGCTGGACACCGATCGAGAGGGCGACGTCCATGTGGTCGAATCCTTTGACCTCGCGGTAGCTGATGGCCCGGTCTGTGAACAGGGAGGCGTAGCAGCGGCGGCAGGCGTCCAGGAGTTCCCGCTCGCCGGCGATGTTCAGGAACGTCTCCTGCTGGCCGGCAAAGCTGGCGTCCGGCAGGTCCTCGGCGGTGGCGCTGCTGCGGACGGCGACCGAGAGCCGGTCCACGCCCGCCCGCTCCCCCAGCTCCCGGTAGTGCGTGCGGATGGACGCGGCGATGTCGTCGGGGAACTCGCTGGCCAGGAACAGTTCCCGGACGGCCTCCCCGGTGGCCCGCAGCGTGGCGCCCCCGGACCGGTAGGCCGCAATGCGCGAGCGCATGGCGGCCTCGATCCCGTTGGCGGCGATGAAGGTCCGGTACGCGGCGGCTGTGGTGGCGAACCCGTCGGGGACCCGGACCCCCTCGGTCTGCAGGGCGCGGATGAGCTCGCCGAGCGAGGCGTTCTTTCCGCCGACCGCAGGGACGTCGCCCATGCCGATCTCGTCAAACCGCATCACGGGGGATTCAGGCATGTCGGGGCTCCTGTGTGTTGTTGATGGACCCATCGTGCGCGGGACGCGCCTCCCGCGGTCAGGGGCTTTGGACCCGCGTGGCACCGCTGCCGGCGGGGGACCCGGTCCGGCGGTGCCGGACGATCTTGTACAGCCAGTCGGCGAGCAGGACGGCGGGGACCGCGGCCATCGCCACCGCCAGCCCGCCCGGCGTCGGCGGGGCGTGACCCAGCAGCGCCGCCACCGGCCCGACGAACAGGAACACGCACAGCAGCCCGAGCTCGGCCAGCACGGCCCACACCAGCAGCCTGTTGGTGAACCAGCCCAGCCGCCAGGGCGGCACGGTGGCGCTGCGGCAGGCGAACGCGTTTGCCAGCTGGGCCAGGACAACGGTGGTGAAGGCGGCGCCGGAGGCCGCCATGAGCACATCTGCGACCGGCAGTTCCGCGCCGGGCCGCCACCCCGCACCGAGTAGGACCACCGTGTACGCGGTCATTTCCATCACGGCTTCCACCGGTCCCAGCAGCCCGAACACCCGGAACATCAGGGCGCGGTCCATCAGGTGCCGGCGCTCGGGCGGCCGCTTGAGCGTGCCCTTGCTGGGCGCCTCGCTGCCCAGGGCCAGGGCGGGCAGCAGGTCGGTGCCGATGTCCAGGGCCAGGATCTGCAGCACGCCCAGCGCCAGCGGGAAGTGGCCGCCGGACAGGGCCCAGATGACGAAGGGCGTGAGTTCGGCGACGTTGTCGGTCAGGTGGTAAGTCAGGAAGCGGCGGATGTTCGCGTAGGTGGCGCGGCCCTGCTCCACGGCGGCAATGATGGTGGCGAAGTCGTCGTCGAGCAGCACGAGGTCCGCGGCCTCACGGGCGACGTCGGTGCCGCTCAGGCCCATCGCAACCCCGATATCGGCTTGCTGCAGCGCCGGGCCGTCATTGACGCCGTCGCCCGTCATGGCCAAGACATGCCCGCGCGCCTGCAGCAGCCGGGCCACCCGCAGTTTCTGTTCCGGCGTCACCCGGCTGACCACCACCCCGTCACGGTCCAGCAGGGCCGTCAGGACGGCGTCGTCCGCGGGCAGGTCGGGTCCTTGCAGCACGGTTTCCGTGGCGCCGAGCAGCCCGGTCTCCCGGGCGATGGCGGCGGCCGTGAAGGCGTGGTCGCCGGTCACCATGGCCACCTTGATCCCGGCGTCACGGGCGGCCGCGAGCGCCACCTTCACCTCGGCCCGCGGAGGATCGTGCAGGCCCATCAGGCCCAGCAGCGTCAGCCCGGTCTCCGCCTCCTCCAGCTTGAACGCGGTGCCCGGCGGTCCCGGCAGGCTGCGCCGGGCGACGGCGAGTACCCGCAGGCCGTGCGAGGCCATCTCATCGACCATGGCCAGCGCCTGCTCCGTGCCCGGCCCCGCGCCCGGCCCCGCGCCCCGTCCGGTGCCGGCGCCGTTGCCGGTTCCCGCGCACAGGGGGATCACCGACTCCGGGGCACCTTTCATGTACAGGGTGGTGCCGACGATGGCCGACTCCCGCAACCGGCGGGGGTCGAACGCGAACCGGTGCGACGGCGTCGGCTGTTCCCGGGGATCGGCCCCGCCGGTTCCGGCGGCGAGGCGGCTGGCGAGCGCGTCGATGGCAGCCTCCATTGGGTCGCCTTCGGCTATCCAGCGGCCCTCGTGGAGGACGGCGCGCCCCACCGAGGCGGCACGTGCCGCCAGGCTGAGCCGGCCGGCCTCCGCCATGCCGCTGCCCGTGATGACGGCCTCGGGGTTGTAGCCCTGCCCGTCGATGGCCAGGAGCCCGGCCGGGGTCCAGACTTCGACGACGTTCATCCGGTTCTGTGTGAGGGTGCCGGTCTTGTCCGTGCAGATGAAGGTCGTGGAGCCGAGGGTTTCCACGGCCTGGAGGTTGCGCACCAGGGCGTTGCGTTTGGCCATCCGCTGCGCGCCGACGGCCAGGGAGAGCGTGACCGTGGGCAGCAGGCCCTCCGGGACCAGCGCGACGGCCACGCCGATCGCGAACAGGAAGGCATCGCGCCAGGAGATGCCGACAAGGAGAGAGAGCACGAAGAACAGGGCGCCGATGCCCAGGGCCATGGTGGCGGTGATGCGGACGATTCTTTGCAGTTCCTGCGCCAGCGGGCTGGGCGGGGGTTCGACCTTGCCGGTCAGGGCGGCGATCTCGGCGAGCCTGGTCCGGTCCCCGGTCACCGAGACCACTCCCTCGGCATGGCCGTTGACCAGGAACGTCCCGCCAAAAGCCGTGTCCCCCGGGGTCTTGGCGACCGCCTCGCTCTCGCCCGTGAGCATCGACTCGTCCACCTCGCAGCTGGTGGCAAGGGCCAGGCGGACATCCGCCGGGACGCGGTCGCCGGCTACCAGGACCACGACGTCGTCCGGCACGAGTTCGGAGGAGTGGACCTTGATGACGCGGCCGTCCCGGCGCACCGAGACCAGGGCGGGGAGCAGTTCGCGGAGCTTGGCGGCGGCGTGCTGGGCCCGCGCCTGCTGGATGTAGGCGAAGACCCCGTTGACCACGATCACCACCATGATGGCGATCGCCAGCTGCGGCATTCCGGCGACGAAGGCCAATCCGGCCGCGACCCACAGCATGATCGCGAAGAAGTGAGTCAGCTCGGCCAGGAGCCGCCGCCAGCCCGGGACCGGGCGGGGTTCAGGGAGTTTGTTGGCGCCGACTTCCTTCAGCCGCCGGGCAGCTTCCTCGGCGCTGAGGCCGGCAACGGCTGACAGCGAGTCCTGCCCCGCGGCCGGAGTCACGCCCCCGCACCGCCCCTCACGGGCACTGCCGGCCGCCGGCCCTGCTCAGGGACCTCATGAATCGAGCATGCTGCCGGCCGACGGGGCCGGTAAGGGCCAAAGGTCCACTGCCCCCGGATCGGGATCCGCCGTCGAACTCGCCGGAAAGGCCCCGGATCGCCGGAAGCTTCCTGGCGAACTGGACGCATTCCGGCGAATTCGCGGCCGCCGGGGTCCGGCCCTACTCGGCGGCCCGGACGCCGAACTCCCCCTGGAGCCGCACCCGGGCGCCGCGCTCAACCAGGGTGGGGATAAACGTCCGGATCCGGCCCGCGTTCAGGGCCTCGAATTCCTCTCCGACAATCCCGGCGATGTGGATCCGGGGAACGTGCGGGAAGCGGGTCGAGAGGCGGTCAACGACTTGATCCATGCCGCTTTCATCAATGCGGCCTTCATTGATGCCGGGTTCATCAATGCGGTTTCCATCAATGCGGTGTTCATTCGCAGCGTCGGTCACTCCATCAGTGTGGAGCGGCCGGGTCCGGGCGTCAATGAACTGTCGGCCGGCCGCGCCAGCCTGCCCAGGCTTCGCAGGTAGGTGCCGAAGCCGTGCGGCGCCCGCGCGTGGGTCCGGCCGGAGGTCACGACCCGGGTGCTGTCCGTGGCCGTGACCGTGAAAGCGCGGCTCCGGAGGTTGTGGACGAGGGCCCGGTCCTCTTCGGACGTGATCCGCTCGAACCCTCCGGCGGCCAGGTAGGCGGAGGCCCGGACCCCGAAATTCGCGCCGTAGATGTGGGGGTGGTCTTCGTGGAACGGGTGCCGTTCGCGCCAGCGCCGCAGCAGCTCGGGGTCCATGCCGGCCGGGTCCGGTTCCACGGATCCCAGCACCGCGTCGGCCCCGGCCTCGGCGAACTCAAGCTGGCGGACCAGCCAGTTTTCCGGGACCCGGGAATCGGCGTCGGTGTTGGCCAGCCAGGTCCGGCCTTCCCAGGGGGCCGGAGTCCTCCGCTGCCCTGGCGGCCGCCGCCGGGGCATACCGATGCCCGCGGCCCGGACACCGGCGGCCCGGCTGGCGCCGGCGCTGCGGTAGGCGACTTCCAGGACGCTGAACCGCGGGTCCACCGCGGCGTAGCGGGCCGCAATGACCGCGGAGCCGTCCGTGCAGCTGTCCAGCACCACGGTTACCCGGACGTCGACGCCGGAACGGGCCGGGTCCAGGGCATCCGCGGCCCGCTGCACGGCCCGCAGCGCCTGTTCAAGGTGGGCTTCCTCGTTGTGGGCGGGCACGACGACGGCGACCCTCTCGATGCGGTGCCCGCGTGGCAGCGGCAGCGCCGCCATCCCGCTCACCGCCTCCGTTCGCGGGCGCCAGGCTCCGGCGCGGGCTCCGGCGCGGGGTCCGGGGCAAGAAGCACCTCGAGGACAAAGTCGGTTTCCTGGTAGACCCCGCGGCTGGTCCAGCCCAGCTGCTGCCGGGCGGCGGCGTGCACCGCGTCGCCGTCGAGTTCCCAGCCGGAAACGGGGTGCCGCCAGTGGCACAGCAGGAGGGTTCCGCCGGGCACGAGCGCTGCCTTGATCCGGCCGAGCAGCCGGGCGAGTTCTGCCGGCGAGAGGTAGTAGCCCACTTCCGAGACCACGATCAGGTCGAATGTCCCGTCCGGCCACTCGTCCGGGACGGTCAGGTGGCGTGTCTGCGCCCCGGACAGGCCGGCGAGCCGCCGGGCGGCGCGGTCCAGGGCCGTGCCGCTGGCATCGACGGCCAGGAAGCGTCCGCACCGCGGCGCAAGCTCCGCACTCAGCGTTCCGATCGAGCAGCCGATCTCCAGTCCGGACGTGTAGCTGCTGCGGGGCAGCGCGGCCAGCGTAAGGGATCGCTTGCGGTGCTCGTACCAGCTGGAGGTGTACTGCCAGGGATCCTCGTCCCGGGCGTGTACGGCGTTGAAGAGACGCTCGGCGTCGCTGGCAGCATAGGGGTGTGTGGAGGAGGTTGCCGGTACGGGGTCCGGGGCATCCGTTTCCGGCGCATCGGTTTCTGGGGCATCCCCGTCCAGAGATTTCCTCTCCGGGGATTTCCTCTCCGGGGCGGGGGTCGGGTGCCAGGCGAACGTCTCCCACGGCCGCGTGAAGTGCGCCAGGAAGTCCGGCGGCAGGAGCACTTCGTCGCCCGGCTGGCCGGACAGCGGCTGCACCTGGGATACATGTGCCGCCATGGCCGCAGCCTTGGCCTGTTGCTCGGCGGGGCGCAGCGGCAGCCGGAACCAGCCGCGCCAAGGGGCCCCGGCAGGGTCAGCCGGCTCGTCCGGCGCGGCCCACAGCCAGTACCAGATGGGGTATTCGAGGAGGGCGTGGCCTGCCGCGGCGCTGAGCTCGGCGGCAACGGCACCGAGGACGTCGTGGTCGGAGTGCCCGTCCGAGCGGTACGGCGCCACAAGAACGACTTCCCCGGGCGCGCGGCCACACCCGGCGGCGGCCTCGCGGACTGCGGCGCGGATCTGGTCCCGGTGGTCGGCGAGCTGCCCGTCGGGCAGGCCCAGGCACCGCCACTCGACGTCTCTGCTCGTCGTCCGCGCCCCGTTCCCGGCCGCGCCCCCGCCTCCGGACAGGTGCGCCATGGCGCTGCCGAATTCCCGGACCCGGACAGCGGCGAGCCGGTCCGGCGTGGTTGTTGGCGAGAAGGGGTGCGAGGCCTCCCCCGCCGTGCATAACAGCACCCGGACGACGGCGCCGACGGCATGCAGCCGGGCAAGCAGCCCGCCGGCGCCGAGCGATTCGTCGTCGGGGTGGGCGGCCAGGACAATGAACGCCCGGCCGGCGAGCCCGGCGTCGTCCAGCGGGAGTTCCGGCAGCTCGGCCACACCGCCGGCGGCCCATGCGGCCTCGCTGGTTCCGGCGTCGTGGTGGGTGAAGCTCACCATGGGGTGTTTCCTGCCAGTAGCAGGGTGCCCAGTTGTGCGTCGTCGCGCATGGCGTGATGCTGGCGGATATACAGGGCGAGGTCAGCCATGCGTTTCCCGTAGGCCTCATCGAAGGCCAGCGGGGCCGGACCCAGGTTCTGGCTCACGAGCGCCTGGATGCGTTCAACGGCCGTGGCCACGCCGCCGCGGACGCGCAGCGCCTCGCGCCATGCGCCGCCGTCGGACAGCTCCCCCGCGTCTATCCGTGCGGCGGTCCGCGCGAGATACCCGGTCAGGGCCGTCAGGGTGCGGTCGATTTCGCCGAGGTGGGCCAGCGCGATCTGGTCCGGCTCACGTCCGCCGTCGGCGGCCTTCTGCAGCGATGCGGCAAAGCTGCGCGCCACCGCGACGCCGCCGCCCAGCCAGCAGGCGGCCACGCCCATGCCGCCCCACGCGAAGCCCGGACGCTGGAAGTACCAGCCGGAGCCGCCCAGCGGCACCGCCTGGACTCCGTCGAAGTGCACCGTGCCGCTGGGGATTTCGCGCAGGCCGCGGCTGGTCCACGCCGGGTCCGAAAAGCTCACGCCGTCGGCGTGGAGGTCGACGGCGAACGCGGCGCGGCCGCTGTCCCCGACGTGGGCGGTCAGCACCGCATGGTCCAGATGCGCGGCCAGCGAGCACCAGGGTTTGGCGCCGCGGAGCTCGAAGCATCCCCCCGTTTCCTTCGCCTCAAGCCGCAGGCCGGGTGCCTCCGCGGCGAAGACGCCCCAGGCGCCGTCAAAGTGGATCCCGGCAAAGTCCGGGCAGTCCCGGCCCTCGTCCGCGGCCAGGCCCGCCGCCTGCGCCAGGATCGCGGCGGCGTCCAGGTGCGGCTCCAGCACCCGGCCGGCAGCGACGTCGACGGCGGCCACGGAGGCCAGAATCTCCCAGAGGAAAGCGGTCCGCCCCTCCCCCGGTTTCGGCGCCGTCGCCGCCACTGTTTTGGCGAGGTCAAGCAGGGCCGGGACATCGCCGATAGCAGCCTGCGCCTCGGACAGCAGAGGCCTGATGGCGTCGAGCTCGGCGGCCGATGAGCTGATTCTCACAGGGCTGATCCTGGCAGGGATGACGTGGTGGGAGGCGGGGGTCCCGTTCATTTCGGCTGCCTGTGTTCCTTTGGGTTCGGCGGTTCTGCTGGGCGGATCCGGCGGCGGGCGGCGCCGCTGCCTAGCAATCTAAGCATACTTAGCACTCCGGTGGGCACGCCCAGTCTCACGAACCGCGACCACTGGACATGCCCTCCCCGTGCCGCGGCCACCGGACATGCCCAGTCGCACGAACCGCGGCCACTGAGCATGCCCTCCCGGTGTCGCGACCACTGGACATGCCCTCCCGAGGCCCCAGCCATTGGACATACCCACCCGCATGACCTGCGACCACCGGACATGCTCTCTCCGTGCCGCGGGCACCGGACATGCCCAGTCGCACGAACCGACGCCACTGGACATGCCCTCCCGGTGACGCGGGCACTGGGCATGGTGCCACTATGCCCAATCCGCGGCTTGAAAAATGGGCATGCTCCGCGGGCCAGCCGGTCGGCGGGGGACATGCCCACTGGGCGGGCCGGTGGCACCGGGCCGGTCGCACCCGGCCGGTCGCACCGGGCCGGCCGCTCCCGCGCTAGCGGACGATCGCCAGGGCGAAGCCGTCCCAGCCTTTCGAGCCCACGGTCTGCATGACGGTGCCGTCGAGCCGGGGGTGGTCGCCGAGCATCCGTAGCGCGCTGATGATGCCGGGCGCGTTCACGGTGTCCATGGTCGCGTCCAGTACGGCCCCCTCCCAGACGACGTTGTCCATCACGATCGCTGTGCCCGGCCGGCCCAGCCGGATGGCCCAGTCCAGGTAGTGGGGGTTGTTTTCCTTGTCGGCGTCGATGAACACGAAATCGAAGGGCGGCCCCGGCTCGCGTTCCAGCTCGCGCAGGGTGTCCAGTGCCGCGCCCACCCTGATGTCGACCTTGTGGCCCAGACCGGCGTCGTCAATGTTGGCGCGCGCCACGCGGGCGTGCCGGGGCAGGTACTCGCACGTGACGAGGCGGCCGTCGTCGGGCAGTCCCTGGGCCATCCAAATGGTGCTGAAGCCGGCCAGGGTGCCGATCTCCAGAACCCGGCGGGCGCCGGAGAGCTGGACCAGAAGTTTCAGGAGCTTGCCGGCGTTGGGAGCCACCTCGATGGGCGGCATGCCCGCCTCAAGGGCGGTGGTCACCGCGCGTTGGAGTTCAGGGCCCGGACGGACCACGACGTCGGACAGGAAGTTCTCCACGGCCACCCAGCCGGGAGCGGGCTGATGCTCGATCATGCCCCCAGTGTTCCAGCCGTCCGGGCCCGGCGGTAGACTCCCGGAGCCGGTGCCAGCCCAGGGCCTGGTGCCCTACTGTTCCTGTCCGCCGAGCGCGTTTTCCAGCCGCTCCACCTTGCCCGTGAGCTCGCCGCTGTACCCGGGGCGGATGTCCGCTTTGAGGACCAGTGAGACGCGGGAACCGTAGGCGCCCACCGCGTCGGTGGCCCGCTTGACGACGTCCATGACTTCGTCCCACTCGCCCTCAATCTCGGTGAACATGGAACTCGTCCGGTTGGGCAGCCCGGACTCCCGGACGATCCGCACGGCAGCCGCGACGGCGTCATGGACCGAAGCGTCGCCGGGCGCCTGGCCGTTGGCGGGATCGCCGGAGGGTGCTACGGAGAATGCGACGAGCATGTGCTGGTTCCTTTCACTGGGTCCGGACCGGCAGTCGGAATTGTCGGGCCGTCCCGCACCAGTCTTTCACGGGCGGCGTTGTTAGGCTCGAGCTGACAGTTCCAGCCGTGGCCGTCCCAACCGTGAGCGAGGTTCCGTGAAGCCTGACCACTATGACAGTTTCGCCGAGAGCTACTCGGCGGAGAACGAGTCCAGCCTCCTCAACGCCTACTACGAGCGCCCGGCGATGATTGGCCTCGCCGGCGACGTCGACGGCCGCCGGGTCCTGGACGCAGGGTGCGGCTCCGGGCCGCTGTCCGCGGCCTTGAGCGCTAAAGGCGCGATCATGACGGGCTTCGATGCCAGTCCCGCGATGCTCGAATTGGCACGGCAGCGCTTGGGCCCGGCCGCGGACCTGCACGTGGCAGACCTGAGCAAGCCGCTGCCCTTCGCCGATGGCTCCTTCGACGACGTCGTCTCGTCCCTGGTCCTGCACTATCTGCAGGACTGGTCAGCGCCGCTTGCCGAACTGCGGCGCGTGCTGAAGCCCGGCGGGCGCCTGATTCTGTCGGTCAACCACCCCACGGTCAGCGTGGTCACCCAGCCAACCGAGGACTACTTCGCCGTCCGGCAGTACTCGGAGGATTATGAATTCGACGGTGAGCCTGCGGTGCTGACCTTCTGGCACCGGCCCCTTCACGCGATGATCAGCGCCTTCACGTCGGCAGGTTACCGAGTGGCCGCCGTGAGCGAACCGGAACCGGCTCCGGACACACCGCACGAACTCCTTCCGCCGCGCATCCTCAGCGGCGAACGGACAGCGTTCCTGTCCTTCATCTTCTTCGTCCTGGAAGCCGGTTGAGGGCAGGCCTCCGCACCCTCCGGCACCGGAATGGGCGCCCGGAATCGTCACATAAAGGACTACCCGGCGGTAACAGCTGCGCCGGGCCCGCGCGTTGCTAACCTAGGCAAATGAACCGGGCAGTAGACCGCAGGCCGCTCCGTGCAGACGCCGCGCGCAACGTGGACAAGATCATCTCCGCGGCCCGCGAATGCTTCCGCGAGCACGGCCCCGAAGTGCCGCTGCAGACCATCGCGCTCACCGCCGGGGTGGGGCCGGCCACCCTCTTCCGGAACTTCGCCGACAAGGAAGACCTGGTGCTCGCCGCCCTGAACCGGCAGCTCCGGCTCCAGGTGGACCCGGCCATCGACCAGGCCCTGGCCGACCCCGACGCCGCCACCGGCCTTTTCCGGGTCATCGATGCCACCATGCGCGTCGCCAGCGAGGAAGCGAACCTCCTGGGTGCGGTCGCGGGCCGGCGGGGGCTGCTGACCGGAATCACCGGCGGCCTGATTGAATCCATCGCCGTCCTGCTGGGCCGCGGGCAGGGCCAGGGCACGCTGCGCAGCGACATCTCGATGACGGACATGATCCGCCTCCTGGCCATGCTGATCGGCGTCGTGGACACCATGGAACCGGGCTCCGATGCCTGGCGTCGCCCCGTGGCGCTGGTCGAAGACGCCATCCGCACGGAACGCCCGGACCGGGCACTGCCGCCGCAGGCTCCGCTGCCGGGCACCGCGTTCGACGCCGTATTGGGGTAGCGGGTAAATTCGGGCCCATGGGATGGGAAACCCTCGCCGGGGTCATCGGCGGCCTGCTGGTGGTCTACGCGATCCTGCTGGTCCTGCTGTGGGCCTATGCCCGCCGGCACCCCGATACCGTCACCATGAAGGACGCCCTGCGGCTGCTCCCGGACCTGTTGCGGCTCATCCGCCACCTGCTGGCTGACAAGACCGTGGCGGTCGGGGTCCGGGTCCTGCTGGTGCTGCTCCTGGTCTATCTCGCCTCACCGATCGACCTCGTTCCGGACTTCATTCCGGTGATCGGCTACGCCGATGACGTTGTGATCGTGGCGCTCGTGCTGCGCTCGGTGGTCGCCAGCGCCGGCGCCGACGCCGTCCGGCGCCACTGGCCCGGCACCGCGGAAGGCCTGGCCGTCATCCTGAAGCTCGCCGGCCTCGGAACGCCCGCCTGACCGCCGGAATACGACCGCCAAAAAGAAGTCACCGCCGGAATACGGCCGGGAGCCCGGGGGTTGCCCTAAGGCATGAAAGCGATCAGCTACAGCCAGTATGGAAGTCCTGATGTCCTCGAACTGACGGAGCAGCCCCTGCCGAAAGTCGGGCCCGGCATGGTCCTGGTGAAGGTCAAGGCGGCGTCCGTGAACCCGGTGGACTGGAAGATCATGGCCGGCTACCTCGATTCCATGATGGATCTTCAATTCCCCGTCATCCCGGGCTGGGATGTCGCCGGCGTCGTGGAGTCGGCGGGAATCGACGCCCCGAACTTCCGGCCCGGCGATGAAGTCATTGCCTACGGCCGGAAGGACTTCGTCCACGGCGGAAGCTTCGCCGAGTACATCGCCCTGCCAGAACGGCTCCTGGCCCGGAAGCCGGCAACCCTGGACTGGGACGGCTCCGCCGGGCTTCCGCTCGCCGGGCTCACCGCGTACCAGGTCCTCACCCGGCTGGGCATCAAGGCGTCAGACACAGTACTGATCCACGGCGGCGCCGGCGGCGTGGGTTCCCTCGGGATCCAGCTCGCCGTGGCGTTCGGCGCCCGCGTGATTGCCACCGCCTCGGAGAAGAACCACGATTTCCTCCGGGCACTCGGGGCCGAGCCGGTCAGCTACGGGGAGGGCCTGGCGGAACGGGTCAGGGCCGTGGCCCCCGCCGGTGCGGACGTCGTGGCGGACTTCGTGGGCGGCAACCTTGACACCACATTGGCGGTCCTCGCGGAGGGCGGCCGGCACGCGTCCATCGCGGACAGTTCGGTGGAGGAACACGGCGGCACGTGGATGTGGGTGAACCCTGTCGCGGCCGACCTCGATCGCCTGGCGCGTTTGGTGGACGAGCACGGGCTCAAGGTCGAAGTGGCGCGGACGTTTCCGCTGGCGGACGCGGCCGGCGCCTTCCGGCTGAACATGGAGGGTCATACCCGCGGGAAGATCATTGTGAGGGTCGACGCCGGCTGACCGTCCGGCGGTCGGCCGTCAGGCCCGGGTGCCGAAGTCGGTGGTGTAGGGCCCGGACTCGAACTTGTGCAGGATTTCCTCGGCCACGAGCCGCAGCTTGATGTTGCGGTTGTTCGAAACCTTGCTGAGCAGCGCGAACGCCTCGGCCTGCGAGCACCGGCTCTGGGCCATGAGGATGCCGGACGCAAGGTTGATGGTGGTCCGCGACTTCATGGCTTGGAGCAGGTCTTCGTTGAGCTCCTGGACCGAGCCCAGGCGCACGGCCAGGCGCATGGATTTTCCGGCCGTGGCGGCAAACGCCTCGCAACTGGCGGCCACGCCGCCGTCGAACGCGTCCGGGTCGGCGGCAAGATATGTCAGGGCTGCCTCGGCGCCCTGATCCAGGGCGACGGGCACGCTCAGCGCGCTCCGGATGCCCCAGCGGGCGGCGGTTCGCCGGTAGCGGTCCAGCCGCGGCTCGGGGCTGCCACCCGTGGCGCCGACCGCCGTCACGCCGGTGCCCACCGCGGTGCCGCTGCCCAGCAGGGCTGCCCGGCCGGTGGCCAGGGCGGCCAACGCGGGACCGCCCGCGCGGTCCTGGAACTGCTCCAGCGCCAGCGCCGCGGGGTCGCTGCCCGCCAGGACGGCCGGCTGCCGGTTGCGGATCAGGCGCACCGAACTGTGCATCGCGCAGCCTGCCGCGGCGGCCCCGAACTCTGCGATTGCGCCGGACAGCTCCTGCAGGAACTCGTCGACGCTGGCGTTTTCCAGCACCAGGTCCTGAAGGTGCTCCGACAGCCGGGCGCCGGGCACTAGTCCCCGACCGGTTTCTCTTCGGTTTCCGGGGCGGCAGGATGGTGGTGTTCCTCGACCGGCTTTTCCTTGGCTTCGAGAAGGTGGTGCTGCAGCTTCTCCTCGGCTTCACGACGGCGGCGGGCCACATCGCGCAGTTCCCTCGTGGACTCAGCCCCGGAGGATGCAAGCGACTCGTGCGGCTTGGTGCGGTGCTCCTTGCGTGACTCCTCGGCGCCCAGATCGTCGTGATCAGTCATGTTCGAATGCTCCCATGCGATCCGTGCGGCAAGTAGGGACTAAAGACCGTTCCCACCGCGGCCGCTGTGAACTAGCCGGGCGGTGGCCCATGTGCCGTCGGCACGGGCCAGGTTCCGCCCGCGGCTCAATTCCAGCCCAGCAGCCGCAGCCCGGCGGCCGCGGCGGCTCCCGCGATCACCACCACCAGGAACGGCGCCCGGAACCAGAGGGCGACCCCCGCCGCGGCCAACGCGCCCAGCCGGGCATCCAGCACCAGCGACTGGCCCGAGGCGACGGCGTTCACCACCGTCAGGGAGGCCAGCAGGCCGATCGTCATGGTCCCGGCGATCCTGGACATCCGCGGGTTGCGGAGCAGGCTGGAGGGCACCAGGTAGCCGAGCAGCTTCCAGGCATACGCCAGCAGGCAGGAGAGCAGCAGCCACATCCACAGGTTCATGCGGTCCCTCCGGTGCGGTCGCCGGGGTTCTCCTCCGGGTGGTCGCGGCGGCCGTGCGCGTGATGCTCCGCGTACGGATCGACGTCGGGTTCCAGGCCCTCGTCGCTGCGCCCGTGGCTGAACCAGCCGATTCCGGCGGCCACGACGGCGGCGACGAGGATCGGCACTCCCGGCGGCACATACGGCACGGCCAGCACGGTGGCGAGCGCGCAGACCGCCGCGATGGCCATCGGTTCCCTTCCTTTCAGCCGCGGCCACAGCAGGCCAAGGAATGCTGCGACGGCGGCGCCGTCAAGCCCCCACTGTTTCGGGTCCCCGAGCGCCCCTCCCGCCAGGGCGCCGAGGGCCGTGAACAAGTTCCAGAGGACGAACACGCCGATGCCGGTGGTCCAAAAGCCGCGCCGCTGCTCGGCGGGATCCGTCTGCCCTGTGCTGGTGGCGGTCGACTCGTCGATGGTCAGCTGCGCGGCGGCGAACCTGTGCCACCCACGCGGCTGCAGCAGGGCGTTGATCTGCATGCCGTAGATCCCGTTGCGCATGCCCAGCAGCGTGGCGGCACCCATCGCGGCGACACCGGATCCGCCGCCGGCCACCACGCCGATGAAGGCGAACTGCGAGCCGCCGCTGAACAGCAGCAGGCTCAGGGCCATGGTCTGCCAGAAATCAAGGCCGGAGGTCACGGACAGCGCGCCGAAGGAGACGCCGTACAACCCGGTGGCAATGCTGATCGACAGGCCGATCCGCACCGCGGGTGACTGCAGGAGTTTCACAGCCGCCTGTCCCGCCGCGTCAGGGCTCGGCCCGACGCGATGAGGTGCCGGGCGGCCGGGATCAGGAGCCCGACGGCGGCGGCTGCTTCCAGGAGGCCGCTGGCCGCCACCCATTCCTCCCGGGACAGGACGGCCAGCGGGCCGTTCGGCCGTTCGCCGGTATCGTCACGGCAGAGGATGTCGGGCACCACCGGGTGGAAATACTCGGGCTCGCGGAAGTGCTTGGCGGCGCTGGCGAACAACAGCGCGCTCATCGCCGCCGCGGACAGCGTCTGGGAGGCCCGGCCGGACCAGCGAAATGGCATGCAACCACTCAACCACAGCGGCCCTGCAGGCCGTAAACCGCCGGACGCCTACCGCAAGGATTGGCTGTCAGCCATGAGCTGGGACAGCACCCGGGCGGGAACGTTCGTGGTGATCTCGTGGATCCCCAGGTCCCGGCACAGCCTGACATCCTCGTCGGCGTCGACAGTCCACACCCGGAACTTCCGTCCCGAGCCGAGCCAGCGCTGCACGGTGTCGGCATGCGCGCGGACGTACCCGATGCCGGGGCCGGCCATGCCCGCCTCGCCCGCGTCCAGGATCCGCTCGCCCTCAGCCAGGGCGGCTTTCATGACGTTGGCCAGGGCACCTCCGGTCAGTGCCCCCAGGCCCAGTTCCTCACGGATACCCGCCACGTTGACGTCGTCGACCAGCTGGCAGACGGCCTCCCCCGGCACCGATCCGAGCAGGTGCCTTACGGAGTCGGGGCTGAAGCTCATGAAGGACACCCGGATGTTGTCCAGCATGGAGGTGCGCGGGTCCCAGCCCTCATTGCGCAGGACCTCCAGGACCCGGTCCTCGAGCCCGAGCTGGAACGGGCTGGGGTGCTTGAGCTCAATCGCCAGGCCAATCCCGCGGCCCGCCGCACGGAGGATGTCCAGCAGGTCCGGCAGGGTCAGGAACTGCTCGGACCCGGCACCGTAGGCATCCGGGATCCGGGCGCCCTTCCAGGCGGAGAAATCCAGGCGCCGGAGCTCGTCCAGGGTCCGGTCCGCGACCTGCCCGGTGCCGTCCGAGGTCCGGTCCAAGGTGGCATCGTGCAGCAGGACCACGTGCTGGTCCCGGGTCAGGTGGACATCGCACTCCACGCCGTCGGCGCCGTCGGCGATTGCCTGCAGGTACGCGGCCCGGGTGTGCTCGGCGAACGCCTCGCTGGAACCCCGGTGGGCGTAGACCAGGGGGCGGGCGGCGGCGGTCTCGACAGTGGTCATGGTGCCACGTTAGACCACGGCCGGTCCCCCGGCGGGACTAGGCTTGGCTCATGCAGGTGAACACTGAGCCAACTTCCCTGACCGGTGCCGCAACTCGTCCCGGCGGCGGCCGGCCGGACGGCCGCGCGCAGGCGGCGTCCAGCGATGCCGACAAGGCCCTCGCCCTGCGCCGGATGAAGCTGCTGTCGTTGTCGCTGCTGATCGTCATGGCCGTGATCTTCATCGTCGCGTTCGCCCTGCAAAAGCAGTACCCGTGGTTCGAATACGTCCGTGCCGCGGCCGAAGGCGGCATGGTGGGTGCCCTCGCCGACTGGTTCGCCGTCACGGCCCTGTTCAAGTACCCCATGGGAATCAAAATCCCGCACACTGCGATCATCCCGCGCCGCAAGGACCAGATTGGCGCCTCGCTGGGTGAATTCGTGGAGACCAACTTCCTCTCCGAACAGGTGGTCCAGGAGAAGCTGGCGTCCGCGGACATCGCCCGCAAGGCCGGCACCTGGCTGTCCAGCCCCGGCGGCCCGGACCGCGTCGCCAAGGAGGGCGCCGCCGTCATCCGCGGCGCGTTCAAGGTCCTCAACGACGACGACGTCCAGGCCGTGATCGAGTCCATGGTCCGCAAGCACCTGCTCACGCCGCCGTGGGGACCGCCGGTGGGCCGGATCGCTGAGCGGATCTTCGACGACGGACACCACCACGCCCTGGTGGACATGCTCGTTGACCGCGCCGTGGACTGGGTACGGGACAACCAGGCGACCGTCAACCGGCTGGTCACCGACCGCTCCCCGACCTGGGTGCCCTCGTTCGTGGACGGGCTCGTGGGCGACAAGGTGTACGTGGAGATCCTGAAGTTCACCCGCGCGGTGCAGTCCGATCAGCACCACCAGGTCCGTGTGTCGATCGATAAGTACCTCAAGGACCTGGCGCAGGACCTGCAGCACGATCCCGTCATGATCGCCCGGGCCGAGGGCATCAAGGCGCAGGTCCTCGGCGACCCGGAGGTCCGGGAGCTCGCCTCCCGGACCTGGGGCACCATCAAGTCGGCGCTGCTCACCGCCGTCGACGATCCCCACAGCGAGCTGAGCGTGAAGTTCAAGGCGGCCGTGCATGACTTCGGCACCCGGCTCGTAGTCGATCCGGAACTCGCCGGCAAGGTGAACGCCTGGATCGGGGACGCCGCGGGCTACCTCGTCAGGACCTACCGCTCGGACATCGCCGGGGTCATCACCGACACCGTGGCCCGCTGGGACGCCGAGGAAACCTCGCAGAAGATCGAGCTGCAGGTGGGCAAGGACCTGCAGTTCATCCGGATCAACGGCACCGTGGTGGGCGCCCTGGCCGGGCTGGCCATTTTCACCGTGGCGAACCTGCTGTTCGGCTAGCACCCGCGGATCAGGCGAAACTCTCCAGTTCGACGCCGGCGTCCGCCAAGGCCGCGCGCACCGCGGCGGCCGTGGCAACGGCTTCGGGGGTGTCCCCGCGCAGGCACAGCGACTGCGGCTGGACCCGGAGCACGGTGCCGTCGACCGCCTCGACTTCACCCGCCGTCGCCAGGCGCACCGCCCGGCGGGCGACCTCGCCGGCGTCGTGCAGCACGGCACCGTCCTGCGAGCGCGGCACGAGCGTGCCGTCCGGCAGGTACGCGCGGTCGGCAAAGGCTTCTGAGAACACGGGGTGGCCGGCCTCCTTGGCGATGCCCAGCAGGGCCGAGCCCGGGAAGCCGAGGACGGGCAGACCGGGATCGTAGGCCTGGATGGCGGCGATCACGGCGGACGACTGTTCGGCGTCGCGCACGGTGCGGTCGTAGAGCGCCCCGTGCATCTTGACGTAGTCCACCGAGGCGCCGACCGCGTGGGCGACGCCGTCGAGTGCGCCGAGCTGATAGAGCACCGCGCCGAAAAGGTCGTCGAAGGTCATGTCCAGCCCGCGAAGGCCGAACCCGGCCAGGTCCGGATAACCGATGTGCGCCCCCACCCGGACGTCGAGTTCGTAGGCGGCCCGGCAGGTGTCCAGCATGGTCACCGGGTCGCCGGCGTGCAGCCCGCAGGCCACGCTGGCGCTTGTGACGAGCGGGAACATGGCGGCGTCGTCGCCCATGGTCCAGGTCCCGAAGGAGTCCCCCAGGTCAGCGTTCAGATCCAAAACGTGCCACCGTCCTTCGCTTTGCCTTTACCTTGTGCTTTCGGGGCGCCGCCGTCCGGCGGCGTACCGCGGGCATCATCCGGCCCAGGAACATCAACCGGCGCGGTGCCGTAGAGCGCGGCCGGCCCGGTGGTGTCCGCGAGAGCCTGCAGCTCGCCGGGAATCGTGTCCGGCAGCGGCCCGAAGGCTTCCTTGGCGTTAGCGATCACGGCGCGGCCCATCAGCTGGTTTCCGACGCCGCCGACGACGGCGCCGATGCCCAGGGGCAGGGCACGGCCCAGCCAGGCCGTGCCCTGCTTCTTCATGAGGGAGCGCAGGAACATTGTCTGGATCTTCGCCCGCACCGCGCCGAACCCGGCAAGGGGGACCCTGCGGGTGAAGACCGCGGTCCAGGCCTGGGTGGGGCCCTTGCCCCGGCCGGCGATCTGTCCGCTCAGCGAGCTCAGCAGCTCGGTGCCTTCCTCGCCGAGCATGATCGCCATGACCAGGGTGCTGGCCCGGTCCGGATCCACCATCCGCACGCCGTGCAGTTCGGCCAGCGACGTTGAATACAGTGCGGTGGCTTCGAGGAACCCGACGGCCGCGGCGGCTGAGAGTCCGAGTGCCGCTGCCGTTCCGACGCCGGGGATGACGGCCGCCCCGCCCACCAGCGCGCCGCCGCCGGTGACGGCCAGCAGGTAGTCGCGTTCCATGATGGCGGCCAGCTGGGCCGCGCTGGCATCCGGGTGCCGTCGCTGGAGCCTGCGGATGTTGGCCAGGACAAGCGGCCGCTGGACTTCGACGGCGCGCAGGAGCACGTTGTGGAGGCCTGGCCGGGGCCGGCCGGCGGCGTCGAACATCGCGCCGTGGGCTGTTTCCTGCGCAATTTTGATGGCCGGGTTGCTGCGCTTGGGCATGATCGCCTCTCGTCGGAACCGGGAAAGTAAGTTCACTTAACACTAGGGCACGGCCCGGACATGCTCAGTGCGCACCGCAGCCGGCCGGGCGCCGTCCCGCCCGGGGGCCGCCACCGGACCGGCCATTAGACTGGGCGCATGCCCGCCCTGCGAGCCCTCCGCCCCTTCGCGCACCGGGAGTACCGCGTGCTGATCGCGGCGCTGGCCATCTCCATTTTCGGCTCCGGGATGTGGGCCGTGGCCATGGTCTACGAAGTGATCCACCTTGGCGGCGGACCGCTGGAGCTCTCGCTTGTGGCCGCGGCCGGCAGCGTCGGGCTGGTGGTTTTCCTGCTGGTCGGCGGCATAGCCGCGGACCGTGTCCCCCAGCGGCTCCTGATCATCGCGGTTGAGGGCGCCAACCTCGCCGTCATTGCCACGATCAGCGGACTGGCGGTGACGGGGTTGCTGCAGCTTTGGCACCTTGCCGTCGGGGCGTTCGTGCTGGGCGTCGGGGCCGCGTTCTTCTTTCCCGCCTACTCCGCCATCCTGCCGCGGATCCTGCCGGCCGAGGACCTCCTGGCGGCCAACGGGCTGGAGGGGACCATGCGGCCGCTGCTGCAGCAGGCCGCCGGTCCCGCCGTCGCGGGTGTCCTGGTCGCGTCCCTATCCCCCGCGTACGCCGTCACCGGCGTTGCGGCCTGCCACCTGTTGGCCTTCTGCATCCTGAACTTCCTCCGCCGCCAGCCCGTGCCCGTTTCATCGGACGGCGCGGCGGCCGCTGCTGCTGCCGGGAGTGCCGGGGACAACTCCTCCACCCCGGCGCGCGCCGGGACCTCCGTGCTGCACGATCTCCGGGAAGGCGTCGGCTACACGGTCCGCACGCCCTGGCTGCTCTGGACCCTGTTGTGGGCGTGCATTTCCGTGCTGTTCCTGATTGGCCCTATCGAGGTCCTGGTCCCGTTCGTGGTCCGGGACCAGCTGGGCGGGGACGCACGCATGTTCGGCTTCCTGCTGGCCATCATGGGCGCCGGCGGCGCCGCGGCCTCACTGGCGACGGCGTCGTTTCCGCTCCCGCGCCGGTACCTGACCGTCATGATGGTGTGCTGGGGCGCCGGCAGCGTGCCGCTCGCCGCCGTCGGCTTCATGGACAGCTTCTGGGCCGTGGCGGCAGCATTGTTCGTCTTCGGCGCCACCGGCGGGGTGGGCATGGTGATCTGGGGGACCCTGCTGCAGCGCCGCGTGCCGCCGCACCTGCTTGGCCGCGTCTCCAGCCTGGACTTCTTTGTGTCGCTCGCCCTCATGCCGGTCTCCATGGCCCTGGCCGGCCCGGCCGCCGAGGTGCTGCCGCTGTGGCTGATCTTCCTCGTGGCCGGGACCGTGTGCCCGGTGATGGCGGTCGTCGCGATGATCGCCGCCCGGATGCCGGCCGACGAGCTCGCCCATCCCCTCGCCGGCGGCGCGGAGGAGCCGTTCAGCGACGGCCTCGTCGGAACATAGCAGCGGTTCAGATGCCCGGGCGCACCACCGGGATCGACGCCGTCGGGAGTCCGCTGGGGAAGATGGTGGGCTCCGGTGTTGCCACCGGGGCCAGCGGAACCCGCACCGGACCGGCGTCGACCGTCAGCAGTTCCCCGCGCACGTCGACCTCCAGCGGGGCGCCTTCGCGGACGGTCAGGCTGATGGATCCCTGTTCCAGCCCGACGTGCAGGAGCCGGCCTTGGATTTTCAGGTGGAAGTCGAGCCCGTCCCATCCGGCCGGCAGGCGCGGGTCGAAGTACGGCACGGCGCCCTGGTCCCGCAGCCCGGCGAAGCCGCTGACCAGCGAGCTCCACACCCCGCCGGTGGAGGCGATGTGCACGCCGTCGATCGTGTTGCCGTGGGTGTCGTCGAGGTCGATGAACAGGGCGTGCGTGAAGTGGTCCAGCGCGGCCTGGCCGTAGCCGACCTCGGCGGCCATGATGCCCTGGACGCAGGCGGACAGGGTGGAGTCGCCGGTGGTGATGGGGTCGTAGAAGTCAAAGGCGCGGCGCTTTTCCTCGGGCGTGAAGTCCTGCCACTGCAGGAACATGGCCAGCACCGTGTCGGCCTGCTTCAGGACCTGGTGCCGGTAGATCACGAGCGGGTGGAAGTTCAGCAGCAGCGGGTACTTGGACCGGGGCGTGGTCCAGTCCCAGGGTTCCAGGGTCATGAAGTCGTTGTCCTGCGAGTGGACCTGGAGGTCCTCGTCGTAGGGCATGTGCATGCGGTTCGCGGCCTGCTCCCAGAGCTGGCGTTCCGCCTCGCCCACGGCGGGGTGGTTCAGGCCGGCGGCGGCACGGAGGTTAAACCGGGCCATGACATTGGTGTAGAGGTTGTCGTTGACCACTGCGGTGTACTCGTCCGGGCCGGTGACACCGTGGATGTGGAAGAGCCCGTCCTTGCCGAAGAAGCCCAGAGACACCCACATCCGGGCCGTCTCAATCAGCAGGTCGGCGCCGAGCGTGTCCTGGAATTCGGCGTCCCCGCTGGCCCAGATGTACCGGTTCGTGGCGAACGCGATCGCGGCGGCGATGTGGAACTGGGCCGTGCCGGCCGCGTAGTAGGCACTGGCCTCCAGCCCGTTGATGGTCCGCCACGGGAACAGGGCGCCGTCGACGCTGAGCTCCTTGGCCCGGATCTTGGCCTCGGGCAGGAGGTCGTGGCGGAACTCCAGGACCTGGCGGGCGTTGCCCGGGCTCGTGTAGGTCAGGTACGGCAGCAGGTACACCTCCTGGTCCCAGAAGTAGTGGCCGTCATAGCCGGAGCCGGACACCCCCTTGGCAGGGATTCCGGCCACATCGGCGCAGGCCGTGGCCTGCGCCAGCTGGAACAGGTTCCAGCGGATGCCCTGCTGCAGTTCGGGCTGGCCGGACACGACGATGTCGCTGGTCTTCCAGTACGCGCTGTAGTGGGCTTCGCTCTGCGCGAAGATCTCGGCGACCGGCTTGAGGCCGGCTTCGGCGCTGTCTGCGAGGTCCTCGGCGGCCTGGCCCACGGCGTAGCTGACGCTTTTTTCGAGCACGAACGGCTGGCCGGCGCTGACGGCGAGCACGTAGCGGACGCTGCTGTCGTCCTGGTCCACGTGGGTGTCGAACGGCTGCACCCCGGCCGAGGTCCAATGGTCCACCGCCATCCCGAGCCGCTGCTTGGATTCGGCGGCCTCCCAGGACAGGCGCAGGGAGCCGTCGCCGCCGTCGAGCCTCACCGGCAGCAGCACTCGCCCGGCGTGCCGGCCCGCGCGCCGGGGATCGTGGGCGGAGTGGTCCTCCACCGGTTGGTCCTGGCGGTTGATGACGGAGGAGGTGACGTCCGCGTAGACGTCGCGGTCCGCCGCGACTTCCAGGGAAATGCCGAGCGCGCCGCGGGATTCGTAGCCGACCGCCCGGCGTTCGGTGGTTGTCACGGTGGCGCCGGAGCGGCACTGCCACGTGATCCGGCACTCGTAGACACCCGTGGCGAAGTCCACCGAGCGGCGGTAGTCCAGCACGGTCGATTCCTCGAGCGTCAGCGGTTCGCCGTCGATGATCACGGTGAAGTTGTTGGCGTCGGGGACGTAGAGGATCCGCTGTCCCGTGCGGGCGAAGCCGTAGGCGTTCTCCGCGTGTTTGATGTCCCAGGTCTCGTGGAACCCGTTGATGAAGCTGCCGGGAAGTTCGGCGTCAGCGGCGGCCCAGTGCGCGCCGCGGATCCCCAAGTGCCCGTTGCCGAGGCTGAACAGGGTCTCCAGGGTTCCGGCGTTGCCGGGAAGGTGGACGGTCTCGACCAGCTGCCAGGGGTCGTTGGGGAACCGGGCGCGGTCGGAGGTGATGAGGGCCATGGTCTATGGGTTCCTTCGAAGGGCGTGAACGGGCTGGATTGCGGGGCGGGTTGGGCGCTGGCTAGAGCAGCTCGGCGAGGTCGTTGACCACTACCGTGGCGCCGGCCTCCAGCAGCGTCTGCCGGCCCGCTCCGCGGTCAACGCCGATCACGGACCGGAAGGACCCCGCATTACCGGCCTGGACGCCGGAGACGGCGTCTTCGACCACCACGCAGTCCTGGCTGGGCACGCCCAGGAGGCTTGCCGCGTATTCGTACGTGGCCGGGCTGGGTTTGCCGGGCAGGCCCTCAGTGACGGCGACGACGCCGTCGACCACCACCGGGAAGTAGTCCGACAGCCCGGCGGCCTTGAGCACCGCCGGAGCATTGCGGGAGGACGAGACCACCGCGAGCTTGAGCCCGCGGGCCAGCGCAGTTTCAACAAGGCGGAGCGAGCCTTCGTACGGCTGGACGCCGCCGGCCTCGACGATGTCGTTGAACACCTTGTTCTTGCGGTTGCCGAGGCCGTGGACGGTGTTGTGGGCGGGGTCATCGTCCAGCGGCCCTTCCTCCAGCACAATGCCGCGTGAGGCGAGGAAGTCCCGGACGCCGTCGAACCGCGGCTTGCCGTCGATGTGGTCGAAGTAGTCGCTCTCACGGTAGGGCGCGGCGCCGGGGACGGTGGACAGGAAGCCGTCGAAGAGTTCCTGCCAAGCGCGCTCGTGCACCACGGCGGTGGGCGTCAGCACGCCGTCGAGGTCGAAGAGGATGGCGGAGGCGCCGGAGAGCGCGCCGGCGAGGCCGGAGGTGTCAGGAACTGCAATCACGGGTCAAAGTCCTTTCAGGCGGGGCAGGTCGGTTAGGTTCGGGGCGGGGTTGGGTCGGCCGGCTCAGCCGGTTCAACCGGTGTACAGGCGCACGACGGCGGCCGGGGTGTGTGCTGTTTATGTCGGGGCTGCGCTGGTATAGGTGCGCTGCTCCTGTTGCGCTGCGCCGCCGGGCACGGGCGCGTGGTGCCGCCTGTCTCACCGGCGCCGGCGCGTGCTCTTGCGCTCCACGAGTTTCGTGTCCAGCACATGGTCCGACGGCGGACCCGCGAACGGCGGGTTCGGCAGGCCGGAGCGGTGGAGTCTTTCAATCAGCAGGTTGGCGGCGAAGGCGCCTTGGTCGGCCACAGGCTGGGCGATGGTGGTCAGCCCCAGGAACCAGCTCATCTGATGATCGTCTATTCCTATGATGGACACGTTTTTCGGTGCTGACAAACCGAGCTCCCGCAGGGCCATGAGCGCTCCGAAGGCTGTTTCGTCGCAGCCGGCGAAGATTGCGGAGGGCATTCTGCGGTTTTCTGCCAGCTCCATCATGGCCAGCCGGCCGCCTTCGATGCTGGAGCCGGCGTCGAGCACCAGGTCCGGGTCGACGGTGAGATCGTGCTCCGCCAGGGCGAGTTCGAAGCCCCGGCGCCGCTCGGCCGCGGTTACGAGGGACGGGGTCCCGGTCTCGTTCCCGGCGAGGATGGCGAGGTCCCAGTGGCCCAGTTCCAGCAGGTGGTTCGTTGCCGCGCGCGCTGCCGCCTCGTTGTCGATGCCTACGTTGTCCCACGGCACCCCGTGCATGCCGACACTTGCCACGGCCAGTCCGGATGCGGCGAGCCCGGCCATTTCGGTCTCGCTGAGGGCGACGTTGAGCAGGAGTACCCCGTCCACGCGCTGCGACAGTCCCTCGAGGTCGTCAAAGAGCTTCCGGTGCACGCTCTGCCGGTTGCGGAGGCTGATCAGGACCGTGTCGTAGCCGGCGTCGGCGAACACTTCCTCGGCCGCCTCCACCGCCTGGGCGAAGAACCACGCCGTGGCGGTGGGGGCGATGATGGCGACTGAGCCGGTGCTGCCGCCGGCAAGGCGGGAGGCCGCGGACGAGGCTTTGTAGCCGAGCTTGGCCGCCGCGTCGTTGACCCGGGCCTGGGCTTGTTCCGAGACGTTGGGCAGCTGGCGGAGGGCGCGGGACACAGTGCAGATGGAGAGTCCGGAGAGCGCGGCGACGTCCTGGATGGTCACGCGCGTGATCTTGGCCTGCGGCACGGGCTCAGCCCTTTCTTCCCCCTGAAGTAGTGGGCCCGGTATAGATGGCCGAGGTCGATTGTAAACGCTTACAAATTTGGCATGCAAGTGGAAGATCCGGCGTGCCCGGGGTGGGTCCGCGGTGTGGCCCGCGGCACCGTTGGCGGCGCGCCGGCCAAGTGTCAACGCAGGACGTAGTGGCGCAGGAAGACGCTGACGTCCGCGAGTTCGGCTTTCGATATCGAGTGGCCCATCCCCGGGTAGGTCCGGGCCGTGAGCTGGGTGTTCCGGTGCAGCCATTCCTCGGTGTGTTCGGTGGCGGCGTCGTTGATGACCACGTCGTCCCGGTCTCGGCCCCAGAAGAACGGCGGCGGGAAGGTGAAGGATTCGCTCATGGCGAGCAGCTCGTTCTCCAGCACGAACCCGGAGAGCCCGACCACCGCGCGGAACTGCTCGGGCCGGAGCCGAAGGAGTGTGCTGGCCATGGCCATTCCCTGCGAAAACCCGAGGAGGCTGACGCTGCTGTGTTTGGCCTTGACCGACTCGATCCAGGTGAACACCGCGTTCGTGGAGGCAATAACGTCGGCAAAGTCATGGGTGAGGAAGTAATCCAGCAGGAACCATCCGTAGTGGTCTCCGATGTCTTTGGGCCCGCGCAACGCGGCGCAGCTGAACTCCGGCGGCAGGGAACCGAACAGCTTGGACATGCGCGTCTCGTCCGTGCCGTAGCCGTGCAGCATCACCAGCAGCGGCGTGCCGGGGCGCTCTTGTTCGGGTTTTGACCAGACAACCGTCTCCATGGGGCCAGCCTATCCAGCGCCCGCCCCGTACCGTCGACTCCCTGCACGAGCGCCGGAGTCGCCGGCACCCGCGCCGGGCCTTCAGCTTTTCGCCGCGGCCGACCTGAAGGTACGGGCGCAGAAAATTTCCCGGCGGGGCGAACGGTGATTCATTGAAACCGCAGGTGAGGGGCTGTAGCGTGACGCTAGACAGCATGCTTAGCATCATTGAGCAGCCCCAAGGACCTCAAGGAGCACGTTATGAGAATCGGTTCCGCAATCCTCCTCATCGCCATCGGCGCCATCCTCGCCTGGGCCGTCACCCCTGGCCTGATCCCCAATGTCGACCTGACGATGATCGGCTACATCCTGATGGTGGTGGGCGTTATCGGGCTGATCGCCTCCCTGGTCCTCGCCGCCCCCGGACGCGGCCGCACCCGCCGGGTGAGCGAAAGCCGCACGGTTGTGGACCCGAACACGGGCGAGACCATCACCCGCAATGAAAGCCGCGACGCCGGCATCTGATCACCGCGCACGCCCTTCGCGGCGCGGAACCCAATGACCCGGAAGCCGGGCCGGACCCCGAGGCCTGGCCCGGCTTCCGCCATCCCGCCCGGCCCCGACCCGCGCCGCCAATGGACATGCCCCACGAGCGCCTCCTGCGCCGTCGCCAAGGACTGGACATGTCCCACTGATACTCCTCCCCCGAGGACGGAACACGCCCCAGACTTCTCCTTGACCCGCCCGGAGCCTGGACATGCCCCACGCCATCCACAGGCCAGGGACATGCTCCTTTCGGCCCCACTCCGGGGCTGGGCATGCTCAACCCCACATCCAACCAACGGACATATTCCCAATATGCCCACTCCTCGAGTCAAAGATTGAGCATGCCCCACGGGGAACGGCTCTAAAAATGAGCATGCCCCAACCCCGGCCATCCAAGGACCCGGGATTTCCAATTCCCCGATGCGACACGGGCACCCCGGCGAAATACCGGACATCCCCTCAACCCGCCCAAGGACCGGACATGCTCCTTCCTGACCTCAGCCCGAGGACGGAACACGCCCCAGACTTCTCCTTGACCCACCCGGAGGCTGGACATGTCCCCTTCGCCTCGCTCAAAGACTGGACATGCCCCCTTCGCCTCGCTCAAAGACTGGACATGCCCCTTTTGACCCCATTCCGCGACTGGGCATGCTCAGCCGCGCCGCCAACCAGCGGACATATTCCCTATATGCCCACCCCTCGCGCCGAAGACTGAGCATGCCCCACGGGGAACGGCTCCAAAAATGAGCATGTTCCCCAGGCCGGCATTCGCACCCCTCCAGAGCCACTGCCCGCCGTGACGCCCGAGCCCACCCCTACCCGCATCAACGATCCCGGCACCCACCACCCAGGCACCCGTCCGCCCTATCTCCCCGGCTCCAACTCCACCCGGGTATCCGCGCCTCTCCAGCACCAACCCCACCCGCACCCGGACATCCCCATCTCCCCAACACCAACCCCACCCGCACCCGGACACCCCCATCTCCCCAACACCAACCTCACCCGCACCCGCACCCGGGCATCCCCATCCCCCCACCCGCCACCACCGCCCCCTGGCCCCCCCTCCACACCCCTTCTGCGTTCATGTTGGTTTTCATTGACAAACCAACATGAACAAAGATAAAGTCAAACAATTCCACTTCATGTGATGGGAGTCACGGGAGTCTCGGAAGGCACAGGACCAGGACAGACGCAGTACGCAATGGAGGGTAAGTGTTCGCCGAAGAACGCCAGCAGCTGATCGTGGGGCTCATCTACGCCAGCGGGCGGGCCAGTGTCACGGACCTGGCCGAGCGTTTCAGCATCACTACCGAAACCATCCGCCGGGATCTCGCCGCCCTGGAAGCCGCCGGCAGCGTCCGCCGGGTGCACGGCGGGGCGGTCTCCCCGGACCGGATCAGCACCACGGAAGAAAGCATCCTGGAGCGGACCGTCCAGCGGCAGCCCGAGAAGACCCGGATCGCCGAAGCCGCCCTGGCCCTCATCCCCCAGGCCCTCACCGGCAGCATCCTGATCGACGCCGGCTCCACCACCGAAGCCCTGGCCGAACTCCTGTCTGCCCGGGCCGCCGGAGCCGCAGCGACGGGAAACCTCCCGGCCTCCGACGCCGAACTCGTCGTCATCACCCATTCCCTGCCCATCGCCTCCCGGCTGTCCGGCGAACCCGGCATCGCCCTGCATCTGCTCGGCGGCAAAGTCCGCGGGCTGACCCAGGCCGCAGTCGGCCAGTCCACTGTGGAGGCCGCACGCCGGATCCGTCCGGACATCGCCTTCATCGGCACCAACGGCATCCATGCAGCCTTCGGGCTGAGCACGCCCGATCCTGAAGAAGCCGCCGTCAAAGCGGCCTTCGTCCAATCAGCGCGCCGCATCGTGGTGCTGGCTGATTCCTCCAAGCTGGACGCGGAGACGCTGGTCCAGTTCGCCTCGTTGAAAGATCTGGACACCGTGATCACAGACAAGCAACCTAGCCGGGAACTCGCCGACGCCCTTGCGGAAGCCGGAGTCGAGGTGGTGGTCGCGTGATTGTCACCCTCACCGCCAACCCCAGCCTGGACCGCACCGTGGCCCTGCCGGGCCCCCTCCTCCGCGGGGAAGTCCAGCGGGCTGTCTCCGTCCGCCAGGAATCCGGCGGCAAGGGCGTCAACGTTTCCCGCGCCCTCGTCGCTTCGGGACTGAAGACCGTCGCGGTCCTCCCGGGCGCCGAGGCCGACCCCGTCCTCACCGGGCTGCGGGACACGGACGTTCCCTTCGCGGCCCTTCCGATCGGCGAGCCGCTGCGCAGCAACGTGGCCCTCACCGAGCCCGGCGGCGTCACCACCAAAATCAACGAACCCGGACCGGTCCTGAGCGCGGACCAGCAGGAGGCCCTGATCAGCCTGCTCCTGGACCGCGCCCGCGGTGCCGCCTGGGTGGTCCTGGCCGGCTCTCTCCCACCCGGAGTTCCGGCCGACTTCTACGCGACCGTCACCCGGCGGCTGCGTTCAATGTTCGACGGCGAGGCCGCACCCCGCGTCGCCGTCGACTCCTCCGGCGAACCCCTCGCCGCAGCGGTCTCCGGCGACGCCTCGGGAAAGCCGGACCTCCTGAAACCCAACGCCGAGGAACTGGCGGAACTGGCTGCGGCAGCCGGCTTCACCACGAACAAAACCGCCGAGGAGCTCGAAGCGGACCCGGAGGCAGCAGCAGCAGCAGCCTCCGCCGTCGTGCGCTCCGGAGTGGGTGCCGTACTGGCCACCTTGGGGTCCAAGGGCGCCGTTCTTGTGACGGCCGACGGCGCGTGGCTGGCCACGCATCCGCCGGTCACCGCGGTCAGCACTGTCGGCGCCGGCGATTCCTCGCTGGCCGGCTATCTGCTCGCCTCCAGCCAGGGCGCCGCCCCGGTTGATTGCCTCCGTCAGGCGGTGGCCCATGGTGCCGCCGCCGCTTCCCTGCCTGGCTCCACTGTCCCGGCAGTCAACCAAACCACCCCTGATGCCGTAACCATCACGGCCCTGAAGAAGGATTGACAGTGACACAGCTCATTACTAACGAACTGGTCGAGCTCGACCAGAATCTGGGCAGCACGCCCGAGGACGTGATCCGGCATCTGGCAGGCAGGGTTGCCGCCAACGGCCGCGCCACCGAGGTTGAAGGCCTCTTCGCCGACGCCTTCGCCCGCGAGTCCAAGACCGCCACCGGTGTGCCGGGCGGCATCGCGATCCCGCACTGCCGTTCGACGGCGGTGACGGAACCGACGCTGGCCATGGCACGGCTGTCCCAGCCGGTGGACTTCGGCGCCAAGGACGGCCCCGCTGACCTGATCTTCTTCATCGCCGCCCCTGAGGGTGCAGACCAGGACCACCTGAAGCTGCTGTCGAAGCTGGCCCGGTCCCTGATCAAGAAGGACTTCACGGCCAGCCTGCGCGCCGCGACCTCCCAGGCGGAGATCGTCGAGCTCGTTGAGGCCGCCCTCGCGGACAAGCCGTCACCCCACGCTGCTGCCGCGCCGGCCGCCGCCGCAGCAGGCGCAGGCGCAGGCGCCGTTGCGGGCACAAGCGCAGCCGCCGACGCCGGGGAAGGCGCCGCCGCGAAGGCCAAGGGGCCCAAGCGCCTCGTCGCCGTCACCGCGTGCCCCACCGGCATCGCGCACACCTACATGGCCGCCGACTCCCTCGTCGCCGCGGCCAAGGAAGTCGGCGTGGACCTGCAGGTTGAAACCCAGGGGTCCTCGGGCGCCAAGGCGCTCGACCCCGCCGTGATCGCCGCCGCCGATGCCGTCATCTTCGCCGTCGACGTGGATGTGCGCGGCAAGGAGCGCTTCGCCGGCAAACCGGTGATCAATGCTCCGGTTAAGCGCGGCATCGACGAGCCGGACAAGATGGTCGCAGAGGCACTCGCCGCCGCAGACAACCCGAACGCCCACCGTGTCCCCCACTTCGGCGAGGAGCAGGCCGAACTGGCGGCCGAGGAGAAGAGCGAACACCTCGGCACGAAACTGAAGAAGGCGCTGCTCACGGGCGTCAGCTACATGATCCCGTTCGTGGCAGGCGGCGGTCTGCTGATCGCCCTCGGCTTCCTGCTAGGCGGCTACAACATCACCGCCTACGCGGACAAGATCCTGGCGGACAACAGCCTCTTCAACCTGCCCACCGTGTATCCGGAACTGGCATGGGGACCGCTGGGCGCGTTCCTCGGTGCTGTGTTCTTCAAGATCGGCGCCTTGTCACTGGGCTTCCTCGTGCCTGCCCTGGCCGGCTACATCGCCTACGGCATCGCTGACCGGCCGGGCATCGCCCCGGGCTTCGTTTCGGGCGCCGTTGCCGTTTTCATGGGCGCCGGCTTCCTTGGCGGCATCGTGGGCGGCCTGATCGCGGGTTATGTGGCGCATGCGATCGGCAGGCTCCACGTGGCCCGCTGGCTGCGCGGCCTGATGCCGGTGGTCATCATCCCGCTCGTCGCGTCAATCGCCGCGTCCGGCCTGCTCTTCTTGTTCCTGGGCCGCTACGTCGCGGCGGTCACCACCGGGCTGAACAACTTCCTGTCCGGACTGACCGGCGCCAGCGCCATCGCCCTGGGCGTCATCCTGGGCCTAATGATGTGCTTCGACCTCGGCGGTCCGGTCAACAAGGTTGCCTACTCCTTCGCCGTCGCCGGCCTGGGCGCCGCATCCCTGACCAACCAGGCGCCCTACCAGATCATGGCCGCCGTCATGGCCTCCGGAATGGTCCCGCCGCTGGCCATGGCCCTGGCCGCGACCGTCCTGAACAGGAAGCTCTTCAGCCTCGCGGAATTTGAAAACGGCAAGGCCGCCTGGCTGCTGGGAGCCTCGTTCATCTCAGAAGGCGCCATCCCGTTCGCCGCCGCCGACCCGTTCCGCGTCATCCCCGCCTCCATGCTCGGCGGTGCCGTGACCGGTGCCATCTCGATGGCAGCGGGAGTGGGATCGAAGGCCCCGCACGGCGGAATCTTCGTCTTCTTCGCGATCGATAACTTCCTGATGTTCGTCGTCGCGATCGCGGCCGGCACGGTCGTGAGCGCCTTCACCGTGATCGGACTCAAGCGCTGGGCAGTCAAGAAGCCGGTTGATACGGTGGAATCGGTTCCCGTAGCCGCCTGAGCCAGACGACTTTCCAAGCAGATATTCACAGCTGATAAACACCCAAGCTGACTTCAAGGAGCAGAAATGACCGAACGTAACGCCACCATTGCCAGCCGCGTGGGGCTGCACGCCCGTCCGGCCGCCATCTTCGCCGAGGCTGCCGGCGAATTCGACCACCTCGAGATCACGATCGCCCGCCTGGGCGAGCCGGAGGACGAGGCCATGGACGCCGCCAGCATCCTGTCTTTGATGAGCCTGGGCGCATCGCACGGCGAAGTTGTGGTGTTGCGTGCCGACGGTGAAGGCGCCGACGCCGCCCTGGACCGCCTCGTGCAGATTCTTGAGACGGACCACGACGCCGAATAGTCCCGCCTTCCGGCGCTGAGCCGGAAGCACCGGAAGCGCGACGGCCCGGCCGCCCCCGACTGAGCAGTTCAGACGTGGGGCGGCCGGGCCTTCGGTTTTCCGGGCGTCATGTCCGCCGCCGAGCGCGGGAGGTCCGGGGTCCGGCACCTTTGTAAGGGAGCTTAGTAAATGCTTGTCAGGGTCTCACGGGGCCGCTAGTTTGGAATCCGCGGCGGCCCGTCCGCGGGTCGCCGGCCTGGATTCCGGTCAAAGGAGACAGCATTGCCTACGAAAAAGGATGAACCCCGCGGCTCCGAAAGCCCCAGCATCAAGGATCCCGAACTTTACGAGAAGCTGCTCGACGACGGCGCCTCGAAGCAGAAGGCCGCCCGGATCTCCAATGCAGCCGCCAAGCGCGGCCGCTCGGCCGTGGGCCACAAGGGCGGGAAAGCCGGAGACTACGAGGACTGGACGGTTCCGCAGCTGAAGGCACGCGCCAAAGAGATCGGCCTCAAGGGCTACTCGGCCAAGAAGAAGAGCGAGCTCATCTCCGCATTGCGGAACTCCTGACCCCGATGGCCGAGGCGTCCCTGCCCCCGGCCTCAGGCGCCCTTGCGCGCCCGCGCCGCCGTCGTCTTAGACGCAACGGGTTTGGCCGCGGCAGTTTTGGAGGCAGTGGACTTGGCGGCTGCGGTTTTGGGGGCTGCCTTCCCGGACCGCGCCGCCTTACCCGCGGCGGCTTTCCCCTCACCGGCGCTATCCCCTTCGGCGCCGCCTGCTCCGGGCGCGTCATCGGCCGCATCGGCCCCGGCAGCCTTGGTGGCGGCTGTCTTCCGGGTAGGCGCCTTGGCAGCCGGCTTGGCGGCCCCGGCCTTCGCCCCGTCACCCTCGGCCGCCCCGGCCCCGCGCTTCTTTTCGAGGCTCCGCTTGAGGGCCTCCATCAGGTCGATCACTTCACCGGTGCCGGCCTCGGCCGCGGCGGCACCGAAGGTCTCTTCGGTGTCCAGGGACTCGCCCTTCTCCAGCTTCGCGTCGATAAGCTGGCGCAACTGGACCTGGTAGTCATCGGTGAACTGTTCGGGTTCGAAATCCGCGGCCATCGAATCCACCAGGGCGGCGGACATTTCGCGCTCCTGGGCCGAGATACGGATCGTGGTTTCCAGGGCCGGGAAGCTGGCTTCGCGGACCTCGTCGGCCCACAGCAGGGACTGGAGCATCAGGATGTCACCGCGGATCCGCAGCGCGCCCAGCCTGGTCTTCTCACGCAGCGCGAACTGGACGATCGCCACACGGTCCGTATCTTCCAGGGCCCGGCGCAGCAGCATGTAGGCCTTGGGCGACTTGGAGTCCGGTTCCAGGTAGTAGCTCTTCTCGAACATGATGGGATCCAGCTGGTCCGCGGGCACGAACTGCACGACGTCGATCTCGTGGCTGTTTTCTGCCGGGATCGACTTCAGTTCCTCCCGGGTCAGCATCACGGTGCGGCCGTCGTCCTCGTACGCCTTCTCGATGTCCTCGTAGTCGATGATCTTGCTGCAGACCTCGCAGCGGCGCTGGTAGCGGATCCGTCCGCCGTCGGCGTTGTGGACCTGATGCAGGCTGATGTCGTGGTCCTCGGTGGCGCTGTAGACCTTCACTGGCACGTTGACCAGCCCGAATGCGATCGCGCCCTTCCAGATGGCTCTCATGGGACAAGTGAACACCAGAGCGGATCGGAGGTGAAGACCGTTGGCTGAACAAAGGCCCCCACGGGACACCCCGCCGGGCACCGGGCCGGACAGCTCAGACCCTGCCAGCGGCAGGCAGCGGGTCCGGGTCGGGGGCCGCGAACTCGTCGTGACCAACCTGGATAAGGTCATGTACCCGGAAACCGGCACCACCAAGGCTGATGTCCTGGCCTATTACGCCGCCGTGGCGCCCGTGCTCATCCCGGCCGTCCGGAACCGGCCCGCCACGAGGAAGCGCTGGGTCCACGGTGTGGGCACGGCCGAGGCGCCCGGGCAGGTCTTCTTCCAGAAGAACCTGGACGAATCGGCGCCCGGTTGGATTGCCCGGGCGGCCATCAGGCACAAGGAGCACACCAACCAGTACCCGCTGGTCAATGACGCTGCCACCCTCGCCTGGCTCGCGCAGATCGCCGCCCTGGAAATCCATGTCCCCCAGTGGCGGGTGGATTCGCACGGCAACGCCCTGCCGCCGGACCGGATGGTCCTGGACCTCGATCCCGGCGACGGGGCCGGGCTCGCGGAGTGCGTCGCGGTGGCGGGACTGGCCCGCACCATCCTGCAGGACGTGGGCCTGGATCCCGTGCCGGTGACCAGCGGGAGCAAGGGCATCCACCTGTACGCCGCACTGGACGGGACCCGCACCTCGGAGCAGATCTCCGACTTCGCCCACGAACTGGCCCGGGCCCTGGAGGCTGACCACCCGGAACTGGTGGTCAGCGACATGAAGAAAACCCTGCGCACCGGAAAGGTCCTGGTCGACTGGAGCCAGAACAGCGCCGCGAAGACCACCATCGCGCCCTACTCGCTGCGCGGCCGGCCGCGGCCCACCGTCGCCGCTCCTCGGACCTGGCGCGAGCTCAGCTCCCCGTCCCTTCGCCAGCTGGATTTCCACGAGGTCATGAAACGGGTGCAGTCCGGCAAGGACCCGTTCGCCACGGTCTCCGGCGGCCGGGCCGACACCGATCCGCGGCTGGATTCCTACCGTGACAAGCGGGATGCCGCCGCCACCCCGGAGCCGTTCACGGCGGGGCGCAGCGGCGCCGACACAGACACCGGTAACGGAACGCTCCGCGAGTCCTTCGTCATCCAGGAACACCACGCCCGGCGGCTGCACTTCGATTTCCGGCTGGAGCGCGACGGCGTGCTGGTGTCCTGGGCGCTGCCCAAGGGCGTCCCGACCAGCAAGTCCACGAACCACCTCGCAGTGCAGACCGAGGACCACCCGCTGGACTACGGCACTTTCGAGGGCGTCATTCCCCAGGGCCAGTACGGAGCCGGGACGGTCAGCATCTGGGACCACGGTTACTACGAATGCGAGAAGTGGATTGCCGGCAAGGAGATCATCGCCACGCTGACCGGCGCCGAAGGCGGCGGCCTCGGCGGCAGCCGCCGGTTCGCCCTTATCCACACCGGGAAGGCCGATGACCAGTGGCTCATCCACCTCATGGACCCGGCGGGCGCGGGCAGCGGGCACCGGGCGGCAGGAGGCGACCACGACGCCGGCCAGGCGGCTTCCGGGGGCCCCTCCAGCGCCGCCGCGGCTGCCCCGGACCCGGCACCAGGTCCTTCACCGGGCCCTCCGCCCGATCCCTCCGGGTTCAGCCCGATGCTGGCCAGCGCCGGGACCGCCGCGGACCTCGCGGACAAGGACTGGCAGATCGAACTCAAGTGGGACGGCATCCGGGCACTGGTCATCGGCGATGCAGCAAGAATCCGGCTCATCAGCCGCAACGGAATCGACATGTCCGCAAGCTACCCGGAACTGACGGACCGGGCACTGTGGCCGGGCCAGGACTTTGTCGCCGACGGTGAGATCATCGCCGTCGGACCCTCCGGCCGACCGGATTTCGGCCTGCTGCAGGGCCGGATGAAACTGACCAAGCCTGCCGACGTCGCGAAGGCGCAGGCGGCGACGCCGGTGCGGCTGATGCTCTTCGATCTCCTCCTCGACGCGCGCCAGGACCTGCGGCCGCTGCCGCTGTGCGAGCGCCGGCTGCGGCTCGAGCAGTTCTTCCGCCCGACCGGCGCCCCGGTGGAACTGTCGGGAGTGGTCGCAGGCCTCACGCAAAGCACCGACATCGCGTACGTGCTCGAAAGCGCCGCGGAACTCGGGCTGGAGGGAGTCCTGGCCAAGCGCACGGACGGCCGCTATGTGGGCCAGCGCAGCAAGTCCTGGCTCAAGCTCAAGGTCGAGCGGACCCAGGAGGTGGTGGTCGGCGGTTGGCGCCCGGGCAAAGGCGAGCGCCGGGACACCGTCGGCTCGCTGCTCCTGGGAATCCCGGACGGCTCAAAACTCCGGTACGTGGGGCGCGTGGGAAGCGGCTTCAGCGCCCGCGAACTGAAGGAACTGCGGCAACAGCTCGATGCCCTGTCGCGGAAGACCTCACCGTTCCAGGACGTGCCGGACGCTGACGCCGCAGACGCCCACTGGGTGCGGGCGAAACTCGTCGGCGAGGTCACTTACGGGGACTGGACGGGCGGCGGGAAGCTCAGGCACCCGGTGTGGCGCGGCTGGCGTCTGGATAAGACGCCAGCCGACGTGGTGGTCGAATCCGCTGGCGGCCCTGCCGCCGGCCCCTAATCGTGGTGCGGCATCTGCGGGCGGCTCTGCCGGTGGATCGCCGCTGCAGCCACCTGCTGGCCCTGCCGCCCGCGGGCAGTATCGCGGTCCTTGGGATGACGGTGTTTTCCGCTGCCGTCTGGCCATTGCTGCCCCTGCGCCGGAGGCGGCACACGGTCCAGCCCTTCCGGGCCCGGCGCTTCCGTCATGGACTGCGCCAAATGGCTCGCGACCTCGGGCTCGATTTCTTCTCCGAACTGATGATCCGGCATTGCTCTTCCTTTCCGCTGAGAATTACCGCTGTGAAATGAAGTGTTCATCAATCGTAGGACTGCCGGGTTGAGATGTCTGTAGCGACCGTCGGCGGACGCGCCTTCGGACCTTCATTCGGGCCTTCGTTCGGACCCTCAACTCAGCCCGGATCCTGCCCGAAACGCCCGCAGGAACGGGTCGCTGGAGAAAAAATTTGGCGGCCCTGCCCCGCACAGCGGCGCTTCCCAGTAATAGCGCGGGAAAACGGGGCAAAAGAATTGGGTGAATTGCGCCGAAATCACGCCGGAAATGCGGGATCATACGGCACCGAACTCGGAAACGCCAGAGAAATCCCGTAAAATTGATAGCCTGCCCGGAGCGGGGCAGCTACAAGTCGCAAGCAAATGACCTCCACAGGAGTTGCCCAAATGCCCACAGACCGAAGCACGACCGACTCTTCAGCAGGCGTTTTGAACGCCAGCGGAACTAACCAAGTCGCATCCAAGGGTGCGAAGAAACCAAAGCTGCGCCGCCGTCGGCTGCGCGAGTCCGACGTCAACGTTGTCGACCAGCCCATGCTCAAGAAGGCGCTCGGCGGCACCATCGTGGGTAACACCATGGAGTGGTACGACGTCGGCGTGTTCGGCTACCTGATCACCACCATGGGACCGGTGTTCCTGCCCGAGGCGGACAAGTCCGTCCAGACCCTCTTCCTGCTCGGCACCTTCGCCGCCACCTTCATCGCCCGCCCCCTCGGCGGCGTCGTGTTCGGCTGGCTCGGCGACAAGGTCGGCAGGCAGAAGGTGCTCGCCGCAACCCTGATGATCATGGCCGCCAGCACGTTCGCCGTCGGCCTCCTGCCCGGTTACGCACAGATCGGCATCTGGGCCGCCGTCCTGCTGGTCTTGTTCAAAGTCATCCAGGGCTTCTCCACCGGCGGCGAGTATGCCGGTGCCACGACCTTCGTGAGCGAGTACGCCCCGGACAAGCGGCGCGGATTCTTCGCCAGCTTCCTGGATATGGGCAGCTACCTCGGCTTCGCCCTGGGCGCAGCCCTCGTTTCGGTACTGCAGCTGACCCTCGGCCAGGACTCGATGGAGCAGTGGGGCTGGAGGATTCCGTTCCTCATCGCCGGCCCGCTCGGCCTGATCGCCGTGTACTTCAGGAGCAAGATCGAGGAGTCCCCGCAGTTCCAGGCCACCCTGGACGCCCAGGAGAACCTCGCCAAGGAGGCAACCGCCTCGGACGCCGCCGCTTCCAAGGGCCCGGTGGGCATCGTGAAGGCCTACTGGCGCTCCATCATCGTCGCCATGATCCTGGTCGCCGCAGCCAACACCGCCGGCTACGCACTGACCTCCTACATGCCCACGTACCTGACCGAATCCAAGGGCTACGACGAACTGCACGGCACCCTGCTGACCATCCCCGTGCTGGTCATCATGAGCCTGTGCATCCCGCTGACCGGCAAGCTCTCGGACCGGATCGGCCGCCGCCCCGTGCTGTGGATCGGTGCCATCAGCACGGTGGTCCTGGCCACGCCCGCGTTCCTGCTGATCGGTATCGGCGAAATCTGGTCCACGCTGGCCGGCCTTGCCCTGATCGCTTTCCCGGTGACGTTCTACGTGGCCAACCTGGCCTCGGCCCTGCCGGCCCAGTTCCCGACCGCCAGCCGTTACGGCGCCATGGGCATCGCATACAACTTCTCCGTGGCCATCTTCGGCGGCACCACTCCGTTCATCGTCGCGGCCCTCATCTCGGCCACCGGCAATGACATGATGCCGGCGTACTACCTGATGGCCACCTCGGCGATCGGTGCAGTGGCGATCTACTTCCTCAAGGAATCCGCCCAGATGCCGCTGCCTGGCTCCATGCCGAGCGTGGACACCGAGGCCGAGGCCCGCGAACTGGTCAAGACCCAGGACGAGAACCCGCTGATCGACCTCGAGCACATGGACATGCCGATGGTCGCGGCGCCGGGGGACGCCACCGCACACCGCGGGGACGCCGGGAAAGTTCCGGCCGGGGCCTGATCCTGCCCGTTCCGGCCAGGCAACGGTAGTTCACACTTCGTAGCCCCCAGCCCCGCCCTGTGAGGCCTGTTCCGTATGCTTACCCATTGGGGGATGCATACGGGGCAGGCCTTAAGCGTGCCCGCGCCACCCTCAGCCGCCGGGTAATCCGGAGAAAGCCGAGAGACAGTTGTGACCACCCTGCTGCGCCACGTCCGTTCGCTGCACAGCCTGGCGCCGGCGAACAAGGACCACGTCTCTGCGTGGCGGGTGGCGATCGGCGTGGCCGTGCCGTCTCTGGTGCTGCTGGCGGCCGGGCGGCCGGAGCTGATCGGCTATGCGGTCTTCGGCGCCCTGACGGGCATGTACGGCCGCACCGAGCCGCACCAGCTCCGGCTCCGTCACCAGGGCCAGGCAGCGCTCCTGCTGCTCGCCGGCGTCGGAATCGGCGTCTTCCTTGCCGTCCAGCACATCCACTCGTGGGCGCTGGTGATCACAGAGGTCCTGTTCGCCGGTGCGGGGTCGCTGTTCGCGGACAAGGCCACCCTGAAACCTGCCGGGCCCTTCTTCGGGATCCTCGCGCTGGGCGCGTGCGCGTCCGTTCCCGCCGCTGTTCCCTGGCATGCGGCCATCCTGATCGCCGCCGGATCGGCGGCGTTTTCGATCATGGTCGGGTTTGGCGGCTGGTTCCGTGGCCGCACCTGGCACCGCGGCCGGCGCCGGGAGACTCCGGTCTTGCGGGGCGCACGCCGCCGGGCGGCGTGGCTTCATGCGGTCCGCTACATGGCCGCCGTCGGGGTTGCGGGAACCATCGGCGTGCTCAGCGGCAGCGGACACCCGCATTGGGCCATGGCCGCGGCGGCGGTTCCGCTGGCCGGGGCGGACCTGCCCAGCAGCGTGTACCGCGGCATCCACCGGATTGTCGGCACGCTCCTGGGGCTCGTGGTGGTTGCCGCCGTCTTGTTCCCCTGGCCGGGGTCCCCGCTGCAGGCCTTCCCCGGACACCAGGCTGCGGTCCTTTCCTGCCTGGTAATCGTCCTGCAGTTCAGCACGGAGCTGTTCATGACCCGGCACTACGGCCTCGCTATGGTCTCCTTCACGCCCGTGATCCTGCTGATCGGGCAACTCGCCGCGCCGGCCGACCCCGGCGTGCTGGTCACCGAACGCGCCGTCGAGACCCTGGTGGGCGCCGCCGTCGGCATCCTCGTGGTGGCGCTCATCAGGCGCAGGCGCCCAACCGTCCCCTGATGTACCCGGCGCCTACTTGGCCCGCCGCGGCGGGCCGGCGACGAGCCGCGGCGGGAGTACCCGGGACACCGAGGTCAGGATCTTGTAGCGCCTGCTCGGGACCGAGACGGCCTTGCCTTTGGCGTTGTCAGCCAGTCCCTCGCTGACCACCTGACGGGCATCGAGCCACATCCAGCGCGGCGCCACGGTTTTGTCCATGCCCATTCGGTCGTGGAACTCGGTGTGCGTGAAGCCCGGGCAGACGGCCGTCACCTGCACCCCGCGCGCCGCGTAGGCCATGTTGGCCCAGCGCGAGAAGCTCAGCAGCCAGGCTTTCGCGGCCGAATAGGTTCCGCGGGGCAGGAACGCCGCCACGCTGGCGACGTTGATGATCCTGCCGGACTTCCGCGCGAGCATGCCCTGCAGGGCGGCATGGCTGAGTTCCATGGCCGTCTCAACGTGGAGCTTCAGGTGCTTCTTCTCGTCGGCGATGCCGTTGTCCTCGAAGGACCGCAGCAGCCCGATTCCCGCGTTGTTGACCAGGATTTCCACGGGCCGCGCAGGATCCGAGAGGCGCGCGACGACGGCGGCTACCCCGGCGTCGTCGGTCAGGTCCGCGGCGATCGTCTCTGCCGCGGCCCCGTAACGGTTTTCCAGTTCCGCCGCGGTGGCCGCGAGGCGGCCGGCGTCGCGCGCCACGAGCACGACGCGGTGGCCCTGTTCTGCCAGCTGGCGGGCGAACTCGGCGCCGAGGCCGGCTGTTGCGCCGGTGACGAGGGCGGTGCTGCCCGCCGGGGAGGCTGTCTGTGGGTTCATAGCGACAGCCTAGCCCCGCTCGCGCTCAGGCCAGGGCCGTGTCCGGCGCAATCTGGTCCTCGTCCGGACCGGTTTCCTCCGTCAGGTGGCGGTACTGCAGCTCTTCGGCTGCGAGCTCGTACCAGGTGTGCGCCCCGAAGGACGGGTTGCTGGTGTCCAGGTGCCGGTACAGGGCGTCCGCGAGCTGGCAAAGCGCCGTGTCGGACAGGGCCTTGACCGTGGCGCCCGGATCCAGTGTGCCCTCGAAGTACTCCGAGAGCGCCAGCCCATTGACAAGGTCAAGGTCGTTGACGCTGCCGGTTTCCGCGGGCAGCGGGCTGTTGGCATCTGCCAGCCCGGCGTCGGGGCCAAGATCGAGCAGTGCGCCGCCGGTCCCGCCGTCGCCGAGGGGTGCCGCGGGGAACCCGGTTTCGAGTCCGGCGAGGACTTCGGCTTCGGCACCCACGTGCAGGAGGCAGATCGGCAGATCGGCCGGCTCGTCGAGGGTGAGGCGGAGCGGCACTGCCGGAGCGGATTCCCCGGTGCCGGGTTCGCCGGTGCCGGTCTCCCCGACTGCGGGCACGGGTCCGGCGGCCACCAACCGGCGCAGCTCCAGCAGGATTTCCGGGTCAAGGTGGGACGCACCGTGGAGGTCGATCACCACCTCGACCCCCGCACCGAGCCGGCAGGCGCGGCGCACAATATGCAGGAGGGCAGCGGAATCCGACGGGGTCACGCAGCCGCTGATTTCGAGAGTTACATGTCCGGGATCGACGTCCACACGGACAAGCACACGCAGTTTATGGTTCATGGGGGTTCTCCAAAGGGGCCTGTCCAAGAGCCAGCTGCATAACTCTGCTCAAACCTTACGAGGTTGTTGCCCTGCTCACAAGCCGGGGCAGGCGGCTAAGCTCCCTCGGGTACCCTTTCCGGCCAGTCCACGTACTGGTGGTACGCCTCGTGCCGGCGCAGGTAGCGGTACATGAACGGGCAATTCGGGATGATCCGCTTGCCGGAGGCGACGACGTCGTCGAGGGCGAAGTGCGCCAGCACCTTGGCGAGCCCCTGGCCCTGGAACTGCGGGGCCGTGTCCGTGTGGATGAAGTCGATATGGCCCGGCCTGTCAATGAAGCGCACCTGGACGGCGAGCTTGCCGCCGGCGTGGAGTTCATAGCGGTGCAGCTCGTCGTTGCGGGTGGTGGCGACGTCCGGGCTGAAGGTGTCTTCCGTGGCTGCCGAGTTCTCCGTCATGGTTCGACATTGGCACTTAATGGCGGGTGTGGCAATGGCGGTTCTGATCCGCCGGTCCGGCCGGCCGGGGTCGTGAGCCGGGCAGGCACGCGGCCCAGCAGCACGACCGCGAGGGCGAAGCAGGCAGCGCCGCCGCCCAGCAACCCCAACGTGAGACCGTTGAGCGCCGCATTGACCGCCGGGACGAAGACGGCGACGGCGGCCAGCAGCACCGCGGCCGCCGGGCGGCCAGGGGCCGGGCCGGGCGCCGTCGGCCGGTCTTCCAGCCGGCCGAACAGTGCCACTATCGGCATCAGCAGCGCGATGACGGCCAGCAGCACCAGGGGTCGCCCCCACCACCAGCCCGCCGTGCCTCCGGCAGGCTGGGGAAAGTCCGTCAGCAGCAGCACTCCCGACATCGCCGCCAGCAGGGGCAAGTGCCACAGATAGACGGTCATGGACCGCCGCCCGGCCACGCCCACAAACCGGCGCACCCGGGCCAGGGATGCGATCCTGGACAGCCAGGGACGCAGGAACTGGAGGGCCGCGGCCTGCGAGATGCCCAGGAGCACCAGCGTCAGATTGGGCGGATTGAGGTTTACCAGCATGTTGCCGGAATAGAGCCCCAGCAGGACGAGCAAGCCCAACAGCATGTTGCTGGCCACGACGATGCCAAGCAGCGCGGGGCGGCCGGGCCTGAACGCCGGGTTGTCGGCCACGATGAATCCGAGCTGCTGCACGGCGCACCAGACGAACACCATATTCAGGTAAGCCAGTTCCGGGAGAATCCCCCGCAGGCAGTCGACGGCCACCACGAGGGAGATCAGGCCGGCCAGGGTCAGCCAGGGAGCGCGCCCGTGCAACGCCGCCAGCCACGGAAGGTTCAGCTGCGCTGCGAGGTACGCGGCCAGGAACCACAGCGGCATCCCCGCACCGCTGGTGAGCAGCTGGATCACCTGCGGGTCAACGCCTCTGAGCAGGGCCAGGGACAGGCCGGTGAACATCACGGCCAGCAGGACCGCGGCCGGGCGGATCAGGCGAAGCAGCCGGATCTGCATGAAGTCCGAGGCGGTGCCGCCGCGGGCGCGGAGCCGCCGCCAGGACTGCAGGCCGGTGATCCCGCCGGCCACGAAGAACAGCGGCATGATCTGGAGGACCCAGACGACGGGCTCAAACCAATGCTGGTTGCCCAGGGTGTTTTCGCTGGTCACGGTCCCGTCGGGGTGCAGGACCGGGCTGACCATCAGGATATGCCCGACCACCACCAGGGTCAGGCAGAAGAACCGGGCAAGGTCGATCACCGGGTCGCGGTCCGGCGTCGGGGCCGGCCCGCCGGCTGTCCGCTGCTGTGGAACCATGGCGCCCCCTGGGAAGGCCTGCTGTGTTGCCTCCATTGTCGGCCTTCGGGCGGCCGACGGCGAGGGGTACTACGGCCCGGGTCTCCGCCGCGGGACGCCGGGGCGGTCCGGGGCGGGACGCGGCAGTCAGGCGGTGAGCAGCCCCAGTGTTCCGAGGACGACGGCGAGCAGCGGCGTCGTGCCCTGCGTGGCCGCGGCACGGAGGTACTTCCCGCCGCTCAGGGCGAGGACGATCGAGGCCAGGAGCATGGAGCCGCAGGCGTAGAAGACCAGCGTCCAGCCCACGGCAGGGTGGCCCAGCGCAACGGCCCCGGTGCCGGCCAGGGCGCCAGCGGCGAGGAACAGATTGTAGAAGCCCTGGTTGTAGGCCAGCGGACGCGTGGTATCGGCATCTGCCTGCGACGCGATGCCGAACCGCTTCCACGTGGCGGGCCGTGTCCAGGTGATGGCCTCCATCGTGAAGATGTAGACGTGCAGCAGGGCCGCCGCGAGGGCGAACCCGAGGGAGGCCAGGATCATGGTCTGATCCTAGCCTCCCGTGTGGGCGCTTAGCGCGAGAGCGTCGCCAGGGCGGTGGCCGCGAACGTCCGGGCGGAGCCGTCCCACAGGCCCAGGAGCGCCTGCAGGTTCTCGCCGTCGGCCCGGTGGGCGGCGGTCTGCTCCTCGAGGACCGTCAGGACGCCGGTGCGCAGTTCGGTGTTGAAGTTGACCTTGCCGACGTTCATCGCGGCGGCCTTGACCAGTTCCTCCGCCGGAATGCCGGAGGCGCCGTGCAGGACCAGCGGGATCCGGGTCCGCACGGCGATGTCCTGCAGCACGTCCCAGCGCAGCCGGGGCTCGCCCTTGTACTTTCCATGGACATTGCCCACGGCCACGGCCAGCAACTGAGCACCGGTGCGGGCCACGAAGTCCTCCACCTGGCCGGAGTCCGTGAGGCCGGCTGCCGCGTCCGGCTCCAAACTGCCCGGGGCGTGGCCGGCGCCGTCGGCCTCGAAGGCCCGGTCCTCGTCCCCGGCGAGTCCGCCGAGTTCGGCCTCGATCACCACGTCGTGCCCCTGTGCCGCCAGGTCTTCACGGACGCTCCGGACCAGGGCAATGTTGTCCTCGTACGGCAGCGCGGAGCCGTCGACCAGCACCGAGTCGGCCCCGGCGCTGACGGCGTCGGCGATCACCTTCGGGTCGGCGGCATGGTCCAGTTGCACCGCGACGGGCACGGCGGCGGCATCGGCAAGTCCGCGGAGGGCGGCGATCAGCCGCAGCCCGTTCGGCGTGGCCGCCGTCTTGGGCGCGACAAGCAGGATGGCGCCCCGCCCGGATTCCTCGGCCGCCGCCACCACGGCGAGTGCGGTGGTGAAGTCGTAGCAGGTGAACGCGGGCACCGCCGAGCCCTGCTGCAGGGCGGCACTGACCAGGGTGTCGAGTCGGGCACGCATCAGGCGCTCAGGCCTCCCACCAGGATCCAGGCCGCGAACGTCAGGGCGAAACCGGCGAGCCCGAGGACCGTGGTGAGTACCGTCCAGGTGCGCAGGCCGTCGGCGACCGTCAGGCCGTAGTAGCGCACCACGACCCAGAAGCCGGCGTCCGTCACGTGCGAAAGCCCCAGCGCGCCGAAGCCGATCGCGATCACGATCACGGCAATCTGGGCCGGGGTGTAACCGCCGCCGGCGACAGCGGAGGACAGCAGGCCGGCCGTGGTGACAATCGCGACGGTGGCCGAGCCCTGGGCGGCGCGGAGGGCCAGCGAGATGATGAAGCCGAGCAGCAGCAGCGGCACGCCGAGCGTGTCGAGGGACTCGGAGAGTGCCTTGCCGATTCCGCTGACCTGCAGAACGCTGCCGAAGACGCCGCCGGCGGCAACAACCATGAGGATGGAAGCGATCGGAGGCAGGGCGCCTTCGAAGATTTCGCCGGTGTCCGTCAGCGACCACCCGCGGCGGACGGCCAGCAGGAAGAAGCAGAGCGCCACGGCGACGAGGAGCGCGAAGACGGGGTTGCCGACGAAGGCGGCGACGCCGTACCAGAAGTTGTTCTTGTCGATCACGAGGGTGCCAACGGTGCCGAGGAGGATCAGCACGATCGGGGTGGCGATGAGGAAGATGATCAGTCCGGGCCGGGGCGGGGCCATGGCCTTGCTGCCGGGGCCCTCATGGCCCACGCGGACCAGGGACTTGGAGCCGAACTCGTCCACCTGGGCCTTGACGGAGGGCAGCAGGTCGTAGTCCTTGCGGTTCATGATGGACGCGACCCAGTAGGACAGGAAGCCCAGCGGCACGCAGATCGTCAGCGAGATCAGGGCGATCAGTCCGATGTCGGCGCCGAGTACACCGGCGCCGGCCACGATGCCCGGGTGCGGCGGCACGGCCACGTGGATGGCCAGCATGATGCCGGCCATGGGGAGGCCGAACTTGACCGGGTGGACTTTTGCGATCTTGGCGAAGGCGTAGACGATCGGCACGAGGACGATGATGCCGACTTCGAAGAAGACGGGAATCGCGACAAGGAAGCCGACGGCGGTGAGGGCCACGGCCACCCGCGTCGCACCAAGCTTGGCGGTGAAGTGGTCAGCGAGCGACTGCACGCCGCCGGAGACTTCGATCATGCGGCCCAGGATGGCGCCGAGGGCGATCAGGAGGGCCACCTTGCCCATGGTGCTGCCCACTCCGTTGGCCACCACGGTGAAAACGTCCTTGAGCGGGATCTGCGCCGCCACGGCCACCAGGATGCTGACGGTCAGCAGGGCCACGAAGGCCTGGATCTTGAAGCGGATGATCATGAGCAGCAGCAGGGCGACGCCGGCAACCGCGATAGTCAGCAGCAGCGGAGTTCCCAGCTCCACGGCGGGCTTGATGACGGGCGCGTCGGCGGCGCGCACCATCAGGGGGTTGAGCAGGGGGGTCATGAAGGCTTGTCTCCTTTGACAGGAAGGTCGTTCGACGAGTCAGGCGTCGAGAGGGGGCGAGGAGTCCGTCGACGGCGGAGGGGGGACCGCCGTCGACGGCGTCGGGGGGCTAAGGGTCAGGCGGTGCGCTTGGTCGGTGCGACAACCTTGATGACGGCGGAGTCATCAGCGGCGGCGAGGCCCTGGGCCTGGCCGAGGAGGTAGAGCTGCTCTGCTGCGGCGGCGACGGGGGCGGCCAGGCCGGCCGCGCGGGTCGCCTTGCCGACGATCCCCATGTCCTTGACGAAGATGTCCAGGCGGCTGAGGACTTCGGCCCCGTTTTCAGTGTAGGCCTCGAGGATGCGCGGGCCGCGGTTGGAGAGCATGAAGGAGCCCGCTGCGCCGGCCTCGAGGGCCGCGAGGGTCTTGGCCTGGTCCAGGCCGAGGGCGTCGGCCAGCGCCATGGCCTCGGCGGCGGCGGCGATGTGGACGCCGCAGAGCAGCTGGTTGACGGTCTTGAGGGCCTGGCCGTCGCCGGGCTTGTCCCCCACGATCGTCAGGGTGGAGGCCAGGAGCTCCAGGACGGGGCGGGCGGTCTTGAGGGCCACCGGCTCGGCGCCCACAACGATCAGGAGGTCGCCTTCACCGGCGCGCTTGGGGCCGCCGGACAGGGGTGCGTCCACCAGGGCAACGCCGTATTCGGCGAGACGGGCAACGGTGGCCGGAATGGCGTCGGTGCCCACAGTGCTGCCGAGGATCACGACGGCGCCGGGCTTCAGCACGGAGGCCACGCCGTTTTCGCCGAAGAGCACGTCGTCCAGCTGCTCGCCGTTGCGCACTGCCAGCAGCAGTGCGTCGGCGCCTTCGGCGGCCTCACGGGCGGAGCCGAAAGTGCGGACGCCGGCGTCCGCGGCGAGCGCCAGCCGCGCCTCGGCGATGTCGAAGCCGTGGACGGTCAGCCGGGTGGCGAGGCGCGCCGCCATGGGCAGTCCCATGGCGCCCAGGCCCAGAACGGTGACTTGGTAATCGGTGGTCATGGTGTTCTCCAGTGAAATCGAAAGGTGGGGCGGGAGGCTTAGAAGGTGTTGCTGAGCTTGCGGGTGACCTGGGCGAGGGACTCGTCATCGCCGACGTTGCCGGCGAACACGATGTACGGGATGCCCTTCGCCGGGCCGTCCACCGGCTCCCACAGGCTGACGATGCCCGGCAGCATGGGTCCGCGGACGATCGCGTGGCGGATTTCCAGGCCGTGCGCGGCGACGTCCGAGGACGTGATGCCGCCCTTAGCGATCACGAAGCGGGGCGGGAAGGTCTTCAGCGTCCGGTTCACAACAGCGACGACGGCGGCGGAGACGGTGCGGGCGATCCGCAGGCTTTCGGCGGCGTCGTCGGTCTTGATGAGCAGGCGGCTCGTGTGGACGATCACGTCGCCGCCGTGAAGGGCCTCGACGACGTCGGACACAACGGTTCCGATGTAGGCGTCAGCTTCGGTGTCGGTCCCGGCGGCTGTGTGGTTTTCGGCTGTGTGGGTTTCGGCAACAAGTTTCTCGACATCGATCTCGATGATGCGCGCCGAGCTGTGCTCCGCCGTGAGGACGTTGAGTTGGCGGGTGGTGAGGCCCACGTGCGAGCCGACCACGATCAGGCCGCCGGCCGTGGAGGGCGTGTTGCCTTCGTAGGCTTCCTCGGAGGTGAGGGCCGTCCGGATTTCCTGGCCGATGCGGCCGCGGACAAACGGCGGCCCCACGCGGTAGAGCAGCTTCTTGCCGCGGCGTTCTGCTTCCTCGAGGCCGAGCGCCAGGGCGCGGAAGTCGTTCTCGGTCACGATGTCCGCCACGATCGGGGTGGAGTTGGTGGCGGACTCGATGGCGTCGGCGATGGCCTTGGCGGAGATGGCCGGGTCCTGGGCGGAGGCGCCGGCGCGGATGATGTTCAGGTCCAGGACGATCACGTCGCCGGCGGGGAACCGGCCCTGCGACTTCTCCTCCACGTACTTGGCCATCTCGGAGTTGGCGAAGCCGAAGCTTGCGTCCTTGGCGAATTCGGTCTCTGCCACGGGGGTGAGCCTGCCGGCGTCGTCCCCGGTGCCGCGCATGTAGTGGACGCCGCCGATGGTGACCCGCCCGGCGTCCGGGAAGGCCGGAACGATCACGACGCCGTCGGTGGCCTCGCCGGTTTCGGCGGCCACGGTGGCGGCGATGACGTCAGGTTCCAGCGGGTAGTGGCCGCGAAGGGTGGAGTCGCTGCGGCTGACGAAGCCCAACCGCACGTTGCCTGCTGCGGCGGCCAGCGCGTTGCGCACGATTTCCTCGTTGCGGGCCGCGGCTTCAGCCGGGTCCAGGCTGCGGGTGTTGGTGAGCACGTAGACCGCCGGCTTGGTCTGGTTCTCGCGGATGTGGGTGAAAGCCCAGGTGAAATCCGCGACGTCCCAGCGGGTGAGGACCGCGAGATCCGCCACGGACTGGGTGCCGGTGGGATCGTCGTCGAGCACAACCAGGACGCGGGGAGACGCCTCGGACGAGGCCGCCACGCTGTCTGCCACTAGCCGGGCGGGGATCTGTACTTCCGCGGGGAAGGCGGCCAGCACGTCTGCTTCGAGGGTCACTATGCACTCCGTTGTGTGGATGTATCGGTGAAGAGCTGCGGCTCTGCCGGAGCCGCGGCCAAAATGTAAGATGTCAGACATCTTGCATCTGAATGCTAGTGTGGCATATGGCACAACGACGCGCAAGTAGACTTGGCCAACAGGGAAGAGCATCAGGCAAAGCAGGTCGCTGGACGGGGAGAATTGGCTAGGAAATCGCTGGTCGGCGTAGTGGCCGACGAACTGCTGGACCGGATCATTGCCGGCGAATTCCCGCCCGGCGCGAGCGTCCCTGGCGAACTGGAACTGAGCTCCCGGCACGAGGTCAGCCGGATGACCGTGCGCGAGGCCATGAAGACCCTTGAGGCCCAGCGGATCCTGAGCGTGGAGCGCGGCCGCGGAACGTTCGTCAACCCCGTCAGCCGCTGGGGCTCGCTGGACGCCGTGCTGCGGGCGGCCTCGGAAGGCACGGACGATGCCGCCGCCGCCATTCAGCTCATCGAGCTTCGCCGGATGCTGGAAACCGGCGCCTGCGAACTGGCCGCGACGCGGATGGCGGATCCGGACATCCGGGCCCTCCGCGCGGACGTCGAAAAGATGCGGGCGGCGCACAAGGAAAGCGACCTCGCGGCCTTCGTCGAGGCGGACCTCGCCTTCCACGACCTCATCCTGCAGGCTTCGGAGAACGTGTTCGTCGCCGTCTTGTTCGAGCCGCTGCACCGCATCCTGGAAAAGCGGCGGACGGAAACCTCCAAGGTGCCGGACATCCAGGAACATGCCATCAGGCACCACCAGAACATCGTGGACGCCCTGGCCTCAAGGGACCCGCACCGGGCCAGGGACGCCATGGACGCACATATGCAGCAGACCCTTGATGACCTGAAGACCTACGTCCTGGGCGAAGCTACCGCCTGACGGGGGTCCGGAAACCTGCGCGGGCTGGCCATGCGCCGGCCCGTAACCTTGCGCGGCTCAGGCGAGGGAGAGGAAGAGCTTCTCCAGCTCGGCCCGGTCCAGGCTGGGGTCTTCCTGCTGCATGCACTGCTGCAGGCCGGTGGCGATGATGGAGAAGCCGGCCTTGTCCAGGGCGCTCGAAACGGCCGCCAGCTGGGTCACGACGCTCTTGCAGTCGCGGCCTTCCTCGATCATCCGGGTGACCGCCGCGAGCTGGCCCTGGGCGCGGCGAAGCCGGTTGATGACAGGCTTCATGTCTGTGGGATCGAGTTCCATTGGTTCCTCCGGGATCGGCGCGTCAGGATACCAGTATACCCCCCTGAGTATCCGAATTAGGGCGCGGCGTGTCTGGCCGGAGGCGGACCCCAGGGCCCCTCGCTAGGGGCCTTAGTACCTAGCGAGGCATAGATTATCGGCGTATTGCTGGTGATGTGAACGCCGCTAGGTTCCTCGAGCCGGACGCCGGCCATACCGGCTCCACCAACCCCGCCCCGGGGGCGCGGGACGTGCGGAGCCAGGGGGCCGCACGTGGGCAATCAGACGGCCGGAATGCACAAGCATGGAGCCGCTACGTCGCCCTGGGAGATTCCTTCACAGCCGGCGTCGGAGACCCGGAGCCCCTGAGCCCGGGCGGCATGCGGGGCTGGGCGGACCGCGTGGCCGAAGAACTCGGCGATGGGCACGGCGGGTTCGGCTACGCCAATCTGGCCATCAGCGGACTGGTCATGCGCGACATCTTCGACCAGCAGCTCGGGCCGGCACTGAGCCTCAAACCGGACCTCGTCACCCTCTCGGCCGGCGGCAACGATATCGTGTTCCACCGCGGCGATCCCGACCGGATGGCCGCCACCCTGGACGATGCCGTGGCTGCGCTCTCGGCTACCGGGGCCACTGTGGTCTTGTTTACGGGACCGGACTGGGGCGAAACCCCCGTCTTTGGGCACATGCGGGGCAAGGTCGCGGTGTTCAATGAACATATCCGCGTCATCGCCGGGCGGCACAACAGTGTCATCGCCGATCTGTGGGCCCTGCGGCAGCTGAGCGATCCCCGGATGTGGGATCCGGACCGTCTCCATTTTTCGCCCCTGGGGCACCACACAATCGCCACCATGGTCCTGGACACCCTTAGCGTGCCCCACCGGCTTTTGCCGCTTGAGCCGCGGCCGATGCCGCCCGGCAACTGGCGGGAAAACCGGGCCGGCGACCTGGCATGGGTGGCGCACTACATGTTGCCTTGGATGGTGAGCCGGATCCGGCCGCGCGCCGAACCCGCGCCCCGGCAGGCCAAACGTCCGCTGCCGGGCCCGCTCCCCGGGCTTCCCGCTTCCACACCCCTAGTCCGGCCGGGTTCCGTCGGCTAGTCTGCAGGAACGGCCCGCAGCCGGGCATCGATGGCGATCACGAGGAGCGAAGTTGTCTAATCACACTTACAGCATTTCTGAAATTGTCGGGACCTCGAGCGAGGGCATCGATGCCGCCGTCCGGAACGGCATTGCAGAGGCCGCCAAGACCCTGCGGAACCTCGACTGGTTCGAGGTGAAGGAAATCCGCGGCCACCTCGAAAACGGCCAGGTCGCCGACTGGCAGGTCACCATCAAGCTCGGGTTCCGCCTGGAGCGCTGATACCAGCTTCCCTAGCCGGTCCGGCGCGTGCCGGACCGGCTTCGGAGGGGAACCCGCTACACGTCAGGGCAGAGGAGGTCAGGGCGGAGAGGAGCGCTTCGTGCGCTATACGCATTTGGGCCGCTCCGGCCTGACGGTCTCGCGGCTGTGCCTGGGCACGATGAACTTTGGCCAGCAGACCGAGGAGGCGGATGCCTTCGCCATTTTGGACACCGCGCAGGCCGCCGGCATCAACTTCGTCGATACCGCCAACGTGTACGGCGGCTCGAGCCACCGCGGCTGGACCGAGGAAATACTCGGGCGCTGGTTTGCCCAAGGCGGCGAGCGCCGTGAGCGCACGGTGCTGGCCACCAAGCTGTTCGGCACCATGACGGACCGGCCCAATGAGTCCAAACTCTCGGCGCTGCACATCCGCCGGGCGCTGGATGCGAGCCTNAAGCGGCTGCAGACGGATTACATCGATCTCTACCAGTTCCACCACGTGGACCGGAACACCCCGTGGGAGGAGATCTGGCAGGCCATCGAGGTGGCCGTCCAGCAAGGAAAGATCCTGTACACCGGCAGCAGCAACTTCGCGGGCTGGCACATTGCGCGGGCCCAGGAGATGGCTGCCCGCCGCAACTACAACGGCCTGGTCAGCGAGCAGTCCATCTACAACCTGCTGACCCGGGACGTGGAACTTGAAGTTGTCCCCGCCGCCCAGCAATACGGACTGGGACTCCTTCCGTGGTCACCCCTGCACGGCGGACTGCTCGCCGGGGTGCTGAAGAAAGAGCGCGACGGCGTCCGCCGCACCGCCGGGCGCGCCCTCGAAGCGCTGAAGGCGCACCAGAAACAGATCCGGCGGTATGAGGACTTTGCCGAGGAGTTGGGCCAGGAACCTGCCAACGTGGCGCTGGCGTGGCTGCTCCATCAGCCCGCGGTCACCGCTCCGATCATCGGCCCCCGCACACTGGAGCAGCTCCAGTCCGCCATCGCGGCCCACAAACTGAAGCTCGACGCCGAGGCACTCAAGCGGCTTGACGAGATCTTTCCGGGCCACCGTACAGCCCCCGAAGACTATGCCTGGTAAGCCGCGGCCGACGTCGCGCGCCCTAGCGACGCTTCGATGTCCGCCGTATGAACTGTGCGCGAAATTTCCCGGCCACATCCCCGTGTTTCACCCCCGCCGGCGAAACACGCAGAGAGCCGGGTGGCTCTTTGATACTAAGCATGATTAGTATTGAGCCAGAAGGATGAAGCGTACCCGATGATCCGGGTGCCTCCTCAATGAAGAAGGAAACGATAATGGGTTTTTTCGCATTTCTGATTCTGGGCCTTATCGCTGGAGCCATTGCTAAGGCAATCCTCCCGGGACGTCAGGGCGGTGGCATCTTGATCACCCTGGTGCTGGGCGTCGTCGGCGCCCTTCTGGGCGGATTCATTGGCAGTGCGCTCTTCGGTGTTGGCATCAACGAGTTCTTCTCGCTGTCGACCTGGCTTCTGGCCATCGGCGGTGCGATCATCGTCCTGCTCGTTTACGGCATGATCGCCAAGCGTTCAGTCCGCTAAAGCGGAGCCTGACCGGAAAACCGGTCCCGGGATTTCCCGGGGCCGGTTTTTTCGCATCATGCGCCGGTCGTTTGGAGGCCCGTACCCCTTGGCCTTGCGGCCGTTTTCTGGAACATCCACGTTTTCACATAGATCATCAAGGAACAGGAGCACAGAATGAAGAACAAGCTTATTTTCGGCGCCGGCATTGCCGCAGGCTACGTTTTGGGCTCCCGGTCCGGCCGTGCCGCCTACGAGAAGCTCAAGGCCCGGACCGCGGAATTTTGGAACAGCAAGCCGGTCCAGGACAAAGTAGCGGCGGCGGCCGGAGCCGTCAAGGACAAGGCACCCGAGGTTTCAGGACAGCTCAGCGAAGCCGCCCGCCGCGCCGGAACCGTCCTCGGCTCCGCCGTCCACCGCGATCCGCGCCACGCAAACACGCCCGACGCATCCGCAGCGGCGACAACCGTGCCCGTAGCCCCCGACGTCCATTCAGACCCCGCCCTCACCGACCGGGAAGGACAGGACTGGTCTGACGAGGGCGGCGCCACCCCGGCCGGACCCGCCACCAGCGTCAACGCGGACAAGCTCACTTAGCCACTCCTGCTGGTTCGGCTGACAGGGTTCGGCTGACAGGGCGTCCCTACCCGCAGTTTCCCGCGCTCCACCGTCTTTGTCGTACCCCTTTGGCAAGGTGGAGTCATGGAAGCCACTGGAGAGTTCCTCCCGGGCCGGGCCGCCGGGCCGGGGGCCGTGATGGGCTCCGGGGCGGGGTCTGTGGCTGCTTCCGTCGCGGCTTCCGGGAGGCCTGTCTTGCGTCCCGATCCGGCCGGTGACCATTTTGTCGTACCCCTTTGGCAAGGTGGAGTCATGGAAGCCACTGGAGAGTTTCTCCCGGGCCGGGCCGCCGGGCCGGGGGCCGTGATGGGCTCCGCGGCTGCTACCGTGTCTGCGTCCGCGAGGCCGACCATGCGTCCCGGAGCGGCCGGCGATCATTTTGTCGGACCCCTTTGGCAGGGTGGGGTTATGGAAGCCGTCGGAGATTTCTTCCCGGATCGGGCCGCTGGACCGGGGTCCGTGATGGTTTCCGGGGCGGCTTCCGGGTCGGGGGTCGCGGCTGTGGTGGGCCGGGCTGTGGCGTTGCTGCGCACGGCCGCCGGGGACGCACATGCGGATGCGGCGCTGTTTGATTTTTTTGCGGCGGCCGATTTCGCCGAGCTGGTCGAGGGCCTGGCGTGCACGGCCGAGCATCTGCAAATCATCGCCGCGGCCGCGGTGGACCGGACCCGCCGCGAGGCGGCCGCGGCCCACAAGACCCCGAACGGCTGGGGAACCGAACCCGACACCGGCACCGGAACAGCGACCGGGGCCGGAACACCGACCGGGGACGGGTGGCCTGCGGGCTGGCTGACCGGCTGGACCGAGGAACCCGGCAGCACCCGCGGCGGGACCGACGACGGCGGCGCCAGCGGTAACGGCGCCGCCGGGGCCGGGGCGTGGGATCGCACGGCGCCCGCACCGGCCGCCGGCGCCGGCGCTGGCGTGTCTGCGGCCGCCGTGTGTGCGGTGGCCGATGACGGGTACCGGAACACGGCGGAGTTCCTCCGCGGCCGGCTGCGGATCAGCGCCCCGGAGGCCAGGCGCCGGCTCACGCTCGCGGCCGGGGTCCTGCCCCGGGCCGGAATGACGGGCCAGGCCCTGCCGCCGGCCCGGCCCGAACTCGCCGCCGCGGTCGCCGCCGGGATCGTCGCGTCGCGCACCGCGACGATCATCTCGCTGTCCCTGGAACGGGCCGGGCATGTGGCGCCGCCGGCCGCGGTGGACCGGATGGAACACGCCCTGACCCGCACCGCGGTGGAAAACGACGCCGATTTCCTGGCCCGGGTCGCGCGGCGCTGGCTCGATGCCCTGGACCAGGACGGGCCCGAACCGTCCGAGGAACTGCTGCGCCGGCGCCAGGGCGCCTTCATCCGCCAGCCCCGGCACGGGCTCCACCACGTGGAAATCTTCGCCACCGCGGACCAGTACGAACACCTCGCCACCGTCATGAACCTCGCCACCAACCCCCGCCTCCCCGGCCCCGGCGACACCGAAACCGCCGGCACCCCGGACAGCGGTCCGGGCACGGACGGTGCCGCCGGGGCATCAGGCAGCGGACCGGGCACGGACGGCACTTCAGACTGCGGCGGGGACGGGCCGGACCCGGTCGCGGCCAGGCTGGATCCCCGCACCCGCCCGCAGCGGCTCCTGGACGGCCTGGTCGGGGCCTGCAAGGCCGGCCTGGCCGCCGGAACCCTGCCCGCGGCCGGAGGGCTCCGCCCGCAGATCATGGCCACCATCAACTACCGCGACCTCCTGGACCAGCTCACCCCCACCGGCCTCACCACCACCGGCGCGGGCAAGGGCCCGGGCACCGGCGCCCCCGGCACCACCGGCACGGACGGCCGGGGCGGCACAGACAGCCCAGATGGGGCTCTGCCGGGGACCGGTTCGCTGCTGTTCACCGGCCCGGTCACCGCCTCGACCATCCGGAAGATCGCCTGCGACGCCGAGATCATCCCGGTCCTGCTCGGCACCGCAGGACGGGTCCTGGACATCGGCCGCGCCTCCCGGATCTTCCCGCCCCACATCCGCAAGGCCCTGATCGCCCGGGACCAGGGCTGCGCATTCCCCGGCTGCACCATCCCCGCCTCCTGGTGCGAGGCCCACCACATTGACTACTGGTCCCGCGGCGGCAGCACCGGCACCGAAAACGGCACCCTGCTCTGCTCCCACCACCACCACCTGATCCACAAAGAACACTGGACCATCCGCGTCCGCGCCGGCATCCCCTGGTTCATCCCGCCACCCCACATCGACCCCGCCCAAACACCCCGACGCAACAACTACTTCCGACTCGAATAGTTGACGGCATGCCCCGGCCAGTCCCGGCAGCCCGCATTCCGTACCTGCTGGCTCCAGATGTTCTCAGCCGGAAAACGCCCTCGTCCCGGCCACGACAGTGGCCCCCAGCTCCTCCGATTTCAGAATCCTCACCGCCAGGCCGTGAGAGCGGAGAATCCCTGCCGTCCGCGAGGCCTGGCGGCGGCTGGTTTCAATCAGCAACTCACCGCCCGGCGCCAGCCACTGCAGCGCCCCGGCGGCCACCCTGCGCTGGACCTCGAGTCCGTCGGCACCACCGTCAAGGCAGGCGCGCGGTTCATGCAGGCGCGCCTCCGGCGGCATTGTGCCGATATCGGCCGAGGGCACATAGGGAGCGTTCACAGCCAGCACCCGGACACGGCCGCGGAGCCTTCCCGGGAGTGGAGTGTAAAGATCGCCTTCGTGGACAGCACCGCCCAGCGGCTCGACATTGCGCCGTGCACACGCCGCGGCCAGCGGGTCGATGTCGGCGGCATGAAGTTCGACCGGACCGGAAAGGGCAGCCAGCGCGGCCCCGACGGCACCGGATCCGCAGCAGAGATCGACCACAACCGGGGTGGTATCAGCCGCAGGATCCCCGCCCTGGCCGTGAGGGCGGGGACTGCCCGTGTGGCCGTTGTCCTGGTGGAGGATCGCCATGCGCCAGGCGTCCAGAACCGCAGCCGCCTGCCGGACGAGGAATTCCGTTCGGCGGCGCGGCACGAAGACCCCGGACGTGACGGCAATGCGGAGCCCGCAGAACTCGGCCCAACCCAGTATGTGTTCAAGCGGCAGGCCGGAAATTCTGCTGCGGGCCATCGCTTCCAGCGCCTCGGGGGTCTGGGCGGCATCGATCAGGAGGCGGGCTTCGTCTTCGGCGAATACGCAGCCGGCTGCGCGAAGCCTCGCAGTAAGGGTCTGGTGCGCGGATTGCTGGGCAGCTGCTGGCACAGGGGCGCCTTTCGGTCTGGTCTCAGACACCCTCACCGCCAGCTGGCCGCAGGCCGGCGGCGCAGGAAGGGCGCCCTTCTTGGCATAGCGTGAACGGGACCCACCTCCTTCTGCTGGAGTTGCTTGCGGCTCTTTATGCTACCCATGGCCGACCCGCAGGCGGCGAAGAGTCCTCGCCAAGTTGCAGCGGCGGTTTGCGACGGCGCATAACCACACCTTTGCGGACAGGGCTGGCAGGATGGCTCCATGGAATCATTGTCCCCACGCGACCTCCTCTGGACCGGCTCCTACACGGCAGACGCCGGGGGCAGCGGCACGGGGATCGGTGCCGTCGCCCCGGCGACGGACGGTACGCTGCGCTGGCTGGGCGAGGCGGTGGCGGCCGACTCGCCTTCTTTCCTTGCCATCCATCCGGCACTCCCCATCGTCTACCCCGTGGCCGAGCACGCACGGACGGTCCGCGCCTACCGCCGCGCCGGCGCGTTTGGCCTGGAGCCTGCCGGGCCTGCCTGGCCGGCCGGCGACGCGGCCTGCCATGTCGCCGTCGAGCCTTCAGGCCGGTTTCTGGTGGTCTGTTGCTGGGGCGACGGCCAGGTGCTGTTCTACGAGCTCGACGCCGAAGGCGGGATCCTGGACCGCTCGCCCACGGTCCCGTCCCGCGACCCTTACGGTGACGTTGCCGGCGCGGAAGTGCGGCCCAGCCGCGCACATGCCGCTCTCATACTTGCCGACGGACGGGTGATGACCACCGATCTCGGTCACGACCTCCTGCGGATCTGGAACGTCCGCCGGAGCCCGGCGCCCCGGCTGGTCCCGGATCACGAGGTGGTCCTGCCGCAGGGCAGCGGCCCCCGGCACTTGGTCCAGCACCCGGATGGGACCGTCTTTGTGGTGACCGAGTATTCAATTGAGGTGGCCGTGGCCGGGAAGTCGCCCGGCTCAGGGGACTTCAGCCTCAGCTTTACCGGACCGGCCACGGCCGGCGGGGCGCTCCCGGGAGATTCAGCGGCCGAAATCGCCCTGGCGGCCGACGGCCGGCATGCCTACGTGGGCGTTCGCGGCTCGAACCGGGTCAGCGTGCTGGAGGTGGAGCCCGGCAGTGCGGCGTTGCGGCCTGTAGCCGACGTGTCCAGCGGCGGCGACTGGCCCCGGCATCATCTGGTCCGCAACGGATGGCTGCATGTGGCCCATGAACGCTCCGGCGACGTCGTGTCATTCCCGCTGGACCCGGACTCCGGACTACCAGGCAGCCCTGCGGGCCGGCTGCAGGTAGCCTCGCCTACCGCCTTGGTGCCGGCACTGAAGGGATTTACACCACGGGGTTGAGCGGCTGGTGGCGAAGAGCCGGAGGTGACGCCTTCCAGCCTCCGGCTCGAAGGCCGGCCGCCATGCCCCACAGGGATGGCGAAGGCCTGCGTAGCATCGCGGCGGCTTCGGCGGCGGCCTCCGCGGCCGTCGGCCGGTCGGCGGCCGCCATCGCCGTCATGGCTGACAGCAGCGATACCCACCGGGCGCCCAGCCCGCGGGGGATTTCCGGCCCTCTTAGGGTCCGCGCCACCAGCGACTCCACGTGCGTACCGGGAAACGCTTTGACCGCGGTCAGGCACTCCAAAAGAACCAGGCCCAGAGCGTAGATGTCCGTCGCCGGATCGGCAGGTTCTCCGCTGGCCTGCTGCGGACTCATGTAATGCACCGTTCCCGACGACGTTCCCGGCTCAAGGGCGGTCCCGGTTGGAACCGCGATGCCGAAGTCCGCAATCCGCACGGGAGACCTGCGCAGGGAACTAAGGAGTATGTTTGCCGGCTTGATGTCCTGGTGGACGAGTCCGCGGCCGTGGACGTGGCCGAGCCCGGCCAGGGCCGCTGCGGCCCAGCCGGCCACCTCCCGCGGGTCGCCTGGGCCTGTGCGGATCCGTTCGGCCAGGTCCCCGCCATAGGCAAACTCCTCGACCAGGAAGGACCTGCCCGCCCAGGGACCGCCTTCCGGGACGCGGCCCTCGCCGACAAGTGCGACCACCGCTGGATCGGCCAGCAATGACAGCACGCGGACTTCGTCGTGGATTCTCTGGGAGTGCCTGCCGTCGGGACCTTCGGCCACTTTGACGGCCACCGGCCGCTCGTTCTCCAGGTCCGTTCCGCGAAAGACGGTGGCGGTGGCGCCCCTACCCAGGCGTTCCTGGATCCGGAAGGATCCCCACTCGCCCGTGGGCCGGCGCGCCTGAAGCACGCTGCCCGAGAACACCGGCCGGGCTGGCGCCTGGGCAGTCACCGGCTTTGCCAGTAGGCCGCGACAAGGCCCGTGGTTTCGTGGTCGACGTCGTCCAATTGGAAACCGCAGCGGCAGCGCCACAATGCCGGGAGGACAGCGGAATGGCCTGCGGGCTCGAACGAATAGGAGGCCATGACGTTCGTCTCCGGGGCACGCCATTCCATCGGTGCACCGCAGTGCCGCGGCGCGTGGCTGTCCGGCACTGTCAATCCCGGCGCCGTCATGGCCGGCGCTGACATGGCCGGAAGAGTTGCATCGCCGTCTGCCAGCGTGGCGCGGCCTACCGCCAAGGAGCCGACGCCGGGGCCCCCGTTTAGGGTTGCGGATTCAGTCACGACGCCTACTCTCGTTTGATGGTGGAACCAAGTAGTAAGCATACATATAACTAGTCGGACTAGCTAGTTAATCGAGCTAGTTATCTCTGATTTCCGGCCTCGTTTCCCGAGACCCGGATACTAGGGCTCGTGCGGGTCCTCGCTGATGGCCGCGCCCATCCGGCGCAGGAACGTAATGACCACGCGGGCGTCTTCGGCGCTCAGGGACTCGGCCACTTCCATCATCCGGCGATGCATGCGGCCCAGGGTGGCGCGGACCTCGGAGTCCGTCGCCACCGTCGGCACAATCACCAGCGAGCGCCGGTCCGTCGGATGGGGTTCGCGCCGAACATGGCCGCTGGCAACCAGCCGGTCGATCAGGGAGGTGGTGGACGCCGTGGTGATCCCCAGGATGCGACTGAGATCCTTGGGGCCCACGCGTTCGCCGGTTGACGCCGCGCGGAGCAGGTAGCGCAGCGCCAACAGATCGGTCTCACCCATCCCCATCGAATCCCGGGTGGACCGCCGGATCGCCACCTCCGCGGCCCTGTAGTCGCGAAGGGCATGCAGGATTGCCGCGGGCGGGTCAAGCCTGTCGTCGGGACCGTACCAGTATCCGGAGGACGGGGCGGAGTGGGAGTCCATCCGGCAATCCTAGCGGAACTGGTTACTAGCCTGCCGTACAATTCCGGACACCCGCTGCTGCTGTCCGGAAGCAGTTGACCAGCACTGCGCCAACATCCGCGGGACACAAAAAATCCCCGGCCTCCTGTTGCCAGGAAGCCGGGGTTTCCACTCTTCACGGGAAAGAGTGGGCCCTGTGGGGATCGAACCCACGACCCACGGATTAAAAGTCCGATGCTCTACCAACTGAGCTAAAGGCCCCAACCAAAAAGCTGCCGAAGCCACCGGAGAACCCGTGGCTGTGGCGCATTTCAGCCCAATCCATTTCTGGACGATTAATACTGTACCCCAAGACCCGGGCCGCTTTTTCACGTTGCCCGGACCGGCGTCGGGCAGCAGCCGCACTTACTGGCGGCAGCGCCGACCGATCCTCGATTCCCCGGCAGCACTGGAGTAGCGTGGTGGCATGAGCGAGCAAGCAGGATCCAGCGCCCCCGCCCCGCGGCACCACAAGCCGAAACCCTTCGCGCCGATCGATTTTGAGCCGTTCGCCGGCGGAGCCGATCCCGCCCGCGTCTCGGAAGCCGCCCACTTGGCAGCCCAGGCACTGGTGCGCCGCGGCCGCGACAGTGACGATCCAAAGGTCACCAGGCGGCTGGTGAAGCTTGCCGACGAGCAAGGACTGGAGGCGATCGCCGAGATGTGGGCCGAAAGCCCCGCCCGGTCCCTTCCCGGCGCCCTGTGGCGCCTGTACGCCTTACGCGCGGCCACCATCCAGGATCCTGAGCGGATCTCCGTCTACTTCAAAGCGGGAAAGGACACGGCCCAGGTTTCGCATGTTGTGGCCGGGGCCGCCGAACCGCCTGGTGCGGACGAGATGAAATCCATGGCGGACGCCATCCTTTCGGGGGCGTTCGACGGCGACTTCGACGTCGCGCTGGAACGTTCCGCCGCATTCTGCCGTGTGGTGGCCCTGGGCCAGGCAACTCTTGCCGACGGCGCCGAACACAGCAACGCTAACCACGCCAGCAAGCTCACCCGCAACTCCCACCTCTTGGTCAAGACGGCGGAGGACCTCGAGCACGCTGCCAACGCGTGGCGACTCGGCGAACTGGACTAGTTGAGCGGAGTAGCCGGACCGGACTTGCCGCACGGGACTGGACAACCCGCCCCGGACGAACCGGCCCTGGCACCCCGGGGGCACGCATGGCGGCGGCCGGCTGTCAATGTTGACTTGAATGAACCTACGTAGAAAACTAAAAGCGGTGCCGAACCGCGAAACCCCCGGGCTTCAACATTTAGCCGCCTAGAGCGGCCTACCGCCGAGAGGCGTATCCGGTTCGGCACCATTTTTGTGCCCAATTCGCGTGCACCGGAGCCTGCGCCGTCATATGCCGCGTCCGGCCGGTAGCCGCCCTGCGCGGACGGTAGAGTAATGCGTATGCGCTGGTCTCCGTCAAGTCACACGGCCTGCCGCCCCGACCCGCGAAACTCTCCCCGGAAGACCGGTGACGCAACGTGAAGCTGCGGCTGTTTCCGCAGGAGGCCGCCGGGCTGAACCTGCTCTCCCAAATGGCCCGCCAGATCGTGCTGGCAACCGGAACGCTTTCCGAAATTCTGGGCGCCCCAGCCAGTGAGCATGTCCGGCTCGTGGAGGACATGCACAACCACGAGGCCAAATCAGCGGAGCTGCACTTCGCCCTCCTGACCCACATGCGGACCAGCTTCGTGAACCCGATCCCCCGCGAGGACATGTACGCCCTGTCCCGGTACCTCAATGAGGCCATCGAGAAACTGGATGCGGCAGCCGAACTCGTGTCCCTCTACAAGCTCGACCGGCTGCCCAGGCGCGCCGCGGACCAGCTGGAAATCATCAGCCGGCAGGCCGAGCTCACTGTCGATGCCATGCGGCAGTTGGACAACCTGGACGAACTCGAAGACTACTGGATCGAAATCCTGCGCCTGGCCAAACGTGCCGAACGCACCCACCGGATCTGGGTCGCCGACATGCTCCACGAGATGAAGTCGGCGCAGTACGCGCGCAACCGCGACATCGCGAACCAGCTCGTGGAGGTCACGAAGGACATGCGCCGGATCGCGACCCAGGTGGGCAGCATCATCGTCAAGGAATCCTGAGGTGACAAACTTCTTCCTTGCCCTGGTGCTGGTGTGCGCCGGGGCATTCGCGTTCCTCAACGGCTTCCGGGATGCGTCGGCTTCGGTGGCCCTCGCGGTACGGACGCGCGCCCTGACCCCCACCGTGGCGGTGCTGCTGGCCAGCCTGTTCAACTTCATCGGCGCCTGGTTGAGCGCCACCCTCGTGCTGGCCATCAGCCAGACCTGGCTGTCGCTGCCGGCCGGCACCAACGGCCTCACCATCCTTCTGGCAGGGCTGCTGAGCGCCATTCTCTGGGGCCTCTACATGTGGTGGCGCGGGATCCCGGCGTCCTCCACGCATGCCCTGGTCGGCGGGCTCGCCGGGGCGGGTGTCGCGAGCGTCGCCGTCGGCGGTTACCCGGTCACCGGCGTTAATGCCTCCCTGGTGTCCCAGGTGGTGCTCCCGCTGCTGGCCTCCCCGGTGATCGCCTATATCGGGGCATACCTGCTCGTCTGGCCCGCCACGTGGGCCGAACGCTACACGCCGCCCAACGTCGTCAACAGCCGGTCGCGGCGGGCCCAGGCCATCGCCGCTGCGGCGGTCGCCTTCGGGCACGGGCTGCAGGACGGCCAGCGCACCAGCGCCGTGGTGATCCTTGCGCTGCTGGCTGCCGGGTTCTCCGACGGCGGCTCGGTGCCGGCGTGGGTGGCGCTGCTGACGGCCATGATGCTGTCCGCGGGAACCCTGGCGGGCGGCTGGCGGATTTCGTACACCATCGGCTACCGGCTGGTCCGGATCGACCCCCTGCGCGGTTTCGTCGCCCAGATCTACAGCGCCGTGATGCTGCTCGTGGGCGCCGTCGGACTGCACTGGCCTGTTTCCACGACCCACATGGTGACGTCCGCAGCCCTTGGCGCCGGCGCCAACCAGAGTTTCCCGGGCACCAACCGCCGGTGGGTGATCCGCATTCTGGCGTTCTGGGTCCTGACGCCCCTTGCCACCGCCGCCGCGGCGTTCGTCCTGCAGTTGGCGCTCTCGCCGGCTGCCGGGTTCTAAAGCCGGATTTATCCGAAGCGGCCGGACACGTAGTCCTCAGTGGCCTTCTGGGTCGGGTTGCTGAAGATCGTCGGGGTGTCGCCGAACTCGATCAGCTTTCCCGGCTTGCCCGTTCCGGCGATGTTGAAGAACGCCGTCTTGTCGGACACGCGGGCTGCCTGCTGCATGTTGTGGGTCACGATCACCACCGTGTACTGGTCCTTGAGCTCATTAATGAGGTCCTCAATGGCCAGCGTCGAGATCGGGTCGAGCGCTGAGCAGGGCTCATCCATGAGGATCACCTGCGGTTCCACGGCGATCGCGCGCGCAATGCAAAGACGCTGCTGCTGGCCGCCGGACAGGCCCGATCCCGGCTTGCCCAGACGGTCCTTGACCTCGTTCCACAGGTTGGCGCCCTGCAGGGAGCGCTCCACCAGGACGTCCGCCTCGCCCTTGGAGATTTTCTTGTTGTTCAGCTTCACGCCGGCCAGGACGTTGTCCCGGATGGACATGGTGGGGAACGGGTTGGGGCGCTGGAAGACCATGCCGATCTGCGAGCGGACCGTCACCGGGTCGACGCCGGGACCGTACAGGTTGTCGCCGTCCAGCAGCACTTCACCTTCGACCCGGGCGCCGGGAATGACCTCGTGCATGCGGTTCAGGGTGCGCAGGAACGTGGACTTGCCGCAGCCCGAGGGGCCGATGAAGGCGGTGACCGACTTGGCGTCGATGTTGATGTTGACGTCTTCGACGGCCAGGAATTTGCTGTAGTAGACGTTCAGGTCTTTGACGTCGATGCGCTTAGACATGGTGTTCCTTCACTTGCTGGAGGTATGGGCGGCAGGCGCGGCGGGGGCCTAGCGGCCGGTCTTGGGGGCGAAGATGCGGGCGATCAGGCGGGCCACGAGGTTCAGCAGCATCACCAGGATGATCAGGACCAGCGCGGCACCCCACGCGCGCTGGTTCGACGGGTCCGGGTTGGACGGCGACGTCGGGTTGAGGATCTGGGTGTAGATGAACGTGGGCAGCGAAGCCATCCAGCCGCTGAACACGTTGTAGTTGATCGAGGTCGCGAACCCGGCGGTGACCAGGATCGGCGCCGTCTCACCGATCACGCGGGCAATCGCCAGGGTGATGCCGGACGCGATGCCGGAGATCGCCGTCGGGATGACCACCTTGACGATGGTGCGCCACTTGCGGACGCCGAGGGCGTAGGCGGCCTCGCGGAGTTCGTTGGGGACGATCTTCAGCATTTCCTCGCTGGAGCGGACCACCACCGGGATCATCAGCACGGACAGGGCGACGGCGGCGACGCCGGCGGTCTTGGTGCCGGGCCCGATGACCGCGAAGAAGAACGCGGCGGCGAACAGGCCGGCAACGATCGAGGGAATGCCGGTCATGACGTCCACGAAGAACGTGATGGCACGCGCCAGGGGACGGTCCGCGCCGTACTCAACCAGGTAGATGGCGGTCAGCAGGCCGACTGGTACCGAAATCAGCGTGGCAAGGATGGTCATCAGGACCGTGCCGATCAGGGCGTGGTAGATGCCTCCAACCACGGGAGCGCCCTGCTCGACGGCCTTGTTGTCAAAGGCCCCGGTGACGCCGTTCATCGAGGTGGAGAGGAAGCCGGGATCCATCAGGCCCGGAAGACCCTTCACCAGGACGGTCCAGATCACCGAGACGAGGGGCAGCAGGGCGATCAGGAACGCCCCGACCACGAGGCAGGTGACGAGCTTGTCCTTCGCACGCCGGGACCCTTCGACGGCGGCGCTCCACATTGTCAGGCCGGCGCTGAAGAAAATGGCGGACACTATGCCCCAGCCCAGCGGGTTGAAGCCGATCAGCGCCATGACAGCAGCACCGAGGACGAGGGCAACAGCCAGGACGATGTAAGGCGCGGCCTTGGGCAACTGGCCTTTGGTGAGGGCCGATCGCTTCCGGACCGGCGTCAGGGTGGAGGTCATTTAGTTGGCTCCCGAGAATTCTTTGTGCCGGGTGATGACCCAGCGGGCGATCATGTTCACGCCCAGGGTGATGACGAACAGGACCAGGCCGGCGGCGATGAGCGTGCTGACCTTCAGGCCGCTGGCCTCGGGGAAGTTCAGCGCGATTTCGGCGGCGATGGTCTGGTTGCCGGACTGGATGAGGCTCGCCGTGAGGGCGCCGGAGGACAGCACCAGCGCGACGGCCATGGTCTCACCGAGTGCGCGGCCCAGGCCCAGCATCACGGCGCTGATGACGCCCGGACGGCCGAACGGCAGCACCGCTGTACGGATCATTTCCCAGCGGGTGGCGCCAAGGGCCAGCGCGGCTTCCTCGTGCAGCTTGGGGGTCTGCAGGAAGATTTCGCGGCTCAGGGACGTGACGATCGGCAGGATCATGACCGAGAGCACGATCCCTGCGGTGAGGATGGTCTTGCCGGTGGCCGAGGCCGGTCCCTGGAAGATCGGCAGCCAGCCCAGGTTGCCGGCCAGCCAGGCATAGGCCGGGGAGATTTCCCGGGCAAGGACGGCCGCACCCCAGGCGCCGTAGACAACGGAGGGGATGGCGGCCAGCAGGTCCACGACGTAGCCCAATCCGGAGGCGAGCTTCCGCGGGGCGTAGTGCGAGATGAACAGGGCGACGCCGATGGCCACCGGGGTGGCGATGACGATGGCGATCGCCGCGGCGATGAGGGTACCGATCACGATCGGCCAGATGTAGGAGAGGAAGCCCTCTCCGCCCTGGATCTTGTCCGGTGCCGCCGTGAGGGCCGGGAGGGACTGGACGATCAGGAACACTGCCACACCGAAGAGCACGGCAAGGATCAGGCACCCGGCGGCCACAGTGGCTGCGGAGAAGACTTTGTCGCCGGCGCGGTCTGCGCTCCGGGACGAGGTCAGGGAGGTGGTGGTCACTTCACGGTCCTTCAGTTGGGGTATAGATCCGCGGGGCCGGCGGCGGCCTGCGCCGCCGGCCCCCGGTAAATCTTGATGTTTGGAACAAACGCGTCGGTTCCCTGCCCCGTGGCGGCCGCCGGTGGCGGTCGTTCCGGAACAGGGAACCTTCGTCAGGCTGGTGTTTCCACTATGCCTTGCAGCGCAACGTAATCCCTAGGCCTTGCCCTTGACGGACTCGAGCGCGGTCTTGACCTTGTCCTGCAGGGCTGCCGGCAGCGGTGCAGACTTGGCGGACTCGGCGGCGGCCTTCTGGCCGGCGTCGGAAGCCGCGTAGCTCACGAACGCCTTGACCAGGTCAGCGGTGGCCTTGGTGTCATAGCTGGTGCAGACGATGTGGTAGGACACCAGGACGATCGGGTAGGCGCCGGCGGCCGTGGTGGTGCGGTCGATCTTGATGGCGAGGTCGTTGGCGCTGCGTCCCTCGACCGGCTTGCTGGCGTCGACGGCCTTGGCAGCGGCGTCGGCGGAGATCTTCGTGAAGGCGTCGCCGACCTTGATCTGCGCGGTACCGAGCTTGCCGCTGACGGCGGAGTCATCGGCGTAGGTCACGGCGCCCGGGGTGTCGGTGACGGTCTTGACGACGCCGGAGGTGCCCTTGGCGTTCTCGCCCTGCAGGCTGGCGGGCCAGACGCCGGCAGCCTTGTCAGTCCAGACCTCGGGGGCAACGGCGGCCAGGTAGTCGGTGAAGTTGGTGGTGGTGCCGGAGTCATCCGAGCGGTTGACCGGGGTCACCTTGAGGTCCGGCAGCTGGACGCCCGGGTTCAGGGCGGCGATCGCCGGGTCGTTCCACTTGGCGACCTGGCCGCGGAAGATCTTGGCAACGGTAGCCGCGTCCAGCTTCAGGTCCGTAATGCCGGGCAGGTTGAACGCCACGGCGATCGGGGAAATGTAGACCGGGATGTCGATGGCACCGTCGGGGCCACACTTGTCCTTGGAGCTGGCGAGCTCTTCGTCCTTGAGGTAGGCGTCGGAACCGGCGAACTGGGCCGAGCCGTCGAGGATGGCCTTGCGCCCGGCGCCGGAGCCGTCCGGGGAGTACTGCACGTTTGCACCCGGGTTAGCGGAAGCGAAGTTGGTCTTCCAGACATCCATGGCAGCGCCCTGGGCGGAAGAACCGATGCCGGTCAGGGTGCCGGTGACTGCGGGGCCCGAGGCGGTCGGCGCGGCGGACTGTGCCGTGTTGGTTGCGTTGTCCGAACCGCAAGCGGTCAGCGCGAGTGCGCCGGCGGCGATAACAGCGATAGCCGCGTTGCGGCCGAAGCGGAGTGCCTTCACTTAGATGTACCCCTTCCAGGGCTTTGCGTGCCGGGCCGGAGAAGGCCGGGCAGGGATGCGTACGGTTTGTACCTTTACCGAAGGTAAGTGCCCCAGGTGAAGAGAATTGCTGTCCAAAGTGAACGGCCGGTTAACGACGCCGGACTATTGGCTTACATCTGCCGGGAAGCCATTGTGTTCCGTGCGTCACAGTCGTATCGCTCACGCCGTGACCCGGCGCCCCTCCGCGGCAAATAGACTGGTGGGCATGGCCTCCGAGACTGGACTCTCCGCAAGCGCACGATTCCTGCGCGGCCGGGTCCGCACGGGGATGGTCCGCAGCCGGAACTCCCTGGTCCCCGCTGTCCAGATGACCGCCTGCGCCGTCGGCGCCTACGCGTTCGCCGAATACGTCCTGGGCCACAGCGGCCCGCTGTTCGCGGCCACGTCCTCCCTGATCGCCCTCGGCTTTTCCCGGGAGCCCCGGCTGCGCCGCGTGATCGAGGTGGGCCTGGGCTGCACGCTCGGGATCGTGGTCGGAGACCTGCTGCTGCACTGGCTTGGCTCCGGAATCTGGCAGGCGGCCATCGTGTTGTTCTTTTCCATCCTCTTGGCCCGGTTCCTGGACAGCGGGACAATCTTCACCACTCAACTGGGCCTGCAGTCGGTACTTGTGGTGCTCCTGCCGGTGCCGCCCGGCGGTCCGTTCACCCGCAGCATCGACGCCGTGGTGGGCGGGGTGTTCGCCCTGCTGATGACCATCCTGGTGCCCAAAGACCCCCGGCGTGAGCCGCGCGACGACGTCAAGAAGCTCCTGCACGAACTCGCCGAAGTGCTCCGGGAATGCGCGTCGGCGCTGAGCTACAGCGACTCCACCCAGGCCTGGCACGCCCTCATCCGCGGGCGGAACTGCCAGCCCCTCGTCGACGCCATGCGGCAGTCCCTGCGGGCCTCCGGCGAAGTGGCGACCCTTGCCCCGGCGTACCGGCGGCACCGGGACGAACTGGACCAGATGGAACAGTCCCTGGACTATATCGACCTCGCACTGCGCAACAGCAGGGTCTTTGCCCGCCGCCTGACCAGCGCCATCAACCACGCGGCGCTTTCCGACGAGGCCACCCAGAACATCGCCGACGTCCTGCAGGAAACTGCCGCCGCCGTCGAGGAACTGTCCCTGGGCCTCGCGGAGGTGCACGACGGCGCCCGCCGCGCCCACCTGCGGACGGCCCGGTCCGAGCTGCGGGAGATCGCCGGCCGCCTTCATCCGCGGATCCTGGAAGTCCGGTTGCTCGAAGGCGAAACGGTGGTCATGCTTTTCCGGCCGCTCATGGTGGACCTCCTGGAGGCCGCAGGCGTGGATTCCAAGGAAGCCCGGGACATCCTGCCCCCGCTCTAGTCCCGCCCCTCCCCTGCGGCGCCGTGATTGTCGCAGGCCGCCGATAGGGTTGACCAATGGCTACAAAGACTTCCCGGGCGCCCAAAGCTCCCGGCTATAAATGCGCCGAATGCGGCTGGACGACGGTCAAGTGGGTGGGCCGCTGCGGTGAGTGCCAGGCGTGGGGCAGCGTCGAGGAAACCGGCAACGCCGTCGCCCGGACGACGGCGGCCACGACGGTCCTGGAACCCGCCCGCCGGATCGCCGACGTCGACGCCACCACGGCGGCGTTCCTGCCCACCGGCGTGGACGAACTCGACCGGGTCCTCGGCGGCGGCCTGGTGCCCGGCGCCGTGATCCTCCTCGCGGGCGAACCCGGTGTGGGCAAGTCCACCCTGCTGCTGGACGTCGCGGCGAAGTTTGCCCGGACCGCCCAGGACGTCCTCTACATCACCGGCGAGGAATCCGCCGCGCAGGTCAAGCTGCGGGCGGACCGGATCGACGCCGTGGCCGAATCTTTGTACCTTTCGGCGGAAACGGACCTCGGCCAGGCCCTGGGGCAGGTGGAGAAGCTCGAACCGCGGCTGCTGGTGGTGGACTCGGTCCAGACCCTGAGCAGCGCCGACGTCGAGGGCAGCGCCGGCGGTGTGTCCCAGGTGCGCGAGGTCGCGGCGTCGCTGATAGCCGCGGCCAAGCGCCGCAACATGACCACGCTGCTGGTGGGGCACGTGACCAAGGACGGCTCCATCGCCGGGCCCCGGCTCCTGGAACACCTCGTGGATGTTGTCTGCCAGTTCGAGGGCGAACGGCACTCCAGGCTGCGGCTGCTGCGCGCCGTGAAGAACCGGTACGGCCCCACCGACGACGTCGGCTGCTTCGATCTGAACGAGGACGGCATCGAGGGCCTGGCCGATCCGAGCGGCCTGTTCGTCTCCCGGACCAAGGAACCGGTCTCCGGAACGTGCATCACCGTCACGCTGGAGGGACGCCGGCCGCTGCTGGCCGAGGTCCAGTCGCTGCTGGCCGAAAGCGCCAGCTCGCAGCCGCGCCGCGCCACCAGCGGACTGGACAGCTCGCGGGTGGCGATGCTGCTGGCCGTCCTGCAGCAGCGGGCCGGCTGCCTGCTGAGCAAGGACGACTCGTACGTGGCAACCGTCGGCGGGGTCAAGCTCAGCGAGCCCGCGACGGACCTCGCCGTGGCCTTGGCGGTGGCCTCCGCGAAGGCCAGGAAGCCGCTTCCCGAACGTCTGATCGCGTTCGGCGAGGTTGGCCTGGCCGGCGAAGTGCGTCCTGTGCCCGGCATCAACCAGCGCATCCAGGAGGCGCACCGGCTCGGTTTCACCCATGCCGTGGTACCGGCCACCCTCAACGGGCCCGGACCGGTGCCGGCGGGGTTCAGGGTCCGGGAGGTCGGCCACCTGGCCGAGGCGCTGGGGCTGCTGATCAGCTGAGGCCCCATAGGACCCTTGCACGGCACTTCCGGCGGGCGCACGATGAGGTTGTAGGCCGTGCGGAGGGGATCCATCATGATGTGGGGTTATGGCTTTGAAATGGGCTGGATGTGGCTTTGGGGCGTGTTTCTGCTGGCCGGCATCGCGGTCCTGGTCATCCTGGCCATCCGGCTCCTGACCGGCGGCATTAGCCACGGCAGCCCCGGACCGGGGCTGCCCCCGCCGCCCCCGCACACCGCCGGACAGTTCCCTCCACCCGGGCAGGCCGCCCCGCCTCCCGGCACTCCCCCTGTTCCCCCTGCCCAGGGACGGTCCCAGGCCCGCCTGATCCTTGACGAACGCTTTGCGCGCGGCGAGGTGTCCGTTGAGCAGTACCGCGAGAGCCTGAAAGTGCTGGGCGAGGAGCCCTAGTGCAACCCCTGAGCCGCCGCAATGCCCTGTTGATGGGCGGGGTTGGCGTGGCCGCCACGGCCGTGGGAGCGGCGGGACTCGCCTGGACACTGACGTCCCAAAGGGCGCCGGTTGCCGGGGCCGCTTTGACGCATCCGGCGGAGCGGAGCAGCGCCGGCGGAACCTTGGCGCTCGAGTTGGAGGCAGCCCCGGCCACCTTGGAGCTGGGCGGCCGCCAGGCCACAGCTCTTGGTTACAACGGGACCAGTCCCGGCCCCACACTGCGGCTGCGCGCCGGGGACCTGCTCCGCATCCGGCTGCTGAACCGGCTGGCCGAGCCCACCAACCTTCACCTGCACGGGCTCCATGTGTCCCCGCAGGGAAACGGCGACAACGTGTTCGTGACGGTCGCCCCGGGCGGCAGTTTCGACTACGAATACCGCCTGCCCGCTGACCACCCGGCCGGCGTCTACTGGTACCACCCGCACCACCACGGCATGGTCGCGGGGCAGGTCTTCGGCGGCCTCTTCGGGGCCATCATTGTCGAGGACAACGAGCCTGTTCCGGCCGCCATGGACCGCGTGCTGGTGGTCTCCGACACGGACCTGGACGCCGCGGGAAACGTCCGCCGCGTCCCGCAGGCAGAGCGCATGGCCGGCAGGGAAGGCGGCCTGGTGCTCGTCAACGGCCAAAGCAACCCCCTGATCAGCGCGCTGCCCGGGCAGCGGGAAAGGTGGCGGCTGGTCAATGCCTGCGTGTCCCGCTACCTCCTGCTGCAGCTGGCCGGACAGGACCTGCAGCTGCTCGGCCTGGACTCCGGGCGTTTCCAGCCGCCGGAACCCGTCACCGAGGTGCTCCTGGCGCCCGGAAACCGGGCGGACCTCCTGGTGACGGCGGCGGCCGGCGGATCGGTGCTGCGGGCCGCCTACTATGACCGTGGCAGCATGCCCGGAATGATGGGCCGGGGCCCTGCGGGCCGCGACACGCCGGACCAGTCCCAGGGAGTCGCACTGGCAACGCTCCAAGTGGCGGGCGAACCGGCCGCCGCCCCCGCCGGCTTGCCGCCCCGGCCGGCGGCCGCGGACCTGAGGGAGCTTCCCGTCGCCGCGCACCGGCGGTTCCTGCTCGCGGCAGGCATGGGCGCCGGGAGCATGGGCGGAGGCGGCTCCGGCATGATGGCCTTTACGATCAACGGCAGGGAATTCGACGCGGCCAGGACCGACACCAGGGTGGCGGCAGGCAGCGTGGAGGAATGGACGGTGGTCAACACCAGCCCCATGGACCATCCGTTTCACCTGCATGTGTGGCCGATGCAGCTCATCTCGGCCAATGGCGCAGCCCCCGCCGTCCCCACGTGGCAGGACGTGGTCAACGTGCCGGCGAATGGACAGGTGACGGTCAGGATCGCCTTCAAGGACTTCGCCGGCCGGTCCGCGTACCACTGCCACATCCTCGACCATGAGGACCTGGGGATGATGGGCGTGATCGAGGTCCGCTGAGCAAACCCTTGCGGAACATACCCCCCGGGGGTATGTTGGGAGCGTTCGAAGACGACTGGACTTCCGTCAGGAGCACGCACCATGGAACACCGTCACACCACCCCGGACAGCAGGCAGGGAACCGCAGGGCACACCGCAGCCGGCCACGCCGACACGGGCACCGCAGCGACAAGCCACTCCGCTATGGACCACTCTGTAGCGGGCCACGCCGCGGCCGGCGCCGCCGCGGACGACCACATGGTGCACAGCCACGGCCAGCACGCCGGGCACAGCGTCGCCATGTTCAGGGACAGGTTCTGGGTGAGCGTTGCCTTGGCGGTACCGGTGGTCTTCTTCAGCCCCATGTTCGCGGATCTGCTCGGCTACGAGCCCCCGGCTTTCCCGGGCTCGGCCTGGATTCCGCCCGTGCTTGGCACTGCGATCTTTGTTTACGGCGGCCGGCCGTTCCTCAAGGGCGGGCTCGACGAACTGCGGACGCGCAAACCGGGGATGATGCTGCTGATCGCCATGGCCATCAGCGTCGCGTTCGTCGCCTCATGGGTGACCACCCTGGGTCTCGGCGGCTTCGACCTCGACTTCTGGTGGGAGCTGGCGCTCCTGGTGCCCATCATGCTGCTGGGCCACTGGATCGAGATGCGCGCCCTCGGCTCGGCCCAGGGGGCGCTGGATGCGCTGGCGGCGCTGCTGCCCGACGAGGCGGAGCGGGTCACCGGCGCCGGGACGGAGACGGTCAGTGTCGCGGAGCTCCGCGCCGGCGACACAATCCTGGTGCGCCCGGGCGGCCGGATGCCGGCGGACGGCACGGTCAGTGACGGCCAGGCCGAATTCGACGAATCGATGATCACGGGCGAATCGAAGACCGTCCTGCGAACCCTTGGCGATCCCGTGGTGGCAGGCACCATCGCCACGGACAACTCCGTCCGGGTCCTGGTTTCGGCGATCGGCGAGGACACTGCCCTGGCCGGGATCCAGCGTCTCGTGGCCGAGGCGCAGGCTTCATCGTCCCGGGCCCAGGCCCTTGCCGACAGGGCCGCCGCGTTCCTGTTCTACTTCGCCGCCGGCACAGGTGTTCTCACTTTCATCTTCTGGACCCTGATGGGCAGCGTCACTGACGCCGTCACCCGCACCGTGACCGTCCTCGTGATCGCCTGCCCGCATGCACTGGGCCTTGCCATCCCGCTGGTCATCGCCATCTCCACCGAGCGGGCGGCCCGGGCCGGCGTCCTGATCAAGAACCGGATGGCACTGGAGCGCATGCGGACTGTCGACGTCGTGCTCTTCGACAAGACCGGGACCCTGACCAGGGGCGAGCCGGAGCTCAAGGGCGTCGCCGCGGCCGCCGCAGGCGACAGCACGGGCAACAACACAGCCGCCGGCCGGGACGCCGTGCTGGCCCTGGCTGCCGCCGTGGAGGCAGACAGCGAGCACCCGGTGGCCCGTTCGATCGTCGCCGCCGCCCGGGCCCGCGGGCTGGACATCCCGACAGCGTCAGGCTTCATGTCACTGACGGGCCGCGGCGTCCGCGCCACGGTCGACGGCCGGACGGTCCATGTCGGCGGCCCCGCCCTGCTCCGGGAGCTGGGGCTGCAGGAACCGCAGTCCCTCGCCGCCGTCACCGGGGTCTGGCTGGAGCGCGGCGCCGCCGTGCTTCACGTGGTCGACGGCGGCACCGTCCTGGGCGCCGTCAGTCTCGAGGATGCCGTCCGGCCCGAGTCCCGCCAGGCCGTGCGGGCCCTCCAGGCCAGGGGCATCAAGGTGGCCATGATCACCGGCGACGCCCGGCAGGTCGCTGACGCTGTCGCCGCCGATCTCGGCATCGATGAAGTCTTCGCAGAGGTTCTCCCGGCGGACAAGGACAAGAAGGTGGCGGAGCTGCAGGCCCGCAGGCTGAAAGTGGCCATGGTGGGCGACGGCGTCAACGACTCCCCCGCGCTGGCACGGGCCGAGGTGGGGATCGCGATTGGCGGCGGCACGGACGTGGCCGTGGAATCCGCCGGGGTGGTCCTGGCCGGCAATGACCCCCGGGCCGTGCTGTCGATGCTCGATCTGTCGCGGGCGAGTTACCGGAAGATGTGGCAGAACCTCGTGTGGGCCACGGGCTACAACGTCATCTCCGTGCCGCTGGCGGCCGGGGTCCTCGCCTTCGCCGGGATCGTGCTCTCCCCCGCCGCGGGCGCCATCATGATGTCGGCGTCGACCATTGTGGTTGCCCTGAATGCCCAGCTGTTGCGCAGGCTCAAGCTCAACCCGGCCACGGCCGGCTGACCCGAGGAGATTGCCGATGCCTGAATCAACGCCCCGCGGCTCATCGTTCGGAGCACGTTTCGCCCGGATGGGTCCGCGGATGGACGCCCGCGGGGCGGCGGAGCACCGGCGGCGCCTCCTGGCGGGCGCGCACGGCGTTGTCGTCGAAATCGGCGCAGGCTACGGGGCCACCTTCCCTTTTTACCCTGCCGCGGTGACGGGCGTCCTGGCCCTTGAACCGGACCCCACGCTCCGGAAGCTGGCCCAAGCCGCCGCCGGCAAGGCGCCCGTACCGGTGACCGTGAAGGACGGGGTGGCGGAGTCGCTGCCCGCCGCGGACGGTTCGGTGGACGTCGTCGTCTCCAGCCTGGTGCTGTGCAGCGTGCCGGACCCGGCTGCCGCCCTGGCGGAGGTGGTCCGGGTCCTTCGGCCCGGCGGTCTGCTGCTGTTCTATGAGCACGTCCGTTCGGCCCACCGCGTGGTGGCGGCCGTCGAGGATCTGGCCGCACCACTGTGGAGCAGGATGGCGGGCGGGTGCCACCCCAACCGCGACACCGCCGCGCTCATTGCCGGGGCGGGCCTCACCGTGCAGGACCTGGAGCGCTTCGGCTACTCCGTCCTCCCGGGCAATCCGCGGCTGGCGCATGTCCTGGGGGCAGCGAGCAAGCCCTGAGCGCTGCCTGCCGCGGCAGGCGGGTGCGAATTTGCCGTGGCGCCCGCGCGCTAACCGACGGCGGCCGCGCCCAAAACAGCGGGACGCACTTGCGGAAGCTCCTCGAATGCCGGCTTCCCAAACCAGTAGCCCTGGAACAGGCGGATGCCGGCTGCGCTCAGGCCCAGGAACTCCGCCTCACTCTCGATGCCTTCCGCGAGTACGGTGACCTCGAGCTCCTTCGCGATGCCGACGATGCCAGCCACGACGGCCCGGCGGGCCGGGCTGGTGTCGATGTCCCGGATGAGCTTCATGTCGATCTTGATCAGGTCCGGCTGGAAATCAACCAGGAGGCCCAGCCCCGCATGGCCAGCACCGAAGTCGTCGATGGCGGTGGTGAAACCATGCTTGCGGTATTCGGTGATGATGTTTGTGAGGTGGGCGGTGTCCGAGACCTCCTCGTTTTCCGTGAACTCGAACATGATGGACGACGTCGGAAAGCTGCACCGCCCGGCCGCCAGCAGCGTCGCGCGCAGGCAGGCAGCCGGTTCGTACACCGCATTCGGCATGAAATTGATCGACAGCATCAGATCCTCACCGGCGGGAAACAGGCGCGACGCCAGCTCGATCGCCTTGACGCGGCAGGCCTGGTCGAACCGATACCGCTGTTCCGGCGAGACCTTGGACAGGACCTCATAAGCCCCCTCGCCCGATAAGCCCCGGACCAGTGCCTCGTATCCCCACACCCGGCCTGCGACGGCGTCATAGATCGGCTGGAAAGCCATGCTGAAATCAAAGCCAAGCGGTGAAGATGTCGTGCAACCGGCACATGCCATGTGGGCCCCCCTCAGTGATTGCGTCCACTGTAGGGTACGGCGGCTGGTTGAATATTCGTTCGACGCAGGCGGGGGCGCGCCGTGGCAGCCTTCAACGGATAGCCTTGGGCCCGGCGGCCCGCGCCGTGCGGCCTAGGCTTTCTTCGGGGGCAGGGCCAGCTTGAAGATCTTGCCCCAGGTGGAGCCGACCTGCTTCAGCAACGGACCGGTGGTGTACGGCAGGCCGTAGCGCTTGCAGATCTCCTGCACTTTCGGGGCCACCTCCGCATAGCGGTTCGACGGCAGGTCCGGGAACAGGTGGTGTTCAATCTGGTGCGAGAGGTTGCCGGACATGAGGTGCATGAACCTGGAGCCGGAGATGTTGGCCGAACCGATCATCTGCCGCACGTACCAGTCGCCGCGGGTCTCGCCGTCCACCATCTCCTCGGTGAAGGTGTCAGTGCCCTCCGGGAAGTGGCCGCAGAAAATCACGGCATGCGCCCACACGTTGCGGACGGCGTTCGCGGTCAGGGTGCCGTATAGGGCCTGCTTGCCGGAGCCGGTCAGCATAGCGACCGCGGGCGTGGCGGCGTAATCCTTGGTGAACTGCTTCAGGGCCTTGCGGCCGAGAGCCTTCAGGTCCTTGACGAGGGCTTCCTTCGACTTCTTGCCCTCCTGGTATTCGACCAGTTCGAGGTCGTAAATCGCGATGCCCCACTCGAAGACCGGTGCCAGCAGCGCGTTGTACAACGGATTGCCCAGGTTGAACGGCGTCCATTTCTGGTCCGGGTCCATCCGCAGGAGGTTGTATCCGATGTCGTTGTCCTTGCCGACCACGTTGGTCCAGCGGTGGTGGAGGTCGTTGTGGGTGTGCTGCCAGGAGCGCGCGGGGGTGACAAAGTCCCATTCCCACGTGGTGGAGTGGATGTCCGGGTCGCGCATCCAGTCCCACTGGCCGTGCAGGATGTTGTGCCCCAGTTCCATGTTTTCCAGGATCTTGGCGAAGCTCAGCAGCGTGGTGCCGGCGATCCAGGCGGGCTTCTTGCGGCCCATGAGGAGCAATGCGCGGCCCGAGAGCTCCAGGCCGCGCTGGATCTTGATCAGGCGGCGGATGTAGGCCGCGTCCGATGCGCCGCGCTTGGCGAGGATGTCGTCGCGGATGGCGTCGAGTTCACGCCCCAGCTCCGCAACTTGCTCGTCGGAGAGGTGCGCCGCCGCCGGCGGCCGTAAGAGCGGGCTGCCGGTTTCGGCGAGGGCGCCGGGCCGCTTCTTCGCTGCCGCTCCCGCCGCCGCCACGGCGGTATCGGCGGCGTTCTCAGCGTCGGCGCCAGTAGCGGCGTCGAAGTCGGTGTCGGAAAGGTCCGGCTTGTTGGAAACAATCGTCATGCGGTGGTGCTCCTCAGAGGTCGAGGTTAACGGGGCCGGCGGCTGCCGACACGCACGTCTGGATTAGTTGGCCCGGCTCGCCGTGGACCTCGCCCGTGCGGAGGTCCCTGACGTGGCCGGCCCGCAGCGGGATGAGGCAGCTGTGGCAGATGCCCATGCGGCAGCCGCTGGGCATGAGGACCCCGGCGTCTTCGCCGACGTCCAGCAGCGGGGTGTCGCCGTCGGCTTCGACTTCACGGTCGGAGGCTTCGAAGGTGACCAGCCCGCCGTCGTGCCCGGCACCCGCGGCGAGGGTGGCGGTGAAGCGTTCAATGGTCAGGGTGCCCGGCGGGGCTGTTTCGGCCGGCGGGGCGTCGACGGCCTCTGCCTCCCAAAGCGCCTCGGTGTCATTGAGGAACTCTTCGGGGCCGCACGCGTAGGCGGCGCGCTGGCGCCAGTCCGGGCAGAGGCGGTCGAGGTCACCTGCGGAGGTAAAGTCCAGCCGGCCGTTCTCGCTGGTGAACCATTGCTCGACGCGGAAGTTGGGGAACTGGTCGGCGAGTTCGGCGAGTTCTTCACGGAAGATAAAGTCCGCGGCGGTGCGCGCGGTGTGGATGAGCACGACGTCGGCATCGGGACGGTGCGGGACCAAGGTACGGATCATCGACATCACCGGCGTGATTCCGCTGCCCGCGGTCAGCATGAGCAGCGGGCGAGGGTGCTCCGGCAAGATAAAGTCGCCCTGCGGGGGCGCCAGAAACAGGACGTCGCCGGGTTTGGTGTTGCGCACGAGGGCCCCGGAAACGGCGCCCATATCAGTAACGGTGATTGCGGGGTCCTGGCCGGCAGGGGCGCTCAGCGAATAAGACCGCCAGTGGCGGACGCCGTCGAGTTCGACGCCGATTCTGGCCCACTGGCCGGCAAGATGCGCTTGCCAGCCGCGGCCGGGACGGAAGAAAATGGTGGCGGAATCGGCCGTTTCCGGGACCACCCGGGTGACCACGCCGCGCAATTGGCGGGCGGAGAACACAGGGTTGAAGAGCGACAGAATATCTTCTGGAGCTAAGGGGGTGGTCAGTAGAGATGCGGCGCGCGCCAGCTTACGGAGCCGGATCATTTACCAAGCTTATGTCAGCGGACGTCATACTTCTTCACCCAAGGCATACGATCGACTCTAGAAAACTATCTCTCCGCAACAACACTTTGGATTTTTCATGAACGCCTCACCCGCCCGGGAGCCTGCCGGCACCGTCCCCGCCTACGATCCGCCGTGGCTGGCGCTGCCCCGCGAGGTCAGCGACATGCTCCGCCCCAGGATGCCCGGCATTGTCGAGGCCATCATCGAGGCCGTCCCGCAGCTCGTTCCCGCCTACGCCAGGCCGATCGAGGGGCGCTTCGGCCGCGGCCTGCGGCGCGGTGTGGCCGCGGCGCTGGACCGGTTCCTGCAGCTGCCCGGCACGCGGCTGCCGGCGCTGTCCCAGGAAAGCCGGGACCTGGTGGCCGGTCTGGGCAGCGGCGAGTTCCGGCAGGGCCGGAGCATGGATGCGTTGCTGAGCGCGTATCGTATGGGCGCCCGCGTCACCTTCCGGGAGATGTCCAAGGTTTCGGTGGAGCATCATCTGGGCCAGGGTGTCGTCGTGGACCTGGGCGAATCGATCCTTGCCTACATCGACGAACTCTCGGCAGTGAGCGCGGAGGCGTACGCCTTCGAACAGTCCGAACGCGCCGGCGCGGTGGACCGGCGGCGCACCGAGCTGCTGGACCTGCTCCTGCTCGGCCAGGCCGACGAAGCGGCCCTCCGTCAGCAGGCCGCCATGGCGGACTGGTCCCTGCCGCAGCGGATGGTGGTGGTGACCCTCCCGCTGGACCGGGCGGCCGGGCTGCGGCTGCGGCTCGGGGCCGGAACCTTGGTGATTGAGCGCGAGACCGACGTCGTGGCCTTGGTTCCGGCCCGGAAATCCCGGGCTGGACGGGCGGAGCTGGACCGCGCGTTGAAGGGGCGCGGCGCGTCCGTGGGGCCGGCCGGCGGTTGGGAAAAGGTCCCGGATTCGCTGCGGCTGGCCGTGCTGGCGGCCTCTGCACTGCCTCCGCGCGAGGGGCCGGAGGATCCTCCGATCTGGGCCGACGAGCACCTGGCGCAGGTGATTCTTGGGGCTGAACCGTCGGCGATCACCGAACTTGCCAACCGCCGGCTCGCGCCGCTGGAAGGGCTCAAGCCGGCTCAACGCGAGCGGCTCTCCGAAACCCTGCTCTCCTGGCTGCGCCACTGGGGCCAGCGGGCGCCGGTGGCGGCCGAACTCGGGATCCACCCGCAGACCGTCGGCTACCGGGCCGCGCAGCTGCGCGAACTCTTCGGCGACGCCCTGGAGGACCCCACGGCACGCTTTGAGCTGGAACTGGCCCTGCACGCCGGCCGCCGGTAGGCCGGCCGGACGCTGGACCCTCGTGCGGGCCGGTTACCCGGCGAGCGCCTGCCGGCTGTGCAGCCGGAGCTCCAGGTCGTGCATCACCAGTGCCGCCAAGTCCTCCAGCGCGGAGATGTCCTCGGCGCTGAACTCGCGCGGTTCGCGGTCCAGGATGCAGAAAGTGCCCAGGTTGTAGCCATCCCGGCTGCGCAACGGCACCCCGGCATAGAACTGCAGGCCGAACGCGCCGGCCACGAGCGGGTTGGCAAGCGTCCGGGGATCTTTTAGCGCGTCCCGGACAATCCAAGGTTCGCCCTGCAGGACGGCTGAGGCGCACAGACCCGGGTCGCGGCCAATCTCCGTGACGTCCGTGCCGTGGTGGGCCTTGAACCAGACGCGGTCATGGTCCACCACGCTGACGATCGCCACCGGCACCGAGAACATGCGTGCGGCCAGCGCCGCGATGCGGTTGAAGGCGCCGTCCTCCGGGGTATCCAGAATCCGGTACCGCTCGACGGCCTGCATGCGCCCTTCTTCATCGGTCAGCAGCGGCGCCGCGTCCTTGCGGTGCCGGCCGGTGGAGTTGATGGCCTCCTGGCGCAGGGCCAGGGATACTTCGCGGGCCGGCGGCCGCGCCGCCGGGTCCCGGTTCAGCATCGAGGTCAGCAGGGCCACCCACATAGGCGCGAGCCCCTCCGGAATGTCCGGGTCGTCGAATAGCCGGGCAAGGGCGGACTGGAGCGGGGCGCCGGGGTAGGCCATCTTGCCGGTCAGCCCCTCGAGCAGGACCAGTCCCAGCGAGTAGACGTCGCTGGCGGGAACGGCAGGCTCGCCAGCGGCCTGTTCGGGGCTGAGGTAGGCCGGCGTGCCCGAACTGTCGTCGAGGTCGCCGTGGTGGCTCTCCCGGACGGTGATGGCCACGCCGAAGTCGCTGAGCTTGGCGCGCGGCCGGCGGTCCTCGGCGCTGTAGTCCACCAGCAGGATATTGGCAGGCTTGACGTCCCGGTGGATGATGCCCTGCTCGTGAATGTGCGCCAGTCCGTCGGCGAGATCGTGGCCGATCAGCGCCATGTGGGCGGCGGACAGCGGGCCTTCGGCCGCGCGGCGGCGGAGGTCGGGGCCGCGGACCAGCTCCATCACGAGGTAGCTAAGCCGGCGGTCCGGGTCGCTGACGTCGGCTCCGGCGTCGAACAGAGTCACGAGGGCATGGTGGGCCATGCCGGCGAGGATCCGCACTTCATCACGCTGCCGGCTGGTCCGTTCCTCGTCCACGGTGCCGTCGCGGAAGAGTTTGACGGCTACTTCGCGGCCCAGGGATTCGTCCGTGGCACGGTACACACTGGACTGGCTGCCCCGGCCAATGAGTTCTTCGATCCGGTAGCGCCCGCTGAGCAGGAAACCGGGGTCCATAGTTGGTGTCAAGAGTTTTACGTGGTCCCTCTCACGGGGCCCGCCGCGGGAATCGGGCGGATCAGTTCACAGCCGGTTAACTGACCCCGGCACCTGCCGCATTAGCAAGGTTACTTATGATAACGCGCAAAGCGGATTCAGGAAGACGCTCCGGGCATCTTTCCCCGTAGGTCCCGATGCTTTTTGCCGCTATTTGGCGGGGTTGTGGGTCCCGATCGGCACAAGCGTCAGGTCCGGGTGGTTCTTTTCGATCCGGCGGAGGGCCCAGACGTCGTTGAACAGCGCCAGGTATTCCCCGTCGGAGCGCAGCAGCACCTCGGCGCCGGGCACGTTGGCCAGAACCGCCATGGCGTCCGCCGTCGAGATCCGGGCCATCGAGTACGGGAGGCGTTCCAGCCGCATCGGGGCGCTGAAGTCGTGGGCCATGCGGTCTTCGACCACCTCGAACTGCATGGGTCCGACTGCGGCAAGGACGGGGGCCTGGTCTCCGCGGATGTCGGAGCGGAGCACCTGGATGACACCCTCGTGCTCGAGCTGTTCTATGCCGCGGCGGAACTGCTTGAACCGGCTGGGGTCCTTGGACCGCGCCACCTGGAAGTGTTCGGGGGCGAACAGCGGGATCGCCGGGAACTCCACCGGGTTCTCGAGGAAGAGACTGTCCCCCACCCGCAGGGAGGAGGCGTTCACGAGTCCCACGACGTCGCCCGGGAAGGCCTCGTCAATGACTTCGCGTTCGCGGCCGAAGACCTGCTGGGCGTACTTCGTGGCGAAGGACTTCCCGGTCCGGCCCTGGGTGACCACCATGCCGCGCTCGAACCTGCCGGAGCAGACGCGGATAAAGGCCACGTGGTCCCGGTGGGCCTTGTTCATCCCGGCCTGGACCTTGAAGACGAATCCGGCGAACGGGGCATCGACGGGGCGGGGCTCGCCGTCGACGTCGGGGCGCGGGGCTGCGGGCGGGGCGAAGTCCACGAGGGCGTCCAGGATTTCCTTCACGCCGAAGTTCAGCGCGGCCGAGCTGAAGAGAATCGGCGTCGCCTTGCCGGCGTGGAAGGCCTCGACGTCGAATGCCAGGTTGGATTCGATGACCAGTCCGGCCTCGTCGACGGCGTTGGACCAGTCATCGCCCTGGCTGGCGGCGGCCTCGTCCGGGGTGAAGTATTCGGTGAGGGCGATGTTGGCGCCGGCATTGTTGCGCTGGAACTGCGCGAAACGGTAGTTGCGCAGGTCCCAGACACCGCGGAAGTCGCCGGAGATACCCACAGCCCAGGTCAGCGGCATCGGCTGCAGGCCGGTGCGCTCGGTGATCTCGTCCATGAGGGCCAGGGCGTCCAGGCCGGGCCGGTCCCACTTGTTGATCACGGTGATGATGGGCAGGTTCCGCTGCTTGCAGACCTCGAAGAGCTTCATGGTCTGGGTTTCCAGGCCCTTCGCAGCGTCCACCAGCATGACCGCGCAGTCCACGGCCGCCAGCACGCGGTACGTGTCCTCGGAGAAGTCGGCGTGGCCGGGGGTGTCCAGGAGGTTGATGACGGTGTCCCGGTAGGCGAACTGCAGCGCCGCGGAGCTGATCGAGATGCCGCGGTCCTTTTCCATCTGCATCCAGTCCGAGACCGTTTCCTTGCGGTTGGCCTTGCCGCTGGAAGCACCGGCCGTGCCGATCACCTTCGCGTGCAGCGCGAGCGCCTCGGTGAGGGTGGATTTACCGGCGTCGGGGTGCGAAATGACGGCAAAAGTCCGGCGCCGGGCCGCCTGCTTGTGAATCTCCTGGACTCGGGCGGGGCTGTGGACTTCTTGAGACACGATGCTACTTTCGCTGCGGCTGTGGACAGGTTACGGCGCGGAGAGCCCGCGGTACACCCAAGGATCCAAGTTTATCCCAGGCCGCCGGTCCGGCACGAAGCGGCGGCCGCACGTCCGCCTGCCGGCCCCTTCGCGCAGGCCGGCCACCACCGCCAAAATGCAGTCCCGGACGGGACCCGCAACAGCCATTACGGAGGCATCCGGCGGAGCGTCGCCATGGGCCACTTTAAGGCTTGACTGTGCGGAAGTAGCCCTCCTTTACCCCTATCATGGGGAGAGCGGGGAACTGAGTACTTTTTGATCCTGCCGGAAGACCCTCGAACCCGGCACACCTGCAGGCTCGTTCCTGCACCTTGGAAGGGAAATCTATGGCTCGGAGCCCTGAAGATGCTCTCAAGGCGACTCTGGCCAGAGTGGCACCGGGCACCGCCCTCCGCGACGGACTGGAACGCATCCTCCGCGGCCGGACCGGTGCCCTGATCGTGCTGGGCATCGACAGGACCATCGAGTCCATCTGTTCGGGCGGATTCGAGATCGGCATCGACTTCTCCCCCACGCGGCTGCGGGAACTGGCCAAGATGGACGGCGCCATTGTCTGCGACAAAGATGCCAGCAACATCCTGCGCGCGGCGGTCCAGCTCGTCCCGGACTCAAGCATCGAAACGCAGGAATCCGGCACCCGGCACCGCACCGCGGAGCGTGTGGCCATCCAGACCGGCGTCCCCGTCATCTCGGTCAGCCAGTCCATGCAGATCATCGCCCTGTACGTCAACGGGCTCCGGCACGTCCTGGAGGGCTCCGAAAAGGTCCTGGCCCGCGCCAACCAGGCCCTGGCCACCCTGGAACGCTACCGCTCACGCCTGGACCAGGTGACCAGTTCGCTCTCCGCCCTGGAAATCGAGGCCATGGTGACTGTCCGCGACGTCGCCGTCACGCTCCAGCGCCAGGAAATGGTGCGCAGGATTTCCGAGGAAATCTCCCAGTACGTCCTGGAACTGGGCGAAGACGGCCGCCTGCTGTCGCTGCAGCTGGACGAGCTCACCGTGGGCCGCGGTCCCGGCAGCGACGTGATCATCCGCGACTACTCCAGCCCGGATGCCACCCCGGAGGACATCGACAACGCCGTCAAGGCCCTCGTCGGCCTGGGCCCCACCGAGCTGATCGATCTGGGCAGGATCGCCGGGATCGTCGGCTTCGCCGGCGGCGAGGCAAACCTGGACGCCGTCGTGCAGCCGCGCGGCTACCGCCTGCTTTCCGGCCTGAAGGCCGTGCCACGGGCCGTCGCGGACCGCCTGGTGGACCACTTCGGCGGCCTGCAGTTCCTGATGGCGGCAACGATCGATGACCTCATGACCGTGGACGGAATCGGCGACCAGCGTGCCAGGACGGTCCGGGAGGGCCTGAGCCGCATGGCCGAGGCCAGCCTGCTGGACCGTTTCCTCTAAACCCTGAGGCCCTGCGCCTAACCCCGTCAGTAGAGCTGGAACACGGCCTTGGGGCTGGTTTTGCCGGCCAGCCGTGCGGTGAAGACGTAGTAGGCGCCGTCGGTTCCGGGCTTGGCCTCCACGGCTTCGCAGCCCTGCACTGTGCGGTTGCGCTGCCAAGGGAAGTTGGCGGTCTCGCTCTTGCCCGGCGCGATGGTCTTCATCAGGTCCGTGGCCTCGGCCTGGCAGTCCTTGGAGGAAAAGATCCGGTCCGAGCCGCTGGTGATCATGTACTCCATCTGCGAAGTCCCCATGTTGACCTCGCACGGCACCTTATTGTTGTTGGTCACCTTGAGGGTCAGCATCGGCTTCTCACCGGCATCGTAGGACGGCTTGTCCGTGGCAGCCGTGACGGTTACAAGATTCTGCTCGCAGCCGTCGCCGGCCGCGGCGCCGGGCGTGGCCGAAGGTGAATCGGATGCCCCGGGGCTCGCCGAGGCCGAGGCCTGGTCCGACGGCTCGGCCCCGGCACCCGATTCCTGGGTACCGGCCGCCTGCGTGCCGGTCGGCTGGGCAGCGGAAGTCGTTGCACCGCCGAGGGCATTTGAGACGGCGGCAAAACCGCCGACCACCACGGCGATGACAAGCAGCAGGACCACACCTGCAAACAGCCTGCGGCGGCGGTAGACCGGGCTGAGCGGAGGACGTCCCGGCTTGCGGGCGGGCTGCCCCCTGCCGGAACCTTTCGGCCGTGAACCGCCCGCTCCTGAACTGCCTTGCCTAACCATTCTTCTAGCCTAGAGAACCGCGCGGCCGAAGACGCCCGACCACGCCGCGGAAGCCGCAGCCGTCCGGATCCCTTCGCCGCATCTACTACGCTGAAAGGATCGAAACTCTAGTCCCATCCCTTACCGTTGACGCCGCGCACGCCGGGCCGCAGACCGGGCCGACGGCCGTCGGCGCGGACCTCACCGCCCTCCATGCCGCCCTGGATGACTGGTTCGCGTCGAGCGCCAGGGATTTGCCGTGGCGGAGCGCGGGGTGCACGCCGTGGGGTGTGCTGGTCAGCGAGGTCATGCTCCAGCAGACGCCGGTGGTCCGGGTCCTGCCGGTCTGGGAGGAGTGGCTGCGCCGCTGGCCGGAGCCGTCCGACCTCGCGGGCGAAGCCGCCGGAGAAGCCGTCCGGTCCTGGGGACGGCTGGGATACCCCCGCCGGGCATTGCGCCTGCACGCGGCCGCCGTCGCCATCCGGGACAGCCACGGCGGGGCGGTCCCCGGCACCTACTCAGAACTCCTTGAACTGCCCGGTGTGGGCAGCTACACGGCGGCGGCCGTTGCGGCTTTCGCCTTCGGGCGCCGCGAAACCGTAGTGGATACCAACATCCGCCGGGTCCATGCACGGCTGGTCCTGGGCTCGGCCCTGCCCGCCCAGGCGCTGACCGCGGCCGAGATGCGGCTCGCGGCTGAACTGCTCCCGGACGACACAGCCGCCTCAGTGCGCTGGAATGCCTCCGTCATGGAACTCGGCGCACTGGTCTGCACGGCACGGGCACCCAAATGCCGGCAGTGCCCGGTCAGTGCGTCCTGCGCCTGGCTTGCGGCCGGCGAGCCGCCGCCGACCTACACCCCCAAGGGGCAGGCCTGGCATGGGACGGACCGGCAGGTGCGCGGTGCCGTGATGGCTGTGCTGCGGGTGGCAGAGGATCCCGTGGCGCGTGAGTTGTTCCACCGGGCCCCGGCGGACCTCGGATTTGAACCGCAGGGCATCGGGGTCCCGCTCGCGGCCCTGCACCGGCTCAACGCGGCGCCCGAACAACTGGAACGAGCCCTGGCCGGGCTGCTCGGTGACGGCCTCGCGGAACTTCATGGGGGCGGCTTCCGGCTCCCTGGCTGAGGATCGCTTATGCCGAGAAGCATAGAGAGCAATTATCCGGCCGCTGCGGGCGAGGCAGCAGCGGCCCGCGCCCGGGCCTACGGCTCACCGAATCCCGAGCTGATCAGGCGTTCCAGGTAACCGACCGCCTTGGCGGCGTCGGGGCCGCTGGCCTCCACGTGCAGCACTGTTCCTTTGCCGGCGGCAAGCATCATGAGTTCCGTCATGGACGCACCGTCGGCGCCGTTGACGGTGACGTCGGCGTCCATCCCGGACAATCCGCCGGCAATCTTCGCTGCCGGCCGGGCATGCATGCCGGCCTGGTTGACGAGTTCGAAGTCACCCGTGGCCTCCGGGGGAAGGTGCTCGTGCGGATGCGTCGCCGCGGCCGGCGGCCGGTAGACCGCCTCGGCGGCCTCTTTGACGGCTTCCGCATCGGCCCCGGCCTGGGCCGCCACCGCTGCCGCCACCAGTCCTTCGATGAGCGGCGCGTCCGCGAGCAGCACGGACCCCGGATCCGCCGCGAACTCGGCCGCCGACTCGGCGGTCATCACCGCGGAGCCGAGGTCGGTGAGCACCACAACGCCGTCGCCCGCGGCCTGCTCCAGCGCCGCCATGACCTTCTCCAGGCTCGTGCCGATCCGGCCGTCGTCGGTACCGCCGGCGGGGATGATGGCAACGTCCGGCGCCATCTGCGCGGCGAGCTCGGCGGCGCCGTCGGCAATTTTCCCACTGTGCGAGACGACGACCAGCCGGACGGTCACTCGGCCGCCCCGGCCGCCGCGCGCAGGATCAGCGCGCTGGAAACCGCCCCGGGGTCCCGGTGGCCGATGCTGCGCTCCCCCAGGTAGCTGGCGCGGCCCTTGCGGGCCAGCATCGGATCCGTGGAGACCGCGCCGGCCTCCGCGGCGTCGGCCGCGGCCAGCAGCACTTTCAGGACATCGCCGTTGCCGGCCGCTACAGCGGCTGCCTCGATCGCCGGTGTCCAGGCGTCGACCATGGTCTTGTCGCCGGATTCGGCCTTGCCGCGGGCAACGATGCCGTCGCGGGCGGCCTGCAGGGCGGCGGCCAGGGCCGGCGCGTCGATGTCGGAGGTGTCTCCCAGCGCGGTGGCGGCCCGGAGGAAGGCTGTGCCGTACAACGGTCCGGCAGCGCCGCCGACCTTGGACATCAGCGTCATCGCCGTCAGCTTCAGGGCCGCGCCCGGGGTCTCCGGCGGGACCTCGGCGAGCTTGACCATCACCGCTTTGAAGCCGCGGTCCATGTTTTCGCCGTGGTCCGAGTCCCCGATCGGCCGGTCGAGCTCGATCAGCTCCACCCGGTGATCCGCCATCGCCTGCGCTGACAGGGTCAGCCAGCGCACGGCCCAGCCGACATCCAGCCCCACGGTCAGACGCCCCAGCGAAGGGCCGGCGTGTGCACGGGCGCGTCCCAGAGGGAAGTCATCTCGTCATCGAGGCGCAGGACAGTGATGGAGCAGCCCTGCATTTCCAGCGACGTGATGTAGTTGCCCACGAGCGAGCGCGCCACGGTGATGCCCTGCTCCGCCAGCCTCTGTGCGGCCCGGCGGTACACGATGTACAGCTCGCTCGCCGGCGTGCCGCCCATGCCGTTGACGAAGAGAAGGACTTTGTCTCCCGAGTTGAGCCCGAGGTCGCTGACCACCGGGTCCAGGAGGCGGTCGGTGATGCCGTCGGCGTTTTCCATCGGAATCTTGTGCCGTCCCGGCTCGCCGTGGATGCCGATCCCGATCTCGATCTCGTTTTCCTCGAGTTCAAAGCTGGGGACCCCTGCGTGCGGCACGGTGCAGGCGGTCAGTGCCACGCCCATGCTGCGCACGTTCTGGTTGACGCGGTCACCGATCGCGGCCACGGCGTCCAGGTTGTCGCCGCGTTCGGCGGCCGCACCGGCGATCTTCTCGACGAGCACGGTTCCGCCCACACCGCGGCGGCCGGCGGTGTACAGCGAATCCTGCACGGCGACGTCGTCGTTGACGAGGACAGTGCGGACTTCGACGCCTTCGGCCTGGGCGAGTTCGGCGGCGGTTTCAAAGTTGAGGACGTCGCCGGTGTAGTTCTTGACGATGTGCACGACGCCGGCACCGGAGTTCACGGCGAGCGTCGCCGGCAGGATCTGGTCCGGGGTGGGCGAGGTGAACACGGCGCCGGGAACGGCGGCGTCGAGCATGCCCATCCCGACATAGCCGCCGTGCAGCGGCTCATGGCCGCTGCCGCCGCCGGAGACAAGGCCGACTTTCCCGGCCACGGGCGCGTCCTTGCGCACGATGTACTTCGGGTCCGGGAAGACAGTCACGAGGTCGGCATGCGCAAGCCCGAACCCTTCCGCTGACTCGTCGACCACGGCTTTGGGATCATTGATCAGTTTCTTCATGGCGGTGCTCCCTGGATGGTGTCCTGGCTGCTTGCTTAGACCCTACTACCGGGGCCGGGCCGGCGGTAGGCTCGCGTTCCCGGGCAATTTGGCGGCGTTCAGGCCTTCTTGTCGGCCCACGCCGGGAAGTGCGGCCACGCGTCGCCGCCCAGCCAGGAGAACGGCGGAGCGGCGAGTCTGCCCTTGCGGGCGCGGGTTGCGGGCGGCGGTGGCGCAGGTGCCTCAGGCTCCGGGTTGGCGGCCTTTTCCGTGGCAACCGGATCCAGCGCCGGCGGTTCGGCGGCGACCGGGGCCGGCGACGGCAGGTCCTGCGCCCCCACGGCCTGGCCCGGCGGCGCTGCCGGGGCACTGGCGGCTGGACTGCGAAAAGCGGAGAAATCGGGGAAAATCACGTCGTTATGCAATTTTTTGCCTCCGAAAGTTTGGTGGCCCACCCCCTGGGCCGGGATCAGTTTATCCACCAAATTTATTGAAGGGAAGCCTTGGGGCGGCCGCACTACAGCGCCTTGATCATCCTTGTGTTGCCCAGGGTGTTCGGCTTGACCCGGGCCAGGTCGAGGAACTCGGCCACGCCTTCGTCATGGGAGCGCAGGAGTTCGGAATACACCACGGGGTCCACGGCGGTCTGGTCGGCCATGACTTCGAAGCCGTGCTTCTTGAAGAAGTCGACCTCAAAGGTCAGGCAGAAAACGCGGGATACGCCCAGGGCGCGGGCCTCCTCCAGCAGGCGTTCGACCAGCGCGTGGCCCACCCCTTTGCCCCGCCAGGCGTCCGCGGCCGCGAGGGTGCGCACCTCGGCAAGGTCCTCCCACATGACGTGCAGGGCACCGCAGCCGATGACCTCGCCGTCGTCCGATTCGGCAATCCGGAATTCCTGCAGGCTTTCGTAATAGGCCACCGTTTCCTTGGCCATGAGGATCCGCTGTTCGGCCAGCGGCGCCACGAGGGTCTTGATGGCGGCGACGTCGCCGGTGCGGGCAGGGCGGATGCGGATCGTCTCAGTCACAGCCCAATCTTACGGGGGCTCCGGGTCCGGCAGGCCCGCGGCCGGACCCGGGCCCGCGGCGTCAGAGCCCCAGCTCGTCGGGGACGGGGATGTCTTTTTCCAGCAGGTTCCTGGCCAGGAAGTGCTCCACGACGCCGTACCAGACCTTGGCATGCTGCGGCTGCAGGATCCAGTGGTTCTCGTCCGGGAAGTATAGGAAGCGGTGGTCGGTTTCACCGTTCTCGTCGGCCGCGAGCTGCGACTTCGCGAGCAGTTCGTACCAGAGCCGGAGCCCCTCGCCGATCGGCACGCGGTAGTCCTTGTCCCCGTGGATGACGAGCATCGGCGTCCGGATGTTCTCCACGTGCAGATGCGGGGAATTCTCCATCGCCATCCCGGCCGACATTTCCTTGAGCCAGTACTGCGCGGCGTCCGTGGTGGGACCGAACTGGTCCAGGGCCCAGAGGCTGGCGTGGGTGACGATTGCCTTGAAGCGGTCGGTGTGCCCGGCCACCCAGTTGGCCATGTAGCCGCCGAAGGAGCCGCCCATGGCCGCTGTGCGGGTCTCGTCAATGTCCGGGCGCTGCACCACGGCGTCGGTGATGGCCATCAGGTCCGTGAACGGTGCTTTGCCCCATTCACCCCAGCCGCGCTGGATGTAGTCCTGCCCGTATCCGGTGGAGAGGGCAGGGTCCGGCAGCAGCACCGCGTAGCCGCGGGCCACCAGGAGCCAGGGGTTCCAGCGCCAGGTCCAGGCGTTCCAGGAGCCCAGCGGGCCGCCGTGGATCCAGAGCAGCAGCGGTGCAGGACTCGCGGCCGAGGCCCCCTCAGGAAGCGCCAGGTACGCGGGCACCCGTGCGCCGTCCGGCGCCGTCGCCTCCACCCGTTCCAGCCTGCCCTTGTACAACGGGCGCGCCGCCGGCGCCTGCAGGCGTACGACGCCGCCGCCGGCGAGGTCGATCCGCACGGGTTCGGCGGGGAATTCGTAAGAGCTGCGCAGGGCGTAGGCGTTGTGCCCGTCCGGTGCGATTACGACGTCGGTGTAGGCGGCGGCGTCGTCCGTCAGGCGTGAGACCTGGACTGCCTGGCCGGGTTCCGCCGCCACCGGGATCCGGAAGACCGGCGCGGCGCCGTCCTCGTCGGCGGTGACAAGCAGGGCCGAGCCGTCCGGCAGCCACGCGGCGGGGCGGGCCCAGCGGTCCCAGTCGTGGGCAAGCGGCGTCAACGCGCCCTCGCCTGCCGGTGCGCCGACGTCGAGGAGGTGGAGCTTAATCTGCGGGGCCGCAACCGGTGTGGTATCGCTTTCACTGACCACCACGAGGGTGCGGTTATCCGGGCTGACCGGCCCGGGGAAGTAATTGATCCCGTCCGTGTCCAGCAGCACTGTCCTGGTGCCGGTGGCGACATCGATGGCGACCAGCAGGGAGCGGGAATCCGCCCCGGCCAGCGGCTTCATGAAGCTGCTGTAGATTGTCTTGCCGTCCGGGCTGATCACCGACTCGGCGTCGCGCAGTCCCGCGCCGGCGTCGGGCGTCAGGTTGCGGAGCTCTAGCGGCGGCGCGGCGTCGACCGTCCCCGGTTTGCCGGCCGCCGTTTCTTCCCCGGGGCCGACGGCGAACAACCGTGGCTGGGCGGGGCCGAGGTCGGCGTCCCAGTAGCGGACGGGGTAGCCGCTGTGCAGGATGGCGGCGACCTTCTTGTCCTTGCGGGCCTTGCGGCGCTCCTCGTCGTTGTCCTCGTCGGTGGCGCCGGCCAGAACCGCGGCCGCGGCCACCAGCACGTCGGCGTCCCTCGCAGCCAGGATCCCGCTGACTCCGCCGGCGCGGGTCAGGGCCACCCGGGCTTCGCCGCCGCCGGCCGGCAGCACCCACAGGGCGTTGACGGGATCGGCGTCGGGGCTCTCCGGGTCCGGACGGGCCGAGGTGAAGTACAGGTCACCGTTGGCGGCAAACACTGCGCCCGCTTCGCCCTTGGCGCTGCGCGTGATGCGGCGGGCCTGGACCTCTCCCCGCGGATCGATCTCCCACAGGGCCGTGCAGTATTCGGTTCCCTTGGCGTTGAGGGTGGCGACGGTGGTCACCAGCCGCGCGCCGTCGGGGCTGAGGGCCAGACCACTCACCCGCGGGATGGCGAGGTAATGGTCCAGATCGTGGAACGGGGTCTCGGGTTGTTCGCTCAGGGTCTCTGAGTCCTTGGCAGCCATGCACCGATTCAACACCGCTTGTGGCATCGATCACAAAAAGTTCACTGAGAGTGAACCAGCCCCTTCACTGGACCCGTCCCCGGAACACCGCCACGGGCGCCGGCAGTCCCGGATTGCAGGAACTTTTCAGCCGGACTTGGCATGCTGGGTCCATGAACCCTGACAAGTCCCTGCCCAGACGTTCCATGCTGCTCGGCGCGGCCGCCACGGTTGGCGGCGGCCTGGCCCTGTCCGCATGCTCCGTAGCACCGACAGACAGCGCTGCCCCGACGACGGCCCCCGGCGCACCGGAACCGGCCGGCACGCCTGTCCGGATCGGCAAGCTCACCGACATCACCGTGGGCTCCACCGCCACCGGGAACGCCAACGGCAAGACGGTCGTCGTTTTCCGGCCTGAAGACCGCAAGGTCCTGGCCTACGACGCGACCTGCACGCACGCCGGCTGCCCTGTCGCCCCGTCCGGCCAGGACTTCGAGTGCCCCTGCCACGGCTCCACTTTTAAGGGAGCGGACGGAAGCGTCATTTCCGGGCCGGCCCGCCGCCCCCTCGCGCCGCTGACCGCAGCCATCGACGGGGACTGGATCACCGTCACCGCCTGAGGACCGCCGCCCGGCGCCACAACGCAGAAGGCCCCGGCCGCTCCATTAGGAAGCGGCCGGGGCCTTTGGCATTCGCGGCTAGACGCTCGGGGCGATTTCCGGGATGCGCGGCTTGGCGTTGCCGGCGAAGGTGAACTTCGCGTCGTCGCCCTCGCCTTCAACATCCACCACCACGATGTCGCCGGAGTGCAGTTCGCCGAAGAGGATCTTCTCGGAGAGCTGGTCCTCGATCTCGCGCTGGATGGTGCGGCGCAGCGGCCGGGCACCCATGGCGGGGTCGTAGCCGCGGGTCGCCAGGAGCACCTTGGCCGCCTTGGTCAGTTCGATGCCCATGTCCTTGTCCTTGAGCCGCTTCTCCAGGCGGGTCACGAACAGGTCCACGATCTCGATGATCTCGTCCTGGGTCAGCTGCGGGAAGACCACAACGTCGTCAACACGGTTCAGGAACTCGGGGCGGAAGTGCTGCTTCAGTTCTTCCGTGACGCGGGCACGCATCCGGTTGTAGCCGGTCTGGGTGTCGGTTCCGGACTGGAAGCCGGTCGCGACGCTCTTGGAGATGTCCCGGGTGCCGAGGTTGGTGGTCATGATGATCACGGTGTTCTTGAAGTCCACCACACGGCCCTGGGAGTCGGTCAGGCGGCCGTCTTCCAGGATCTGCAGCAGCGAGTTGAAGAGGTCGGCGTGCGCCTTTTCCACTTCATCGAACAAGACCACGGAGAACGGACGACGCCGGACCTTCTCGGTCAGCTGGCCGCCCTCTTCATAGCCCACGTAGCCCGGAGGTGCACCGAAGAGCCGTGACACGGTGTGCTTCTCCGAGTATTCGGACATGTCCAGGGTGATCAGCGCGTCTTCCTCGCCGAACAGGAACTCCGCGAGGGCCTTGGCGAGTTCGGTCTTGCCGACGCCGGTGGGGCCGGCGAAGATGAACGAGCCGCCGGGACGCTTGGGGTCCTTCAGGCCGGCACGGGTGCGGCGGATCGCCTGGGAGAGGGCCTTGATGGCCTCGTCCTGGCCGACCACACGCTTGTGCAGTTCGTCTTCCATCTTCAGCAGGCGCGAGGACTCTTCCTCGGTCAGCTTGAAGACCGGAATGCCGGTGGAGTTCGCCAGCACCTCGGCGATGAGATCCTCATCAACTTCGGAGATGTCGTCCATGCCGCCGGTCTTCCACTGGCGTTCCTTCTCGGCGCGCTCGGCAATGAGCTTCTGCTCCTTGTCGCGCAACGACGCGGCACCTTCGAAGTCCTGCGCGTCGATCGCGGATTCCTTCTCCAGCTTCATGGCGGCGATCTTCTCGTCCATGACCTTGAGCTCCGGCGGAGCGGTCATGCGGCGGATGCGCAGCCGCGCACCGGCCTCGTCGATCAGGTCGATCGCCTTGTCCGGCAGGAACCGGTCCGAGATGTAGCGCTCGGACAGGCTGGCCGCGGAGGCGAGGGCGCCGTCGGTGATGGTGACGCGGTGGTGGGCCTCATACCGGTCGCGGAGGCCCTTGAGGATTTCGATCGCGTGCGCGACGGAGGGTTCCTTGACCTGGATGGGCTGGAAGCGGCGCTCCAGCGCAGCGTCCTTCTCGATGTGCTTGCGGTACTCGTCCAGCGTGGTCGCACCGATGGTCTGGAGCTCGCCGCGTGCCAGCATGGGCTTGAGGATCGAGGCTGCGTCGATGGCGCCTTCGGCGGCACCGGCACCCACCAGGGTGTGGATCTCATCGATGAACAGGATGATGTCCCCGCGGGTGCGGATCTCCTTGAGGACCTTCTTCAGGCGCTCTTCGAAGTCACCGCGGTAGCGGGAGCCGGCCACGAGGGACCCGAGGTCCAGGGTGTACAGCTGCTTGTCCTTGATGGTCTCCGGGACATCGCCGCGGACGATCGCCTGGGCCAGGCCTTCGACGACTGCGGTCTTGCCGACGCCGGGCTCGCCGATCAGCACCGGGTTGTTCTTGGTGCGGCGGGAAAGGACCTGCATGACGCGTTCCATTTCCTGCTCGCGGCCGATCACCGGGTCCAGCTTGTTCTCGCGCGCGGCCTGGGTCAGGTTGCGGCCGAACTGATCCAGGACCACGGACCCGGCAGGGGTGCCCTCGGCCTGGCTCGAGCCGACGCCCGCGCCCGTGGCTTCCTTGCCCTGGTAGCCGGAGAGCAGCTGGATGACCTGCTGGCGGACACGGTTGAGGTCGGCGCCGAGCTTGACGAGCACCTGCGCCGCCACGCCTTCGCCCTCACGGATGAGGCCGAGGAGGATGTGCTCGGTACCGATGTAGTTATGTCCCAACTGCAGGGCCTCCCGGAGGGAGAGCTCAAGGACCTTCTTGGCACGCGGGGTGAAGGGGATGTGGCCCGACGGCGCCTGCTGGCCCTGACCGATAATCTCCTGCACCTGCTCGCGGACACCGTCGAGCGAAATGCTCAAGGATTCAAGGGCCTTGGCGGCAACACCTTCACCCTCATGGATCAGACCCAAGAGGATGTGTTCGGTACCAATGTAATTGTGGTTCAGCATGCGTGCCTCTTCTTGGGCAAGCACAACTACGCGACGGGCACGGTCCGTAAATCGCTCAAACATTTCGCCACACTCCTAGCTACGACGTACTTTGATGCTACGTGGCCGGGTTCCAGATTTGGGGCTTGTTCGCCACAGGGGAAACCGGAGGGTTGACTGCTGCCACCGGGGCCCTCCCGGCACCTGCCCCCGGCAGGCCCCGGAGGGCGCTCCGCGGGGCCCGAACCCGGCGGAGCGGGCCGGCGGCCTGCCCGGGAGCAGGGGCCGGAGCGGTGGGCCGGCGCGCGGGCACCGGCGGCATGGCAATGCCCCCGCCGGAAAGACGGGGGCACTGTCATTTATTGCGCGGCGTTGCCGCCTTTGAACGTGGCGAGGGGCTTTGAAACCGTGTCCTGCCGCGCGCCTCCGGGCTAGGAATTAGCCTTTTGGTAAGCTTCCTGAATTTCCGCCTGGATACGCCCGCGGTTGTTTACCGCATACCCGTTGTCGCGCGCCCACTGACGGATCTGGGCAGAGTCCTGATTCCGGCCGGTGGAAATTTTCGTGCGCGTGGCGCGCCCGCTTGACGTCTTGCGGGCGTGCGTCACAAATCGCTCCACGGCGCCGCGGAGTTCTGATGCGTTGCTGGCCGACAAGTCGATTTCGTAGCTCACGCCGTCAAGGCCAAACCGGACAGTTTCGTCTGCGGATCCCCCATCCAGATCATCCACGAGGATGATTTTTACTTTCTGTGCCATAAAAGACTCTCTTTCCAAATGGACGAGTGTTTAGAAAAGCAGGATGTATCTGTAAAAAGTATCCTCCGCGTTACAGCAGGGAGTCAAAGCGTAAAACTGCGCCCAAGGAAAGCCGCAGACGGCAATAGGGCACTATTACCAGTTTTCGGGGAATTAGCCGCCAACGGGCCCGGAATCCGGACGCTTGATTTGGGCTTCCGCCCGGGCCTCCGCTTCGGCGTGGGCGCGGGCCTCGGCCTGCCGCTCGGATTTGTCGGCATTGAATATCGATTTCATGGCAAACCAGAAAAGCAGGCCCACCACGATTGGGGGCAGCAAGACGGCGATGTAGTCCATGCTCAGTGTCCTTCGGGCTTCAGCAGGGGGAACAGGATGGTCTCGCGGATGCCGGCACCGGTGAAGAGCATGACAAGGCGGTCGATGCCCAGACCGATCCCGCCCATGGGCGGCGCGCCGTATTCGAGGGCACGGAGGAAGTCTTCGTCCAGCTGCATGGCTTCCACGTCACCCGCGGCGGAGCGGCGGGACTGCTCGGTGAGCCGTTCGCGCTGGATCACGGGGTCGATCAGTTCGGAGAACGCGGTGCCGCGCTCCATACCGCCAATGATGAGGTCCCAGGCCTCGATCAGGCGTCCGTCCTCGCGGTGCTGGCGCGCCAGCGGCTGGGCCGACGGCGGGTAATCGTAGACGAACGTGGGATTCAGCAGCGTGGGCTCCACGAGTTCGCCGAAAAGTTCGACGACGAGCTTCTCGGCGTCCCACCCGGCATCGACCTTGACCTCGTGCTTGGCGGCCAGTTTCAGCAGTTCTTCGGCTGGGGTGTCGGGGGTGACTTCCTGGCCGACGAACTCGGAGAGTCCAGGGTAGACCGCCATCCAGGCCCAGTCGCCGTCGAGGTTGATCTCCCCCGCCTCGGTCTGCAGGACGCGGCCCGCACCGGCGGCGTCGGCGGCATCCAGGATGATTTCCTTGATCCGGTCGGCCATGACGAACTGGTCCGCCCATGCCTCGTAGGACTCCAGGGTGGTGAATTCCGGGCTGTGCGTGGAGTCGACGCCCTCGTTGCGGAAGACCCGGCCCATGTCGTAGACACGGTCGATCCCGCCGACAACCGTGCGCTTGAGGTAGAGCTCGGTGGCGATGCGCAGCGTCATCTTCTGGTCGAAGGCGTTCATGTGCGTCTCGAAAGGCCGGGCCGTGGCGCCGCCGTGGACCAGCTGCAGCATGGGCGTTTCCACCTCGACATAGCCCTGGCGGTGCAGGGTTTCGCGGATGGAGCGGGTGATCGCGGCGCGGGTGTAGACCATCTCGCGGGCCTCGTCACGGACAATCAGGTCGACGTAGCGCTGGCGGACGCGGGTTTCCTCGTTCAGTTCGGCGTGCAGCACGGGCAGCGGGCGCAGTGCCTTCGAGGCCATGGTCCAGGAATCCGCCATGACGGACAGCTCGCCGCGGCGCGAGGAGATGACTTCGCCGGTGATGAAGACGTGGTCGCCCAGGTCCACGAGGGCCTTCCAGTCCGCGAGCGCTTCCTCGCCTACGTTTGCCAGGCTCAGCATCACCTGCAGCCGGACGGCCTTGCCGTCCAGGCCGCCCTCCTGGAGGGTGGCGAAGCAGAGCTTGCCCGTGTTGCGGATGAACACGATGCGGCCGGTGACGCCGACGACATGGCCGGTGGTCTCGTCGGCCTGCAGGTGGGCGTATTTCTCCCGGATTTCCGTGAGCGAGTGTGAACGCTCGACACCCACCGGATATGCCTCGACGCCGCGTTCGATCAGCTTGGCGCGCTTCTCCATGCGGATGCGCGTCTGTTCGCTGGCATCGTGCGGCTCGGCGGCGGTGTTCGGGGCAGGGGTGTTTTGGGAAGTCACAATCCCCAAGTTTACCGCCGATTTCCGCCCGGCCGGGTCCCCGGGGTCCCGGCCGGGTTCCGCCCGGCGGCACCCGGGGGTGCACCAGCGCAGGCGGGGCGCCCAGGGCGCGGGAATAGACTCAGGGCTGTGGAGACGTGGACTGTGAGGACAGACGACGCCGAGGGGCGCCTTGAGGTGCATACATTCCGTCCGGCGGGACACGGGCCGGGCGGGCCCGGGACCGGGGTCGTCGTCGTGCACGGAACGCTGGTCACGGACGCGCTGTACCAGCCGTTTGCCCGAAAACTCGCCCGGCTGCTGGACCGGCCGGTGCATTGCTATAACCGGCGCGGCCGCGCCGGTTCCTCGCCCCAGCCGGCCGGCTATTCGGCTGCCACCGAAGTCGCCGACCTCGCCGCCGTGCTCCGCGAGACGGGCGGCAGCGATGTCGTGGCGCATAGCTATGGCGGCTTCGTGGCCCTCCAGGCCGCCCGTAGCTTACCCATCCGGCGGATGGTGACTTATGACGCGGCCGTCAGCCTCTCCGGCAGCCTCACCCAACGCTGGCGGCCCGAGCTCGAGCGCTCGGTGGCCGCCGGGAAGCTTGACGAGGCTTGGGCCCACCTGGTGCAGGGACTTGAGACGGCGGGTCCGGTGTCCCGGCTGCCCCTGGGCGCGTTGCGCATGCTGAGCATCCTCTCGGCCCGGACCAGCCTGGGCGCCGAAATGCGGGACCTGCTGCCCACTGCCGTTGCGGAAATGCGGGCCGTGCTGGCGGCCGACGCCGAGCTCGACGATTTCGTCGGCATCACCACCCCCACGCTGCTGCTCAGCGGCGGCTGGAGTCCCGGATATTTCGCCGAGACCGGCCGCCAGCTCGCCGCCGCCGTCCCCGCAATGACCTTCGCCGTGGTTCCCGGGCAGCTGCACGAGGGCCCCATCCGGCCGGGGAACCGGCTGGCGCTCAGGGCTGCACGGTTCCTGCTCGGCGGTCCGGGCGCCGCATCCCCGGCGCCCGGCCGCGGGACCGGCAGCATGGCGGGCGGCAGGATGGGGATCATGGCCGGCGGCATGCCCGCGTTCCCGGGGCGCTTCCCGGGCCGCCCGCGGCGCGGACCGGCCAGCTAGAATCGGGGGCGACCCTTTCGAAAGGACCCCCTTGGCCAAGCTTTATTTCCGCTACGGCGCCATGAACTCCGGCAAGTCCACGGGCCTGCTGCAGGCGGCGTTCAACTATGAGGAGCGCGGGCAGCGGGTCCTGCTGGCCAAGCCGGACGTGGACACCAAGGGCGACGCCGACGTCGTGTCCCGGCTGGGCATGACCCGGACGGTGGACTTCCTGATCCCCGCCGGCGCGTCCGCCCGCAAGCTCTTCACCGACCAGGCCCACGGCGACGATCCCGATGCCCTGCTCCAGCACGTCGACACCCCGCCCGTGGCCTGCCTGCTGGTGGATGAGGCCCAGTTCCTGGAGCCGGAGCAGGTGGATGATCTGTTCCGCATCGCGGTCCTGGACGACGTCCCGGTGCTTGCCTACGGGATCCGCACCGACTTCCGGACCCGCGCCTTCCCCGGGTCCCTGCGCCTGCTGGAGATCGCGCACACCCTTGAAGAACTCAAGACCATCTGCCGGTGCGGGCGGAAGGCCATCTTCAACACCCGCCGGATCGGCGACCAGGTGGTGTTCGACGGCAACCAGGTGGCGATCGACGGCCAGGACGTCTGGTACGAGTCGCTGTGCGGTTCCTGCTACCTCGAAGTTTCCGGCGGCCGGCTGGGCAGCTAGGGGCTCCCGCACCCCACGGCAACTTACTGCAGCGGGGCGCGGGCTCGGCTAGGCTCGGAGCATGACCCGCGAGAACATCAGAACCGCCGACGGCGGAACGATCGAGCTTTTCAGCACGGGCGCCGAGCTCGCCTCGGCCGGTTCGGGCATCGTCGTCGTGCCGGCCTCCATGGTGACGGCTGCCGACTACACGCGTTTCGCGCAGAAACTCAGCGCGTCCCTGGGCCGGCCGGTGCACACCTTCAACCGGCGCGGCCGCGGTTCGTCTTCCCCGCAGCCTGAGGACTACACCCTGGACGTGGACATCCGCGACCTCGACGCCGTCATGAAGTACACGTCCAGCACGGATGTCTTCGGGCACAGCTTCGGCGGGGCGGTGGCCCTGCACGCGGCCCGCACCCTGCCGGTGGAACGCCTGGCCGTGTACGACCCCGCCGTGTCCGTCAACCACAGCGTCACGGCGGACTGGACCGCCGAATACGAGCGGGCGACCGCGGCCGGCGACGACGACCGCGCCCTCGCCGTCCTGCTCAAGGGCCTGGAGACCGGCAGTGCGCTGTCCCGGATGCCGCTGTCCATGCTGACGCTGGCGAACAAGCTCTCGGCAGGGACCCCGATCGGCAAGCAGCTGCGCGACCTCATGCAGACCGGTGTCCGCGAGATCAAGGCGATCATCGCCGCCGACATGCCGGCCGAACCCTTCCTGGAACTGCCGCTGGAGACGCTCATCATCGTGGGCGAAAAGAGCCCGGCCTACTTCGGTGTGGCCTGCGCCCAGATCCACGACGTCCTGTCCGGCTCCAGCTACACGATCCTGCCGGGCATGGGCCACGACGGCGTCAACAAGGCCCCGGACAAGCTCATCACCGAGCTCAGCGCGTTCTACGCCGGCTGACCGTCCGCCCCGACACAGCAACGCGGGGTCACTTAGCGCCGATTCCGGATCCGGACCGGCGCTAAGTGACCCCGCGTTGTTGTTTGCGCTGCTGTTTGCGCTGCTAGTGGGCGGCGGGGTGGGCCGCGCCTTCGGTCTTGCGCATCATGGCGGACAGGACGACGGCGGCGACCGATATGACGGCCGCCGTCAGGAAGGCGGCGTGCATGCCCGCAACCATGCCCGACGCTGCCGCGACGAAGGCGTAGATCGAGACCAGCAGCGCTGTGCCGGCGGCGCCCGCCACCTGCTGCAGCGTGCTCAGGATGGCGGAGCCGTGTGAATACAGGTGCGGCGGCAGCGGGTTGAGCCCGGTGGTGAAGGCGGGCGTGAACAACAGCGCCAGGCCCAGGCTGAGCATCACGTGCAGGGCAATGATCCACGCCACCGGGGACGCGGCGTCGAGCATGGAGAACTGCCACAGCGCCAGGACCATCATGACCGAACCCGTCACGGTCAGTGGCAGCGGCCCGACCTTGTCGAAGAGGCGGCCGATCACGGGGCCCAGCAGGCCCATGGCGAGCCCCCCGGGCAGCAGCACCAGACCGGTTTCGAGTGACTTCAGGCCGCGGATTTCCTGCAGGTACAGCGGCAGGAGGATCACCGCGCCAAACAGCGCGATCATGGCCACGACCAGCAGCAGCACAGACACCGTGAACATCCGGAAACGGAAGGCCCGCAGGTCCAGCAGGGGCCGGTCGCTCTTCTGCAGCGCCAGCTGGCGCAGAACGAACGCTGCCATGGCCACGACGCCGACGGCCAGCGCCAGCACCGCGGGCGTTCGGGACTCGGCGTCGCCGCCGCCGATCTGGCTCAGCCCGTACACCAGGCCACCGAAGGCGGGGATGGTGAGGATCACCGAGAGAACGTCCAGCCTGGTCTTCTCGGTCTCGCCGATGTTGGTCAGGTACCTGGCCCCGATGACCAGTGCGGCGAGGGCGATCGGCAGCACGAAGACAAACATGAACCGCCAGGAGAAGTGCTGCAGGATCAGCCCGGAGACTGTGGGGCCAAGCGCCGGCGCGACCGAGATGGCGATACTGACGTTGCCCATGACGGCGCCGCGGCGTTCCAGCGGAACGAGCGTAAGGATGGTGGTCATGAGCAGCGGGAGCATGATGGCCGTTCCGCCGGCCTGGACAATGCGGGCCAGCAGCAGGACTCCAAAGCCCGGCGCGACGGCGGCCAACAGCGTGCCGCCGGAGAACAGCCCCATGGCGAGCAGGAACACGGCCCTGGTGGACAGCCGCTGCAGGATGAACCCGGTAGTGGGAATGACGACGGCCATGGTCAGCATGAATCCGGTCGACAGCCACTGCACCGTGGGCGCAGTGACGCCCAGGTCCACCATCAGCCGCTGCAGGGCCACGTTCATGATCGTCTCGTTGAGGATCACGACGAAGGTGGCCACTAGCAGAGTGGCGATGATGGTGACAGACTCCCGCGGCATCTTCACCGGCGCTGACGGCGCTGCCTGCGCTGCCTTCACTGTCGATGCGGCTGGCGCGGCAGGCGCCGCCGGCGCGGGGCCGGCGGGAGCAGGGCCCGGTGCGGTGGCGTCCGCGGCGTTGGAAGAGACGTCTGTTGACATGGGAATTCCCCCAGGGAGTTGCGAGTGAGTCCGGCCGTGTGGGTCCGGTGAGGCAGGCGTCGGCGCTGCTGCAGGTGCCAACAGTCTAAGCCCCGGCCGCATTCCCGTCACCGGAAAAGCAACGCGGGGTCAGGAGTTCAGGCGTTCAGCGGCACGTTGTCGATCAGGCGGACGGGACCGACCTTCGCGGCGATGATCGCCAGGCCGTCGCCGCGGAACGGGGTCTCCCGGCAGTTCTCGGCGAGGGGTTCCAGGGTCCGCGGATCGACGACGTCGAAGTAGTCCAGTTCCACGAGCGGCTGGGACCGGACCAGGGCCTGCGCGGAGTCGAGGTCCAGGGGCTTGTGGGCGTTGGCCCGGTCCTCGATGAGCCGCAGCGCCCGGGAGAGGACCAGGGCGGCCTCCCGTTCCGCGCCGGAGAGGAAGCGGTTGCGGCTGGACAGGGCCAGGCCGTCGGCCGAGCGCACGATCGGCACGGGCACGATCTCCACAGGGAAGTTCAGGTCGGCCACCATGCGCTGGACGAGTGCGAGTTGCTGGGCGTCCTTCTGGCCGAAGTAGGCGCGGTAGGCCGGCTGCCCGCCGCCGGGCAGCCCCGTCCCGGGGATGCCGTAGTGAAGCAGTTTGGCGACGACGGTCAGGGCGCCGTCGAAGTGCCCGGGCCGGGACGCTCCCTCCCACTTGTCACCGAGCGGGCCGGCGGTGATCCGTACGAGGGGCTGCCCGCCGGGGTAGACCTCCTCGACACCCGGGGCGAAGGCCAGGTCCACGCCCTCGGCGTCGAGCAGGGCGAGATCGGCCTCCAGCGTCCGGGGGTAGCGGTCCAGGTCCGCGGCCTCACCGAACTGCAGGGGGTTGACGAAGATGCTGGCCACCACGACGTCGTTCTGGGCGACGGCGGTCCGGGCCAGCCGGGCATGTCCCTCGTGCAGGGCGCCCATGGTGGGCACAAGCCCTTGGGATGCGCCGGCTTTCTGCTCCAGGAGCCGCGCGCTTGCGGCGCGCAGTTCGGCCGCCGTGGTGACGAGTTGGATTGCCATGTCAGGGTCCTTCCGGGGCCGGCGGCCCGTCCTGGCCGGGTCCGCCGAGCGCCTGTTCGATGCCGTCGAGTTGTTCCGGCTTCAGCAGCCCGCGGCTTCCTGCCCGGCGGGCTGTCGCACGGGCCATGGCCAGGTACGCCTCCAGAATATCGCCGGCCGAACCGGCGTCGTATTCGCGGAGGGCGGCGGCGTGCGCTGCCACGGTGCCTGCATCCCCCCGCGCCACGGGACCGGTCAGGGCCGTTTCGCCGGAGGCGAGCGCGTTCTCCAGCGTGGCGCGCAGCAGCGGTCCCAGCATCCGGTCGGGGGCCTCGACGCCCACTTCGCGCAGGAGTTGCGAGGCCTGCGCCACGAGGGTGACCAGATGGTTGGAGCCGTGCGCGAGGGCGGCGTGGTAGAGGACGCGGTCGGCCTCGGCGATGGCCACCGGTTCGGCCCCCATTTCGACGACGAGTGCCTGGGCGATCGGCAGCATCGCGGCATCGGCCGTGACGCCGAACGTGCAGTCCAGGAGCCGGGTCAGGTCCAGGCTCATGCCCGTGAACGTCATGGCGGGGTGCAGCGCAAGCGGCACGGCACCGGCGGCACGGACCGGGTGCAGAATCCCGACGCCGAAGCGCCCTGAGGTGTGCGCCACCAACTGGCCGGGCTGCCAGGCGCCGAGCTTGGCGAGGCCCTGCACGAGGGGGCCGAGGGCGTCATCCGGAACGGCGAGGAGGACCAACTCCGCGCGTTCGACGATGTCCTGGACATCCAGGACCGGGACGCCGGGCAGGAGTGTTTCGGCGCGTTCGCGGCTCGCATCCGATACGGCGGACACTCCGATGACGGCGTGTTCGGCTCCGCGCAGGGCCGCCCCCAGGACGGCGCCCACCTTCCCGGCGCCGATGATTCCGACGCCGAGGCGTCCTGGTTTAGCCATGATGCGGGCCTTTCTGGAGGTCGTCTTGAGGGGGGCCGGATTTTGGCACGGTCGTGGCGGGCGGTTCCATCCAGTGCTCGCTCTTCTGGCGCCGGCGCGCGGCGCGGGCCCGGGCGGCCTGGGCGTCCAGCAGTTCCCGGGCTTCGTCGAGGCCGGCGTGGATGAGGCGCGGGGAGACCGGACCCGCCGTGGTGTGCAGGACCAGGTCCGCCACCCGGAACCTCCGGGCCAGCGGCCCCTGCTCCAGCGCCATGGACTGGGTCCGCTGGTGCGGCACCACCACGAGGCTACGCCACCACCGGCCGGACCTCAGGAGCAGTGCGGTGTCCGTGGCGGTGTAGCCGTTGCGCCGCCAGCCCAGCGGCGCCAGCAACCGGGCCCGGCGCGGCGTGGTGACGAAGCCGTCGTCGGTGCCCTGCGGGCCCCCGGCGTCCGGGTCTGCGGGGCGAGGGGCCATGCCGGTGATTCCCGCCGTGAAGACCCGCACCGGGTCCGGGGTTCCGGGCTCGGGGAGCACCAGGGCCAGGAGCGCCAGGACGTCGGCAAAGGACCCTACCGGCAGCAGGGTGGTCCGGGCCGATCCTTCGCCGGGGCTACCTGCCAGGCCGTAGCCGGCCACATTGACCTGCATCCGGTACCAGCCGAACACCCGCCACAGGGGCGGCTGGCTGACTTTCAGCGCCTGGATCCTGCCCGGCGGAACGGTCTGGGCCTGCGTGTCCAGCAGACCGTAACGCAGCCGGAGGCCGTCCGGGGAAACGGCCGCGGTGAAGTTGTAGCCCCGGTTGAACGTTGACCAGTATGACGCGATGAGCCCGATCGCGGCCGGGATCAGGAAGACCGTGAAACTCCTGTTCTCGGTGACGGCGGAGAGCAGCACCGAGCCGATGCCGCCGGCCATGATGGCGACGCTCTGCTCGCTCAGGAGCACCGAGCCCAGCAGGCGCGACGGCGGCACGGTCAGTACCGTCCGTTCCGGCGCTTCGACGGCGGCGGGCTCCGGTTGCCCGGGGCGCGGCGGCGCCTGGGTCCCGCCGCCGGGCCCCGCAGGGGCGGCCGGACCGGCCGGAGTCGTGGCACCGGAGGCGCCGGCGAGGATCGTGGCGCGGAGCCGGCGGGCCTCGTCCGCGCGCAGGTAGGCAAGGTGCACGGCCGATGCGCCGGCGTCGGCGACCTCGAACCGCAGTTCCGCGAGCCCGAAGATCCGCGCGAGCAGGGGCTGCACGACGTCGATTGCCTGCACCCGGTCCAGCCGGGCCTGCCGCTGCTGTTTGAACAGGAACCCGGAGTTGACGCGCACGTAGCCGTCCGCCACCTGGTAGCGGGTGAAGTACCAGCTGAGGATAAAGCCGGCCACGGCGAGAACCAGGAGCGTGCCGCCGCCGAGCAGCAGCCACGGCGCGCGCCCGGCGAACCGTTCGTCGAACAGCGGGCCGCCCTGGAGCAGGCGTTCGAACGTGTCGCGGCCGAAGAAGAACAGCAGCGCGGCCAGCGCCACCCAGCCGCGGACAAAGGGCGACGCCGGGTGGACGCGGTGCCAGCCGGCGTCGGCCGTTCCGCCCTCCGGTGTCAGGGCCATGCCGTCATTGCCTCCCCGTCACAGCCCGGCCAGCCGGGCTTCGCCGCGGGCCGACAGCTGTTCGCGGAGCCGGGCTCCTTCGCCGGCGGGCAGCCCGGGGATCTGGGCGTTGGTTCCGGCCGATGCTGTGTGGAGCTTCAGGGTGCACAAGCCAAGGGGGCGTTCAACCGGTCCCACTGCGATGTCCACGTACTGCATCCGCCCGTACGGCACTACGAGGGTGCGCTGGAAAAAGATGCCGCGGCGGATCAGAAGGTCGTCTTCACGCTCGGCATAACCGATCGAGCGCACCTGCCGGGGAATCAGCACGAGCCGCCACAAGGCCAGAAGCAACCAGGCCAGGGGCACGGCCACGGCAAGCCAGAGTGGCGGCCACGCCCAGGCACCGTTAAGGACCAGAACCAGCGGAAGGGACAGCAGGGCCACCACGATCAGGTTTCCCAGCGCCCATCCCGCAAGGCGTACGGTGACGTATTTCGGTGACACCCTGAGCCAGTGGATGCCCGGCGGATCAATCGCTTCGGTAGGCATATTCGCCTTCTGCCGAGGGTTTGGTGCGCTTTCCCTGTACCCCGTGCCCGGAGTCGGCGTCGCCGTCCTCGGGCGGGATCCGGCAGAACCGCTCGACGACGAGCCCCACGACCACCATGATCAGGCCGCCGCCGGCCATCGCGAGGGCCTGCCAGGTGAGGTCCTGGTTGCTGCGCAGGTTCCACAGCCGCAGCTGCTCGATCACCACTCCGGCGTGCCAGCCCAGCAGGACCGTTCCGGTGTAGGCGCAGGCCTGGGCGAGGACCAGGGTCCACGCCGCCAGGATGGGATTGAGGACCTTTTTCTTCTTGCCGTTGCGCCACCGCAGCACGCGGATCCCCAGCACGAGGGTGAGGACCACGATCACGCCCATGGTCACCAGTCCCGTGAGCGGCAGCACCGGGGTGGCCAGGCTGTAGCGGCCGGCCATGACGGTGGCGAACCAGCCGGCCAGGGCAACGACCGCTGCGATGGCCAGCAGGAGCAGGGGGTTGGTCAGTTTCACGGCCGCTCCAGCGGTCCCGGCGCGACTTCCGCACCCGTCGTCTTCGCGGCTGCACTGTCCGCGGGGGCGGGGGCCTGGAAGCCGTCAAACGTTTCGAGGTCGGCGAAATCCGCGGCCCGAACGGCGAGGTCGCCCACGCGTTCGCCGTTGAGCTGCGCCGCCGGGTCTATCTGCGACCACGGGTAGAGCACGAAGGCCCGTTCGGCAGCCCGCGGGTGCGGCAGCGTGAGCTCCGGGTCGGAACTGACGAGGTCCCCGTAGGTGATGATGTCCACGTCCAGGGTCCGCGGCCCCCACCGGACCTCGCGCACCCTCAAGTGCTTCTGCTCGACGGCGTGGCAGTGGTCCAGGAGCTCGCGCGGGGGCAGGGACGTCTCCACGGCGATCACCATGTTCAGGAAGTCCGGCTGGCCCGGCGGGCCGCCCACGGCCTTGGTCTGGACGATCGGTGAGATGGCCAGGAGCCGCACTTCCGGCGGGTCGACGAGGTCGGCGACGGCGGCGGACAGGGTGTCGTTGCGCTCCCCCAGATTGCTGCCGAGCGCGATCACGGCGCGGGTGTAAGCCGGGCTCATGTGCGTCGCCGGTGCACGCTGACGGCGACGTCGCCGAAGTCGACTTCGATCGGGGCCTTGGGCTTGTGCACGGTGATGTCGACGGCGGCGACGGGGAATTTCTGCAGGACGTCCTCGGCGATCCGCACGGCGAGGGCCTCGATCAGGTTCAGCGGCTCCCCGGTGATCCACTCCCGGATGCAGCCGGCCACTTCGCCGTAATGCGCGGTGTCCAGGACGTCGTCGGACGCGGCAGCCTTGCTGAAGTCAAGGTGCAGTACGGCGTCGACGACGAACGGCTGGCCGTCGCGGCGTTCGAAGTCGAACACTCCGTGATGGCCGACCGCGGTGACACCGCTGAGGGTGATCTGGTCCATGGCGCCGGCCGGATCAGTCGGTGCCGGCCGGTGCCGGGTGCGCCGGGGGTGCCATGCGCGCGGCGACCTTGACGGCGTCAAGGCTTGGCCCGACGTCGTGCACCCGCACCGCCCAGGCACCGCGGAGGGCGCTGATGGCGGTCACGGCGGCGGTGGCCGCATCGCGTTCGACCGGCTGGGCGGCCTTGCCCGCCACCGTCAGGAGACTGCCGAGGAAGCGTTTGCGGGAACCGGCCACGAGGACTTTGTGGCCCATGGCCTGCAGGACATCCAGGTGCTGGAGCAGTTCCCAGTTCTGGTCCTCGTCCTTGGCGAAGCCCAGCCCCGGGTCCACGATGATCTGCTCCGGGGTGACGCCGGCGTCGTAGAGCTTGTCACGGACGCCGGAGAGTTCGGCAACGACATCACGGGCGACGTCGTTGTAGTCCGTCAGGGCGTTCATGGTGCTGGCGTCGCCGCGGCGGTGCGTCAGGATGTAGGGCGCCTTGGTCCGGGCGGCGAGTTCGGCCATTTCCGGTTCCATGGTCAGGCCGGAAACGTCGTTGATGATGGCGGCGCCGGCCTTCAGTGCGGCGGCGGCCGTCGCGGCGTGGGTGGTGTCGATGCTGACCAGGGCGCCGGCTTTGACCAGGGCCTCGATGACCGGCAGGACCCGGCGCTGTTCCTCGTCGACGCCGACTGCCGCGGCACCCGGACGGGTGGATTCGCCGCCGACGTCGATGATGTCCGCCCCGGCGTAGAACATCCGCAGGCCCGCCGCGATCGCGGTGTCCGCCGTGGCGTGTTCGCCGCCGTCGCTGAACGAGTCAGGGGTGACGTTGAGGATTCCCATGACGAGGGTCCGGTCGGTGGGCAGGTCCTGGAACGTCGCCGCCGGGCGCGGTTTGCGCAGGATGGGCAGGGGCGAGGTTGCCGGGCCGGTCCCCGGGGCTGCGGCTAGGGAGTCCATAGTCTGTGTTCTTACCTTCCGAGTATGAGGCTCATGGCTTCGGCGCGGGTGGCCGGGTCGTGCAGCTGCCCGCGCACTGCGCTGGTGACGGTCTTGGCGCCGGGCTTGCGGATGCCCCGCATGGACATGCACAGGTGCTCGCATTCGACGACGACGATCGCCCCGCGCGGCTGCAGGTGCGTCACGAGGGCTTCGACGATCTGGGTGGTCAGGCGTTCCTGGACCTGCGGGCGCCGGGCGAACATGTCCACCACGCGGGCAAGCTTGCTCAGGCCCGTGACCTTGCCGTCATGCGAGGGGATGTAGCCCACGTGCGCCACCCCGTGGAACGGCACGAGGTGGTGTTCGCAGGTGGAGTAGAAGGGGATGTCCTTGACCAGCACGAGTTCCTCGTGGTCGAGGTCGAAGGTCGTGGCCAGGATCTCGGCGGGGTCGTGGTGCAGGCCGGCAAACATCTCGGCATAGGCCTTGGCCACCCGCTTGGGGGTGTCCAGCAGGCCGCCGCGGTCCGGGTCCTCGCCGATCGCCAGCAGGATTTCCCGGACGGCCGCTTCGATCCGGGGTCGGTCCACTTTGGTGTGCGGGTGCTGTCCGGCCCCGTCCCCCGCCGAGGCAGCAGCGGGGGCGGGAACGTCGTCGTCGAAGTTAGAAGTCACAGAAGAAGCCTAGCCGGGTTGGCCGTCAGTCCCGATATCCGTAACACCGCCCTGGAACTGCTCCTGTCCGGGAACACCCTGGGCATGCGGCGGCCGGGCATCCAGCGGCTCCTCGAGCCGCGCCCGGGTGGCTTCCTCCTGCGCTTCGCGTTCGGCCCTTTCCTGCCGGGATTCCACCGGGCCGCCGGACAGGACCGGGCGGGTCTCCTTGGAGAGCCACACCTCGCGGAAATCGCGCTTGCGGATATCGGCGAAGACCTGCGCGATTTCGGCCTGGTTCAGGGTTTCGCGTTCCAGCAGTTCCAGCGCCAGCTGGTCCAGGACGTCCCGGTTCTCGGTGAGGATGGCGTAGGCCTCGTCGTGGGCGTTCTCGATCAGGCGGCGGACTTCCTCGTCGACAATGTAGGCGATCTGGTCCGAGTAGTTGCGCTCGTGGGCGGCGTCGCGGCCCAGGAACGGCTCGCCGCCGCCCTGGCCGAGGCGCACCGCACCGACGCGTTCGCTCATGCCGAACTCGGTGACCATCTTGCGGGCGATCCCGGTGGCCTTCTCGATGTCGTTGGACGCTCCGGTGGAGGGGTCGTGGAAGACCAGTTCCTCCGCCACCCGGCCGCCCATGGCGTAGGCCATCTGGTCCAGCAGTTCGTTGCGGGTCACGGAGTACTTGTCGTTTTCCGGGACCACCATGGTGTAGCCGAGGGCGCGGCCGCGCGGCAGGATGGTGATCTTGGTGACCGGGGCGGAGTTGCGCAGGGCGGCGGCGACCAGGGCGTGGCCGCCCTCGTGGTACGCGGTGACCTTGCGTTCGTGTTCCTTCATGACCCGGCTGCGTTTCTGCGGGCCCGCCATGACGCGGTCGATCGCCTCGTCCAGGGCGCGGTCATCGATCAGGTTGGCGTTGGAGCGGGCCGTCAGCAGTGCCGCCTCGTTGAGCACATTGGCCAGGTCCGCGCCGGTGTAGCCGGGGGTCTTCTTGGCGACGGCCTTCAGGTCGACGCCGGGAGCCATCGGCTTGCCCTTGGCGTGCACCTGCAGGATCTGGTCGCGGCCGATCAGGTCGGGGGCCTCGACCCCGATCTGCCGGTCGAACCGGCCCGGGCGCAGCAGTGCAGGGTCCAGGACGTCGGGGCGGTTGGTGGCGGCGATCAGGATGACGTTGGTCTTGACGTCGAAGCCGTCCATTTCAACCAGCAGCTGGTTGAGGGTCTGCTCGCGCTCGTCGTTGCCGCCGCCGATACCGGCGCCGCGGTGCCGGCCGACGGCGTCGATCTCATCGACGAAGATGATGGCCGGCGCGTTGGACTTGGCCTGTTCGAAGAGGTCGCGGACGCGGGAGGCGCCCACGCCGACGAACATTTCCACGAAGTCGGAACCGGAGATGGAGAAGAAGGGCACGCCGGCCTCGCCGGCAACGGCGCGGGCCAGGAGGGTCTTGCCGGTGCCGGGAGGGCCGTAAAGCAGCACGCCCTTGGGGATCTTGGCGCCCACGGCCTGGAACTTGGCCGGCTCCTGCAGGAATTCCTTGATTTCCTCGAGTTCCTCGACGGCCTCATCGGCGCCGGCGACATCGCTGAAGGTCACCTGGGGCATGTCCTTGCTGACCATCTTCGCCTTGGACTTGCCGAACTGCATGACCTTGGACCCGCCGCCCTGCATCCGGGAGAGCAGGAACCAGAACAGGACGCCGAGCAGCAGCACGGGCACCAGGAGGGAGAAGAGCCCGGAGAACCAGTTGTTTTCGATCGGCTGGTCGGTGAAGCCGCCGGAGGGCTTGGCGTCCGTGACCGCCTTGACGACGTCCTGGGCGCGGGCGTTGACGAAGTAGAACTGGACGTTCTTGCCCTTGTCCTGCCCGTCCACCTGCAGGTTGTCCTTCAGGACCAGGTCCACGCGGTTCTCGGCGTCGAAAATCTTCGCCTGCTCAACCTTGCCTGCGGAAGTCAGCAGTTCAAGGCCCTTGTCGGTGTCGATCCGGCTTGCGCCGCCGGGAGCCAGGGTGGCAAAGGCCAGCAGCAGCATGGCCACCACGACGACAATCCAGATGCCCGGGCCCTTGAAGAAACTCTTAGCTTTCATCTGTTCGGGGCTGGCCCCGTCCCTCCTGGTAGTGCTGCACGGCGACCGTTCTGCGCGCGTGTGGTGCTGCGTCAGGTTCTAGCTATACACCGTCGCACTACCTCACGCACGGAGAACGGCAAAAGTTCCCTGTGGGCGTAGCGGGGCGCGCCGCCCCGCGCCCGGTCCCGGGAGGGGCGGCGCTGCGTAAACGGCCTACTCGTAGACGTGCGGTGCCAGGGTGCCGACGAAGTCCAGGTTGCGGTACTTTTCCGCGTAGTCCAGGCCGTAGCCGACGACGAATTCGTTGGGGATGTCGTAGCCGACGTACTTGACGTCGATCTTGACCTTGGCGGCCGTGGGCTTGCGGAAGGCGGTGCAGATTTCCACCGAGGCGGTGCCGCGGGATTCCAGGTTGGTCTTGAGCCAGGACAGCGTGAGGCCGGAGTCAATGATGTCCTCGACAATGAGGACGTCCTTGCCCATGAGGTCGGTGTCGAGGTCCTTCAGGATGCGGACCACGCCGGAGGACTGGGTGCCGGAGCCGTAGGAGGAGACGGCCATCCAGTCCATGGAGACGTGGCTGTGCAGTGCGCGGGCCAGGTCTGCCATGACCATCACGGCGCCCTTGAGCACGCCGACGATCAGGAGGTCGCGGCCCTCGTAATCCTTGTCGATCTGCGCCGCGAGTTCGGTGATCCGTTGCTGGATCTGCTCCTTGGTGTAGAGAACGTGCTTGAGGTCTGCCTGGACGTCGTTTGAATCCACCAATGGCTCCTGTGTAGATGCGGGGTGCGACTATTTTCTGGATGGCCGTTGAGGCCGGAATACAAGCTTCCCACAGCGGGCGCCTTCGCGGGGAACGCCGGCGGCGGCGGACTGCCCCTCCGCCTCGAGCTGCGCGAGGGAGAGCCGGTAGACGCTGACCGAGCCGGGGAGCTCCACCGGACCGGCCGAGCCGTGGCGGCGCAGCAGCGCTTCGGCCGCGAGCAGGCGCTGGTAGCTGGGCTGCTGACCGCCGACGGCGGCGGCGGCCTTGGCGATCACCCGGAACCTCACGGCCGGGGCCAGGTCCCGCAGGGCCGCTTCGGGCAGGCTGATCCCTTTACCCGCCTGCTCGATGCCTGTCCGATCGTTCCGTGCGTGACCGCCCCCGGCCGGCTCGCGGAGACGCTCAAAGGTGGCGTTCGCCACCTCCTCGAGGTAGTCGGCGTCGAGCTGCAGGATCGCGGCGGTGCGGGCGAGGGATTCGGCGACGCCGGGGCCCAGTTTTTCCTCCAGCAGGGGCAGCACCTCCACCCGGGTGCGGGAACGGGCGTAGGCGGGGTCCGTGTTGGACGGATCGTGCCAGGGGTCCAGGCCCTCGACCCGGCAGATCTCCAGGGTGTCCTCGCGCCGCAGGCCCAGGAAAGGCCGCAGGAGCCGGCCCCGCGACGGCCGCATCCCGGCGAGGGAGCGCGTGCCGGACCCGCGTGCCAGGCCGAGCAGCACTTGCTCGGCCTGGTCGTCGAGGGTGTGGCCGAGGAGAATCACGGCCGCGCCGGCCTCGTCCGCGGCGGCCTCGAGCGCCGTGTGGCGGGCTTCCCGGGCGGCGGCCTCCGGGCCCATGCCGGCGGCTGCGACCTCGACCGTCCTGACCTGCACGGGAGCGAGTCCGAGGTCCTTGAGGGTCCGTGCGGTGGCCGCGGCGACCGCGGCCGAGCCCGGCTGGAGCTGGTGGTCCACGATCACAGCCCCGACGGTTACGGGACGGCCGTCCACGTGGCCGCGGCGGGCGAAATAGGCGGCCACGGCGGCAAGGGCCAGCGAGTCCGGGCCCCCGCTGCACGCGACCAGGACGTGCTGCGGGTACCCGGCTCCGGCGAGCGCGTCCTGGACCATCTTCCGCGCGGTGCCGACCACCGGCGCGAGGCGGCCGGGCCGGCGTCGTCCGCTGGGAACCGGCGCGGGGTCGGCAGGGTCGGCAGGGTCGGTGGCAGGCATCGCGGCTAGAGGCCCATCCGGTCGAGCCAGAGCCTGGAGTCGTGGATCTCGGGTTCAGTGGGGAGGTGCTCCGCGGATGCCCAGACCGTGTTGAAGCCCTCCATGCCGGCGGCGGCCACGGCTTCCCGGACGAACTTGGCGCCGTCGCTGTACTGGCGCATCTTGGCGTCGAGGCCAAGCAGGCTGCGGATGAATTTCTCGATCATGCCGCGGTCCTTGCCGCGGGCGTTGAAGCGCTGCCGGATGGTCTTCACCGACGGGACAATGCTGGCGTCCACGGCGTCCATGACCACATTCGCGTGGCCCTCGAGCAGACTCATCAGGGCGGTCAGGCGGGACAGGGCCGCCTTTTCCTCCGGGTTCTGGAGCAGGTCCAGGACGGCGCCGCGGCCCGGTGCCGTGCCGGGCGCGGCACGGTCCTTCAGTGACTTCGCGGCGGCGGAGGCGCGTTCCATCAGGGAATCAACATTGCCCAGCAGCAGGCCGCTGAGGTTTTCGATCTCATCCAGCATGTGGTGCCGCAGCCACGGGGCGGCGGCGAACTGCACCCGGTGGGTCTGCTCGTGGAGGCAGACCCAGAGCCGGAAGTCCGCGGGGGTGACGTTCAGTTCGCGTTCCACGGAGATGATGTTCGGCGCCACGAGCAGCAGGCGGCCGGCGGCGGGTGCCGTCGAGTTCTCGGCCAGGGCGGAGAAAGGATCGTACTGGCCCAGGACTTTGCTCGAGAGGAAGGCCAGGATGGCGCCGAGCTGGCTGCCGGTGATGGCGCCGCTGACGCTGGCCGCGCCCGGGTTGAGGGCTCCGCGGCCCTCCAGCATCTTCTCCATGGCCGGCTTGAGCATGACGGCGAAGCTCTGCGTGTTGGCCCGGGCCCAGGAAGCGCGGTCCACTACCAGGACCTCGGAGTCGCGCAGGTCCCGTGCGGCGTCGAGGCCGGTGATGTCGTGGACGTGCGGGACAGAGATGTCGGCCATGAGCCTCAGGTTTTCGACGGCGGCGCCGATCTCCGAGGCGCCCAGGACCGGGCCGGCGGGTGTGAGCCGGGCGGCCGTGGACGCGGCAAGCTCCCAGTTGATCAGGCCTTGGGCCGGGGCCGGGCCGGCGGGTTTGGGTGCTGGCTGGTGTGACGTCTCGCTTGCAGAGGACTCCATGAGGTCCATCAGATCACAGGGGTCCGGCCGTCCGCCTTAATTTTCGCTGACCGGCGAACCGGCCCGGCCGGGCGGCCCTCGGTTCTCCTTAGCGGCAGCCGCAGCCGGCCAGGGCGGAGGCGGAGCGGTCCAGCGCCGCCTTGTTCGCGGCACCGGGGGTGAGTCCGTTGCCGACGAAGGAGAAGACCAGCAGCCGGCCGTCGGCGTCCACGACGTATCCGCTGAGCGCGATGACGGTGTTCAGCGTGCCGGTTTTGGCGCGCACCAGCCCGGCCCCGCCGGCGGTGGCCGCGTCCGTGTACCTGCCGCCCAGGGTGCCGGTGAGCCCGGCGACGGGGAAGCCGTCGAGGGCGGCGCGCAGCCGGGTGTCCTTCCCTGAGGTCATGGCCCGGACCACATCCGTGAGCTGCCGGGCCGAGACCTGGTTGGCCGGGGCCAGGCCGGAGACGTCCGCGGCGTGCAGGCCGTCCAGGGGGATGTCCAGGTCCTTGAGCTGCTGCATGACGGTGGCGATGGCGCCCTCGCTGCTTGCGGCCCGGCCCGCGCCGACGGCGGCCATCCGTCCCATCACTTCGGCGAGGTAGTTGTCCGAGGTCTGCAGCATGAGGTCCACCTGCTCCCCGACGGTGGCGGACTGGACTTCCGCCAGGACTTTGGCGTCCCCGGCCACGGCGCCGGGCCCGACCCGGGCGACGCCGGGCGCCACCGACAGCCCCGCGGCCGCCGCGGCCGTTGTCAGCCGGGCGGCGAAGGCCTCGGCGGCGGTCATGGCGGCGTCCTGGGGGCGGGGACCGGTGGTCTTGGCGGGGTCGAACCGTGCCGAGTTCAGGGCCAGCGGGTACAGCGGGGCCGTCTCGCCGGCGGCGACGTCCTCGGGGCTCCAGGCCTGGCTCAGGGACGGTCCGCTGAAGAGGGAGTCGTCCAGCAGGACGCTCACCGTGCCGGCGGACTTGCCGCCGGAATTTTCCCCGGATTTGTCGCCGGACGTGGCGCCGGCGGCGCCGTTCTGGAGTGCCCGGACGGTGGCCTCGGCGAGGGTGGCGAGCCCGGCATGGCCCAGGACGGCTGCCGGGTCGGATGCGCCGGCGCCCAGCAGCACGTCTCCCCCGCCGGTCAGCACCACGGAGCCGGGCGTCGGCCCCGCGACAACCCGGGTGCTGAAGCGGTGGTCCGGGCCCAGGACCCGCAGCGCCGCGCTGGCTGTGAGGAGTTTCATGTTCGACGCCGGTACGCGGGCCTCATCGGCGGCCCGGTCAAAGAGCACGTGGCCGGTAACGGCGTCCTGGACGATCCCCGTGAAAGTACCGCCGCCGTCGGTCTTCAGGGTGGCATTGAGCTGCGCCGCGAGGGCGGTGGCGGAGGGAACGGGAGCGGCGTCGCTGAGCGGGCCGAGGCCGCCCGAGCCGCCGGAAGCGCCCGGCGTGGCGGGCATCTGCTGCCAGGGCGGGGTGGCCGGGGACGCTGCGGAGGGCCGGCCGGGGCCGAGGAAAGCCGGGGCGATCGCGAAGCCGGCCGGCAACCCCACGGCCACCACCAGGAGGGCCTGGAGGACCAGCACGAGGATCCCGCGCAGCCTGCCGGGGGCCATGCCGAGGCCTGCGGGGCCGGTTCTCGCTTTCATGCTGCTGCTGGTCCTTTAGTCCTGAAATGTCCCCACTAGTTCCTGAAACCAGCGCCACTCGCTATATCCTCAATAGTAGTCGGCGGCAGCGACAGCCCTTGTGCACGTGCCGCGCACCCCCTGAAGTCGTCAAGGAGCATTCCATGAAGCATGACGTGACTATCGAGATCCCCAAGGGATCGCGCGTCAAGTACGAAGTCGACCACGAGACCGGCCGCGTCCGCCTGGACCGCGTCCTGTTCACGTCGATGCAGTACCCCACCCACTACGGTTTCTTCGAGAACACCCTGGGCGAAGACGGAGATCCGCTGGATGCGCTGGTGCTCCTGCAGGACTTCGATCTGTACCCCGGCGTGATCGTCGAGTCCCGCCCGATCGGCGTGTTCAACATGACGGACGACGGCGGCGGCGACGCCAAGGTCCTGTGCGTCCCCGCCGACGCCCGGTTCGACCACATCCAGGAAATCAGCGACGTCAGCGAGTTCCTGATCAAGGAAATCGAGCACTTCTTCACCCGCTACAAGGACCTGGAGCCGGGCAAGTGGGTCAAGGCCGAGGGCTGGGGCGACCGCGCCGCCGCCGAGGCCGAGCTCGAGGCATCCATCAAGCGCTACGTGCCGGCAGCCGGACACTAACCACGCTCACGCCTGAACAGCAGCGCGGGGTCACTTACCGCCCATCCGGACGCCGGAATTGGGCCGTATGTGACCCCGCGTTTTTCTTGCGCCGACCGGCGGTAACCACGTCATGAGGGCACCTAATGAGGACCCTGCGATGAGGACCCTCGGCGTCGACCTCGCCGCCGCTACGAAGAAGACCGCGGCGGCCGTCATCGAATGGTCCGGCGGCACGGCACGCCTGGTGCACCTGGCTCTGGACGTCAGCGACGAGGAAATCGTCCGGCTCTTCAGCGTCAGCGATATGACGGGGATCGACTGTCCGCTCGGCTGGCCCGACGCCTTCCTTCCGTTCATTGCCGGACACCTGAATTTCGACCCCGGCCCTGTGCTCAGCCACGACGGGATCGCGGGCCGCCGCCTGCTCGCCTACCGGGACACCGACCGGTTCGTCACAGGCAGGACCGGTCTGATACCGCTCAGCGTTTCCGCCGACCGCCTGGCCCACCCCGCCATGAGGTGCGCCGTGATTCAGGCCAAAATCGCCCTCGACGCGGGTCAGCAGGCGCGGGACGGGTCCGGCCGCCTCGCGGAGGTTTACCCGGCGGCCTCCCTGAAGCTCTGGGGGATTCAGGCCCGCGGCTACAAGGGACGCGGGGCCCCGGAAACGGAGCGGCTGTCCGCGGCCCTCGCTGACCTTGCCGCGAACGCCCCCTGGCTGGACCTGTCCGGCTACGGCGAGCTCCTGGCGGCGTCCGATGACATGTTTGATGCGGTCATCGCCGCGCTGACCGCCCGGGCTGTCCGCCTGGGCCAAACGCTGCGTCCCGGGGCCGGGCAGGCCGCGGCAGCCCTGAGCGAGGGCTGGATCCACTTGCCCGCGGGCCAGCTGTCCGGACTCGCGGGCGGGTAACCGTCAGTATTACGGTCACGGTACCGCAGCCCCGTCGGCTACTTGCCCCCGAAGTGCCACCGGGTAGTGTGTGATCCAGAATGTTCACGCTGACCATCAATCAGACCGACAGCCGGCGCGACGGCGACCGCGTGCCGCAGCTCCTCAAGGACCTGCGGCACATCCCTGCGCGCCTCGATTTCGACCGTTCCGTGGAGGACGAGGTCCAGGGCATCGTGGACTGTCCGCACCAGGCGGTGGAGGCGGCCATGATCGCCCTGCGCAGCGGCAGCTGGTACGTCGGCATCGGGGTGGGCCCGGTGAACGAGCCGCTGCCAAACCAGATCAAGGACGCCTCCGGTCACGGGCTGGTCTACGCCCGCCGGGCCGTGGACCGCCTCCGGAACGGCAAGGACCGGGTCCGCGTGGCGGTGGAGGGTCCGCTGGCGGAGCTCGCGGCGGAAGCCGAGGCAGTCCTGCGCCTCCTGGGCCACATCGTGCACGACCGCAGCCACGCGGAATGGCGGGTGCTGGATCTGCTCACTCCGGGGGTGCGGGGCCAGCAGAAGGCTGTCGCCGAGGAACTCGGCATCACCACGCAGGCCGTGAGCAAGGCCGTGGCCCGGTCCCAGTGGAACGAGGAGCACGCCGCCCGCCCCGCCGCGGCCCGGCTTCTGGGCCTGATCCTCGACGTCCGGTAGCCCGGAGCTGAACGGACGCTGCGCTCATCAGGCGCTGCGCTCAGCGGCGCCCTCAGCGGTGCCCGTCACTTGAGGAGGCTGCGCAGCACGTGGGCGGCGCCGTCGTCGTACACCGACTTCGTCACCTCATCGGCGGCGGCGATCACTTCCACCGGGGCCTGCCCCATGGCCACGCCGCGGCGCGCCCAGGTGAGCATCTCGATATCGTTGCGGCCGTCGCCGACGGCGACCGTGCGGTGCGCCTCGATGCTCAGCCGGCCGCGGAGGTGCTCCAGCGCGCTGGCCTTCGTGACGCCGGCAGCGGCAATGTCCAGCCAGGCCGTCCAGCCCACCGAATACGTCACGCCGGCGAGCCCGATATGGCGGATCGCGGCGTTGAACTCCTCGGGGGTGTTCTCCGAACTGAAGACCACCACGCGCACGGCGGTCGCCTCCAGCATGGTCTGGAAGTCGACCCCGACGGCTTCGACGCCGAAGCTGGCGTCCTGGAAGCGCTCGGTGGACAGGAAGTTGCCGGCCTCGTCCTCCAGGGCGTACTTGGCCGAGGGCAGCCGCTTGCGCAGGGCGCGCAGGGCCGGTCCGGGGTCGAACGTTGCCTTGTGGATGACTTCGTAGCCGTCGGGCAGGCCGGAATCGACCCGCAGGATCACGCCGCCGTTGGAGCACACGGCGTACCCGTTCTCGACCCCGATGTGCTCGATGACCGGCAGCGTGGCATTGAGCGAACGGCCGGTGGCGATCATGACGTGGTGGCCGGCGGCTACTACGGCCTGGGCGGCCTCGCGGACGGTCACGGACATGTGGCCGTCGTGGTCCACGAGGGTGCCGTCGACGTCCAGGGCAATCATCATCTTCACGCCGGCGTCGCTGCTGCCGGTTTGGTGGCGGCCTGCCTTGGTGCGGGGCGTGGTGTTCTGTGTGGTGTTCTCGTTGCTCGTGCGCCGGTCATCGTTGCCGGCGACTGAGGACTCAGTCATGGTTGTCATCTCACAAGTATGAGCAGAGACCCCCGACGGCGCTAGGACCAACGCCACAGCAAGGCGTTAACTTGTGGTAAACACCCACAGCGCATCCACAGTGTGAATATTTACCGGAGTGAAACGTTAAGTGCGCGGACGGGGGTCCCGGCGGTCGGGCGCTCGGAGGACGGCGCTTAGAGGACTGGGAGGACCGTCATCCCGCCCAGGTACTTCTGCAGGGCAGCCGGGACGTTGACCGAGCCGTCCGGGTTCTGGTGGTGTTCCAGGATGGCGACGATCCACCGCGTGGTGGCCAGGGTGCCGTTGAGCGTAGCCACGGCCCGGGTGCCCTTGGGCGCGCCGTCCTCGTTCAGGACACGTTCCCGGACGTTCAGGCGGCGGGCCTGGAAGGTGGTGCAGTTGGAAGTCGAGGTCAGCTCGCGGTAGGCGCCCTGGGTGGGGACCCAGGCCTCGCAGTCGTACTTCCGGGCGGCGGAATTGCCCAGATCCCCTGCGGCGGTGTCAATCACGCGGTACGGGAGCTCGCACTTGGCCAGCATCTCCTCTTCCCACGCCAGGAGGCGGGCGTGCTCGGCTGCTGCCTCCTCCACGGTGGTGTAGATGAACATTTCCACCTTGTTGAACTGGTGGACCCGGATGATGCCGCGGGTGTCCTTGCCATGCGAGCCGGCCTCGCGGCGGTAGCACGAGCTCTGGCCCGCGTAGCGGAGCGGACCGCCGGAAAGGTCAAGGATCTCGTCGGCGTGGTAGCCGGCCAGGGCCACCTCCGAGGTGCCCACCAGGTAAAGGTCGTCTTCGGCGAGACGGTAGATCTCGGCGTCGTGCTTGACGTCAAAACCGGTGCCCTGCATGGTTTCCGGGCGGACCAGGGTGGGCGTGATCATCGGGACGAACCCGGCGTCGATCGCCTGGTCCATGGCCATCTGCAGGAGCGCCATTTCCAGCCGGGCGCCGACGCCGCGCAGGAAGTAGAAACGTGCGCCGGACACCTTGGCCCCGCGCTCCATGTCGATCGCGCCGATCAGCTCGCCGATCTCCAGGTGGTCGCGGGGCTCGAAGTCGGGAAATTCGCGCGGCGTGCCGACTGTTTTGACCACAATGTAGTCGTCCTCGCCGCCGGCCGGGACGCCGTCCTCGATCAGGTTGGGGATGGTCCGGAGCAGCTCGTCCTGCGCGGCCTGGGCGACGTCCGCTTCGGCCGACGCGGCCTTGACGGACGCGGCAAGTTCCTTGACCTCGGCGAGCAGGGCCTGTTTTTCCTCGCCCTTGGCCTGCGCGACCTTCTTGCCGAACACGTTCTGCTCGGCCCGCAGGTTCTCGAACCGGATCAGCGCGGCGCGCCTGGCCGAGTCCGCAGCGATGATCGCGTCCACCGCGGATTCGTCGGCGCCGCGGGCGCGCTGGCTGGCACGGAACTTGTCCGGATTTTCGCTGAGGTCTTTTACGTCGATCACTGGATAAGAGTATCCAATCCGGGCGCCGTTGCCGGGCACCCCGATGCCCGGCGCCGGCGGGATACTGTTGGATCAAGATGCGTGACTGGCTGATCTACCTTGTCATCGCTGGGGTCCTGGCGTTTGCCGTCTCCAGCTGGTGGGGGGTGCGCAGGTTGCGGGCCAAGCACACCCGCAGCGCCGTGTGGGAACAAACCCACAGTCCAGGCCTGGGGCGGCAGAAGGTCGCCGTGGTCCTGAATCCGATCAAGGCGCGGTCCGCGGAGGCCCGGACGGTGATCGAGTCCGCCTGCGCTGCGGCAGGCTGGGAGCCGCCCCGGTTCTTCGAGACAACTGCGGAGGACCCGGGATTTTCGCAGACCCGGGCGGCAGTGGACTATGGGGCCGACGTCGTACTGGCCGGCGGCGGGGACGGCACCGTGCGTGTCGTGGCCGAGGTCCTCGCCGGGACGGACACCGCGATGGGCCTGGTTCCGCTCGGCACCGGCAATCTCCTGGCCCGCAATGTGCACCTGGAGGTCAACGACCTCGCCGGCAATGTGCAGGCGGCCCTCTTCGGGCACCAGCGGTTCATTGATACGGCGCGGATGACGGTGGAGAATTCGCGCACCGGCGAATCATCCGAACACACGTTCCTGGTGATTGCCGGCATCGGCATGGACGCCGAGGTGGTCAGTGACACGAACGACGGCCTGAAGAAAGCCGTTGGCTGGCTGGCGTACACGGAGGCCGGCGTCCGGCACCTGCCTGGGCGCCGCAAGAAGGTCTCCATCGCGCTGGATGACCAGCCGGAACAGACCCGCAAGATCCGCAGCGTGCTGTTCGCGAACTGCGGCCTGGTTCCCGGCGGAATCGATTTCATCCCGCAGGCCATGATCGATGACGGAATGCTCGACGTCGTGGTGATGAGTCCCCGCAGCGCAATCGGCTGGCTGGCCATGTACACAAAGATTGTCCTGAAGCACAAGCGGGACCTGCCCGTCATGACGTACTACCGGTCGGGCAAGATCACGATCCGGTGCTCCGAACCCATGCCCACCCAGGTCGACGGCGATCCTTCGGGCGAGGCTACCAAGGTCACCGTCCAGATCGCCCCCGGTTCCCTGCTGGTCCGGGTCAAGGACGGGGCGGAAGGCGTCTAGGCGGACGGAGTTTAGGTGGCCGGGTTTCGGTGGCCGGGCTACGTCGACCGGCTTGGGTGGCCGGGCTAGGGTGGCCGGGCTAGGCGCTGGCGGCTTTCTTGGCCTCGGCTGCCTTCTTCGCATCTGCGGCGGCCTTGGCCGCCCTGGCTTCGGACTGCTCGCGGATCATGGCCTGCTCCTCTTCGAAGCGCAGACGGTCCGCGCGGTCGGCGTCGTCGCCGTCCCAGTCCTGGTTGTCAGCTGTCGGCTTGGGATTGACAATCATTCCCTGGCCGTCATTTTCGGTGCTGGTGCCTGACATGACCCGCTCCCTCCGGTAGAGGACTTCCCCAATATGGATCAGGCAAGCATACGCACAGTTGGGAAGGGGTGGAAGTGCGCCGGGAGGCATTTGCCTACGCTGTGGGCGAACCCCCGGGGGTATATACCGGCGTCGCTGATGCACTGCCCAGTATGTCTTTCACCCAAGCATGCGCAGCCCGGAATGCCTGGTCAGAGGTATGCGGCGCAACATTGCTCCGGTGGCCGTCGGCACGCTGGTAGGAACCCAGGAAGCGGGTGGCCGGGCTGATCCGGTGCAGGCCCGCGAGCGCGTCCGCCACCCGGGCATCGGCAACGTGGCCGTCGGCGTCGATGCTGAAGAAGTAGTGGCCCAGATACTGGCCGGTGGGCCGCGATTCGATCCGGCTGAGGTTCACGCCGCGGGTGGCGAACTGGTCCAGAATCTCCATCAGTGCACCCGGCCGGTCCTCGGGCAGGGGGACCACGACCGTGGTCTTGTCTGCGCCGGTACGGGCGGGAAGTTCACCGGGTCGGCCCACAAGGACGAAGCGGGTGACCGCGCCGGGGTTGTCGCCAATATTTTCCGCCAGCACGGACAGGCCCGGCTGCTCGTCCGCCACGATCGGGGCGCAGATGGCAGCGTCATAGTGCGGCTCGTCCTCCAGGAGCAGGCCCATCGCGGCCGCCGCCGTCGACGATCCCGGGATGTATTCCGCATTGGGAATGTTAGCGTCCACCCACAGCCGGCACTGCGCCCAGGCATGGCCGTGGGTGGAGACGCGCCGGATGTCGCCGAGCGCCACGCCCGGCCGGGCCACCAGGACAAAACTGATCGGCACCAGCGCTTCCCGGAGGATCCTGAGCTCCTGCCCCGTGGCGATGGCGTCAAGGGTTGCTGTGACCCCGCCCTCGACGGAGTTCTCGATCGGCACCATGGCGGCGTCGGCGGAGCCGTCCCGCACCTTGTCCAGTGCCGAGTTCACATTTGAGGACGGGATGCGGACCGCGTCCGCCGCGCCCGGCACCTGCATCAGGGCCGCCTCGGTGAAGGTGCCCTCGGGTCCGAGGAAGGTGTACGTGAGGGTCGGTGCGGACATGGGTTCTTCCTTCTTCGGTTACAGAATGACCGGCTTGAGACCGTTGTCGGACACCAGCGGCAGGCCGGTCTCGACCCACTGGTCCATGCCTCCGGCCACGTTCAGGGCGGAATACCCCATGCCCACGAGCCACTGGGTGGCCCGGTACGAACGGCCGCCGGTGCGGCAGATGACATAGGTGTCCTCGTCCGGGTCGAGTTCCTCGATCCGGGCCGGCAACTGGTCCAGCGGAATGTGCAATGCGCCTTCGGCGTGGCCCGCAACCCATTCATAGTCGTCGCGGACATCCAGGATCTTGGCACCGTCGGGGATGCCGGACACGCTGACGCTATGGAAATCGCTCACGATCGCCCTTTCCGCAGATTTCAAGGTCTGGTCCCAGCGTATCCCCCGGCTCCGGCACGGCGCCCCGGGCGCGGGCACGTTACGCTTCTGCAGAACGCAAAGGAGACGCAAAGGAGACACCGCATGGCTGCCGATCTTCCCGCGGGGCGGCTCCTCCGCGGGCCCCGCCACGGGACATGCCCTCCCGTCGCCCTGAACTGGTTTACCCCGGGCACTGGACATGTCCCCCGCACCGCCACCCCGCCCCACGGGACATGCCCTCCCTTGGCCGCGGGCAATGGACATACTGCCGCAGTGCTCACCCGTTGCTGCCAAGAATGGGCATGCCCCCAAGGGACGGGCATCCTCCGGCTCCGGAAGTGGCTGGGGTCCCGTTTCCTTGGCTGACATCCACGAGCTTTCCGCCGTCCAGCTCCGCGACGCACTCCGGTCCGGGGAACTCTCCGCCCGGCAGGCAACCGATCATTTCCTGGACCGTGTCGAGGCCGGCAACCCGCACCTCGGGGCCTTCATCACCGTCACGGCGGAGCAGGCACGGAGAGATGCGGTGGCGGCCGACCGGCTTCGCACCCTCGCGGGCCGCAGCGGGGACGCGTTGGCCGCGCTGCACGGCATCCCGGTCGCGTTCAAGGACCTGACGGACGTGGCCGGCGTCGTCACGACGCATGGGAGTGCCGCCCTGGAACAAAAGGCGGCGCTGGCGGACGGCGCACTCGCTGCGGCGCTCAAGGCCGCAGGGGTGATATCGCTGGGAAAGACCCAGGTCCCGGAGTTCGGCCTGACTGCCTACAGCGAGAACCGGATTGCCCCGCCGTCGCGCAATCCGTATGCCCTGAGCCGCAGTTCGGGCGGGTCCTCCGGCGGCAGCGCTGCGGCGGTGGCCGCGGGGCTGGTTCCGTTCGCGCCCGGATCCGACGGCGGCGGCTCGGTGCGCATTCCGGCCGCGGCCTGCGGACTCGTCGGGCTGAAACCCGGCCGGGGCCTCGTGCCGGCCGGGGAGAGCTCCGGCGATCCGGCGCAGCTCGTGGTCGCCGGACCGCTCGCCCGGACCGCCGCCGATGCCGCCCTGCTGCTGGGCGCCTTGGTGCCCGGTGCGCCCGGAGCCAGCTACCTCGAGGTGACCGCCCACGAACCGCGCAAGCTGCGGATCGGCGTCAGCCTGGACAGCCCGTGGCAGACCGCTTTCCCGTTCGCCCCGGACCCGGAAGCGCTGGACGCGCTGGCCGACGGCGTCGCACGGCTCGAGGCCGCGGGCCACGAAATGTCGGAAGCTGCGATCCGCTATGACAACCGCTACCCGGACGCGTTCACCACGGCTTGGACGGCCGGCGTCGGGAGCGCCCGGATCGCACCCCAACGCGAGGCACTCCTGACCCCGCTGACCAGGACGTTCCGCCGGCGCGCCCAGCAGCGCAGTGCGGCCAAGCTCGACGAGTCCCTGCGGTTCCTGCGGCAGTTCCAGCACGACACGACCGCCCAGTACGCGCAGTGGGACCTCATTCTGACGCCCGCCCTGGCCCAGACACCCCGCCCGGTCGGCTGGTTCACGGCGGCGTCCCACGGCGACGGCTACTGGCCCGCAGCCGAATGGGAGGGCGACGCCGACCGCGACTACCGCAAACAATGCGAGTTCGCGCCGTGGTCCTCCATGGTGAACGTCTGTGGCCTGCCGGCAATCAGCATCCCGGTGCACTGGACCGGCGGCACCGCGGGCTCGGGGCTGCCGATGGGCATTCAGCTGATCGGGCCGGCGGGCTCCGAGGGATTGTTGCTGCAGGTGGCCGCTCAACTCGGGTTCTAACCTCGGACTGGCGGGCGGGCCGCTCCGGGCCAAGCTCAGTGGACATGCCCAGCGTCGGCTCGACTGAGGAGGACATGCTCATTCCTCGCGGGCACGGTTGCGGACATGCGCATCCCAGGTGCCGCACGGGTACGGACATGCTCATTCCTCGCGCGCAGGGGTGCGGACATGCGCATCCCAGGTGCCGCATGGGGAGCATGTCCAGTGCTGGCGCCGGGGATCGGACATATCCAGCGGTCGCCCGGGACATGCTCACTCCTCGCGGCGAAGCGTGGACATAATGCCACTATGTCCACTCGGGGGGATGAAGTGGTCCCCGGAAGTTGGACTGGGATATTCATTTCCGACTTCAGGGGAGCAGTTTTATGTTTGGTCGTAGTCCGTTGTCTGAAGATCAGCGCGAGGCCGCTGTAGCGTGGTTTGAGAAGGGCATCGCGGATGCGGCGACTGCGCGGGTGATGGGTGTGGCTCGCTCGCCGGTCAAGGGTCTGTATCTGCGGTGGAGGATCCATGGTCGAGGAGTGCTGGTGGCCAAGCAGACGAAACAGGTGTACTCGTTCGAGCTGAAGCTGGCCTTGGTTGAGCGGTTCATCGCGGGTGAGACCGCGCAGGCTCTCGCGGCGGAGGCCGGGTTG
>NZ_CP022314.1:1595736-1697171 GCF_003352915.1 Arthrobacter sp. PM3 | reverse complement strand
GTGTCCTGGCGTGTTCTGCTCGAGGACGCCGGCGCGGTCCAATCGATGTCCCGCAAAGGCAACTGCTACGACAACGCGGTCATGGAGAACTTCTTCGGCCACCTCAAGGAAGAACTCTTCCACCATGCCCGGTTCCCCAGCACCGACGCCCTGGCAGCGGCCCTGAACGAGTACATCCGCTGGTACAACACCGAAAGAATCTCAACAAAACTCAAAGGCCTGAGCCCGGTCCAATACCGCGCCCAGACCCTCGCAGCTTAGGCTGTAACCAACCAGTCCAACAATCGGGGACCAGTTCAGGACCCGGAATGAGCATGTCCCCCGCGCCGGACAGCCCGCAGCAACTACCCCGCCCCGCAAGCGCCCCGCGAGCCATACCGCCCGCGCTTCAGCCCGCGCGCCCCGCGAGCGCCGCCGCGAGCGCCCGCCCGGCACGCCGCAGGACCAGCCCCTACCCGCGGAAATAGCCGGCGACGTCGGCGACGATCTGCACGGACCCGCCCGAGGTGTTCGTGATTTTGACGTTGCCGTCCGGCCCGACCGGGACCACGGCCAGGTTCGCAAGCGTCTGCCCCCGGGAGTACGACAGGTTGGAGGCGTTCGGGGTGGCTGAACCGGAGGCAAATGCCGTCAGGAACCCGTGGGACCGTGGCTCGGTGACCGTCAGGTTGACCACCACGGCGGACACGTTGGTCGGGATCCCTTTGACGCCGCGCACGTGGAAGGTTGCCGAGGCCCCGGCCGCGACGGAGCCGGGCGAGCTCCGAGTGTCCAGGAACCGCGTAGGTGCCAGCGCACCCAGCGCCCCCGTCTGGGCAGGTTTGCCAGACAGGAAATACCCGGCGACATCGGCGATGACCTCCGTGGACCCGGGCGATGTGTTGGCCACCGTCACCTTGCCGCCCCTCCCGAGCGGGACCACGACGAGGTTGGGCACCGTCTGCCCGGCCGTGTAGTTCACGCTGGAGGCGTTCGGTTTGGCGGTGCCCGCAGCATAGGCAGTCAGGAACCCGAATGACGTCGCCGCTGCCGACGTGACGTTCAGGACGACTGCCGAGGCATCGACGGGGATTCCCGAGGTGCCACCGACCTGGAACGTCACCGATCTGCCGCCGGCCACGGATCCTGAGGAGGACCGCGTGTCCAGCAGCCGCTTGGGCGCCACGGCGTCGAGCGTCCCCGGCGCCGCCGCCGTGCCGGACTGGAAATAGGCGGACACGTCGGCGATCAGGTGCACCGTGCCCGAGGAGGTGTTGCTGAGCGTCACCCTGCCGTCCGCGCCGACCGGCACCACGGCCAGGTTGGAAACGGTCTGCCCGGCGACATAGTTCAGGTTCGAGGTTCCGGGCTTGTCCGTTCCGGCGGCATAGGCGGTGATGAACCCGAACGACTTCGCCGACGTCACTGTCAGGTTCAGTGCGACGGCGGATATGTCGGCCGGAAGGCCCCTCGCGCCGGCCACCCGGAAAGTCACCGAGCCACCGGCAGCGACGCGGCCCGGCCGGATCCGGGTGTCCAGGAACCGCTTCGGGTCCGTGGGCATCGCCCGGCCGGAGCAGTCCGGCACGGTGAGGGCAGGGGTGGGGCCGGACGTCGCCTTTGTGTTGGCCAGCGCCTGCCGGTAACCGGCCAGGTAGGACCGGCCCAGGTATTCGACGCCGGCGCGGGCGAAGTGGGTCGTGTCGTTCGGGTTCAGCGCGCAGGCCAGCGAGGGCGCAAAGCCGGTGTAGGCGACACGGCCCGGGGTCTGGTAGTGGACCTTGTCCACGTTGGGCCTGCCCGGCCGTGCGGCGATGCCCTCGGGCGTCATGCGCCCCACCACGAAGGGCAGTTTGGGCGCGGACAGCTGCCGGCGGAAATAGGCGATGGCTTCGTCCAGCCCCGCACTGTAAACCGCCGCGGAGGTCAGCGAGTTCTTTTCGCCCTGATGCCAGAGGATCCCCTTGAGCTCCACCGTGTAGCCGGCCGCCCGCGCCGCGGCAATGCCCGCCAGGGTCTGCTTGACGGCGAGGGCCGGGAGGTCGAACTCGGGGGCGGATGCCGCGCCGACCGACCACGTCAGGGTCTGCGCCGCCGAGGTGAACCCGGTGTCACCGTGCGCCGCCGGAATGATCAGGACGCCGACGTCGGCGGGCTGGGTTTTCAGGTACTCGCGCGCCATGGTGGTGGCGGGGGACAGCCCGCTGGGACTGTCGTGCATGTCCAACGGAACCGTGGCGGGCCGGAACGTGCGCACCTTGGCTCCGTACTGGAAGATGCGCGGGTCCGCGACGTCGACCGCACCGTCCAGCGGAAGGCCCCGCCCGGACATATTGGACTGCCCCGCCGCGAGGAACACGTGCAGGGTGGTCACGCCCGGCGCGGTGTGGCCGGGTACGACGCCCGTGAGGAGGAGGGCCAGCACCGCCAGGGCGAGCAGAAACGGCCGAAACAGGGACCGGCGGGGAGGCCGCAGGACAGAGGAGGCAACCGGGCAGGACACTTCCTGCGCCCCGGGCCACACCGAGTCCAGGGGACGACAAAGCTTTCCCCAACCAGCCATGCTTCCACTGTTGCCCAGTCACCTTGAGCTTTTCTTGTCCGTTTGGACGGCCTGCCGACGGGTCGCGGGCCACGCCGAAATGGACCCCGGCACCGGCGGCGGCTAGGGTTCACTCAAACCCGACCACCCCGCCATCAAAGCGAAAAGAGGATCGATGAAGATCACCGGTGCAGTCCTGGAGGAAATCGGTCGTCCACGCCCGTTCGCGGAGTCCAGGCCGCTCAGCATCTCCGAACTGGACCTGGGCGCTCCCGGCCCCACCGAGATCCTGGTCCGGCTGGAGGCGGCCGGGATCTGCCACTCGGACCTGAGCGTCGTGGACGGCAACCGGGTGCGCCCTGTTCCCATGCTCCTGGGCCACGAGGCCGCCGGCCGCGTCGTCGGCGCCGGGGCCGACGTCACAGACCTGCAGCCCGGCCAGCGCGTGGTGATGTCGTTCCTGCCGCGCTGCGAGCAGTGCGCCAACTGCGCCGAGGACGGCCGGCTCCCCTGCACGGCCGGCTCCAAGAGCAACAACGACGGAACCCTCCTCCGGGGCGCCCGGCGCTTGAGCCGCGGCGGCGAGACCGTCCATCACCACCTTGGCGTCTCGGGATTCGCCACCCACGCCGTCGTGGACCGCGCTTCGGCCGTGCCGGTCGACGACGACATCCCCGCGGACATCGCCGCGGTCCTGGGCTGCGCGGTGCTGACCGGCGGCGGAGCCGTACTCAACGCGGCCCGTCCCCGGACGGAGGACAGCATCATGATCGTCGGCCTCGGCGGCGTGGGCATGGCGGCACTCATCACTGCGGTCTCCCAGGGAATCTCGCGGATCGTCGCCGTCGACACGCTTGAGCAGAAACTCGAGCACGCCCGCCGCCTCGGCGCCCACGAGACCTACACGCCGCAGCAGGTCCTCGAGGGCGGGACCAAAGCCAGGTTCGTGATCGAGTGCGCCGGCAACCCGCGCGCCTTTGAAACCGCGTTCGCCGCCACCTCTCCCGGCGGCACCACCGTCACCGCCGGGCTGCCCTCCCCGGATGCCCGCGCCCAGCTGGCGCCGCTGACCGTCACCGCCGAGGCCCGCACGGTCGTGGGCAGCTACCTCGGCTCCGCCGTCCCGTCGCGGGACATCCCGAAGTACGCGCAGCTGTGGCGCGACGGGAAGCTGCCGGTCGAGGAGCTGATCTCGGACCGCATCGCCCTTGCCGATATCAACCGGGCAATGGACCAGCTTGCCGACGGGCAGGCCATCCGGCAGATCATCATGTTCGACGCCGATTAGCGGCGCACGGCCGACCCGCACCCCGGTGCACGGCCTCACCCCCGGGGAGAAAAGTGGGACGAAACACCGTCCGGGTTGCTTGCCCCGCGCCGCCTCGAATGTGACAATTCCGCGTCACAATGTCAGCATTAAGTAAATGAGCACAACTCATTTAGATACCCGTCCCGCTACAACGCCGGACGATACCTCGTTTTTTGGCCACCCAAAGATGCTGGCCAGCCTCTTCTCCGTAGAGATGTGGGAGCGCTTCTCCTTCTACGGCATGCAGGGAATCCTGCTCTACTACATGTACTTCTCGGTGGAGAAGGGCGGCCTCGGGATTGACCAGGGCCTGGCCGCCGGACTCGTCGGCGCCTACGGCGGCGGCGTGTACCTCTCCACGATCCTCGGCGCGTGGCTCGCGGACCGGCTGTTCGGGTCCGAGCGCGTGCTGTTCGGCGCGGCCATCATGATCATGGCCGGCCACATCGCGCTGGCACTCGTCCCCGGTGTTCCCGGCCTGATCGCCGGCCTGGTCCTGGTGGGCGTCGGGTCCGGCGGGCTGAAGGCGAACGCCACGGCCCTCGTGGGCACCCTGTACGGCGAGAAGGACGAGCGCCGCGACGCCGGGTTCTCCATCTTCTACATGGGCATCAACGCCGGCGCACTGATCGGCCCCCTCGTGACCGGCTGGCTGCAGGAAAGCCAGGGCTTCCACTGGGGCTTCGGTGCTGCCGCCGTCGGGATGGCCGTGGGCCTGACCGTCTACGCCATGGGCCGCAAGAAGCTTCCCGCCCAGAGCCAGCGGGTCGCGCACCCGCTCCCGGACGCGCAGCGCAAGAGGTACGGCCTGATCTTCGGCGCCATCGCCGCGGCCGTCGCGGTCCTGCTCATCACCGGCACCATCAACGCCGAGAACCTGGCCACGTCCATGGCCTACGCCGCGATCGGCGCCTCCGTGATCTACTTCGCCCTGATCTTCAGCAGCAAGAAGGTCACCGCCACCGAACGGGGACGGGTGACGGCGTTCATCCCGCTGTACATTGCCTCGGCCGCGTTCTGGGCCCTGTTCCAGCAGCAGTTCACCTTCATCGCCGTGTACTCGGAAGAAAAGCTGGACCGGAACTTCCTGGGCTGGGAAATGCCCGCCGCGTGGGTCCAGTCGATCAACCCGGTGTTCATCATCATCTTCGCCGGCGTCATGGCGGGACTGTGGACCCGGCTGGGCCGCCGGCAGCCGGGCTCGGCGCTGAAGTTCGCGATCGGCCTGTTCGTGATGGGCCTGGCGTTCCTGGCCTTCATTCCGCTGTCCGGCGACGGCAAGACCCCGCTGCTGGCACTGGCGGGAATCCTGCTGCTGTTCACCCTGGCAGAACTCTTCCTGTCCCCCATCGGCCTGTCCGTGACCACCAAGCTCGCGCCGAAGGCGTTCCGCACCCAGATGGTCGCGCTGTTCTTCCTCTCCGTGTCGCTGGGCACCACGCTGGCCGGCATCCTGTCCGGGCTGTACAACCCGGACGACGAGCTGCCGTACTTCATCGGCGTGGGCGGCACCGCCATCCTGCTGGCCGTCGGCATGGCAGCGGCCTCGCCGGCCATCAAGAAGCTCATGGGCGGCGTACGCTGACCCGATGAGCCCCGCACGTCGCGTCCCGGTCGATTCGCGCGTCTACACCCCCGCCCCCGGCGAGGAGTCCGACGTCGAACCGATGCCCGCGGGCGACGTCACCGACGGTGTGGTGCGGGTCGGCGGAACCGTCCGCCGCCCGCACCAGCCGCAATCCCTCGCCGTCGCGGAGTACCTGGACTGGCTCGAAGACGCCGGATTTGAAGGGTCCCCGCGGTTCCTGGGACGGGACCCCCGCGGCCGGGACGTCCTGACCTTCGTGCCGGGCCAGTGCGCCGGATCCCCGCCCGAAGCCTGGGCACAGTCCGGGGACCTTCTGGCATCCGTGGCGCGCCTGGTGCGGCGGCTGCACACGGCATCGGCGGGCTTCGTGCCGCGGGCCCACCCGTTTCCGCCCCGTCCGTTTCCGCGCAGTCCTGTCCGGCCGAACCCGACGGACGCTGCCGGGCTCATCTGCCATCTGGACATCACACCGCAAAACGTGGTGGTCCGGGACGGCCGGGCGACCGGCGTGGTGGATTTCGACCTCGCCGGTCCTGCCACGGCCTTCCACGATTCGCTCAATACCGCCATGCACTGGGTGCCGCTGCGTGATCCGGCCGACGCGTGGCCGGGCTGGGAGGACCAGGACCCATTCCGCCGGCTCCGCATTTTCGCGGACGCCTACGGCTGGACGGAGGAGGAACGACGCCGGGTGCCCGGCGCCGGGATCGACGCCGCGGCGCTGAGCTACGAGCGGATGCGGCACAACGCCGCGACGCTGGGCGGCGGATGGGCCCGGATGTGGGACGACGGCGTCGGCGGCCTGATCCGGCGCAGGCAGGACTGGCTCGCGGCCAACGCCGGGCCGCTGGTCACTGCCCTGACTACCTGAAAACGTGCCTGGCCTGTATGAGTCTCAGACCCCGTACCCGCGGTTGCTGGCGGTCCCGATGACCAGCCCGAAGATGACCATCACCAGGATGGTCACGGCGATGGCCGCGTACCCCAGGACGAGCCCGGCTATCGCCATACCCTTTCCCGCAGGTTCGCGCCGCAGGGCCAGGTGCCCCAGAATGACCGCAGCTAATTGGGGCAGCAGGAAGAACCCGAATCCCAGCCATGCGGCGATGCCGCAGCACATGCTCGCGATGCTCAGCGCCTTTGGCGCCGCCGGCATGGTGGAGTACGTGGGCTGGCCGTAGGCGTTGTAGCTGTAGGGCTGCGCGTACGGCGAGGGCTGGCCGTAGCCCTGGACCTGCTGGCCGTACGGAGCCTGGCCCGGAGCGTTGTAGGCCTGCCCGGCGGCGCCGTAGACCGGCGGGTAGGGGCTGGAGTACTGGCCCTGGTCCGGTGTCGGCTGCCCTTTGACCTCCTGCCCGGAGGTCTCCTGCCCGGGCTGCACGCCGGCGGAGTGCTGCTGCGTCAAGTCCGGCAGCGGTGTGGTCGGATGCGAGGAGTCCGGCTGGGACGGAACGGCCGGTTCGTGGTCCGGAAGGCGCAGGGTCGGCTGGTAACCCTCGGGGGTGACGCCCGGACCCTGCTCACCGGCCCCCTGCGCGCCGGGAGCCTCTGCGCCGGGAGCCTCTGCGCCGGGAGCCTCTGCGCCGGTCCCGTGCGTGCCCGGACCCTGCGCGCCTGGACCCTGTTCGTCCTGACCGTGTTTTGGCTGTTCAGTCATAGTATGCCCCCTCAAGAAGTCTCTGGATCCAGCGTACCGCCGCGGGGTTGCGTTGTGGCCGGCCCGGCCGGTGGGTTTTCTTGCGTCACAGGAACGGGTTTGAGGCGAAACCGTGTTGCGCCGCCGTCGTCGTCTGGCATGCTGGTGCCATGGCTAGCCGCGCGGGCACAGTTGCCCAACCCCAAGACCTTGTTGACCTCACTGCGCTCCTGGATGCGTACTACGACGTTTCACCGGACCTGACGGATCCGGGCCAGCGGGTGGCCTTCGGCACCTCCGGGCACCGGGGATCGAGCCTCAAGGCGTCCTTCAACGAACCCCACATTCTTGCCATCACCCAGGCGATCGTGGAATACCGGGCCGGCCAGGGCATCACCGGGCCCCTTTACCTGGCGAAGGACACCCACGGCCTGAGCGAACCGGCGCAGAACTCCGCCCTCGAAGTACTGGCCGCCAACGGCGTGAACGTCCTTATCGACGCCCGCCACGGCTACACGCCCACCCCCGCCCTGAGCCACGCCATCCTCACGCACAACCGGAAGGCGGCACCGGGCGCCCCGCAGGCCGACGGGATCGTGGTGACCCCCAGCCACAACCCGCCCGCCGATGGCGGCTTCAAGTACAACCCCCCGCACGGCGGTCCCGCGGACACGGACGCCACCGGCTGGATCGCCAACCGCGCCAACGAACTCCTTGAGAACGGGCTGCGGGGCGTCAAGCGCGTCCCCCTGGCTGACGCCCTCGCCGCCGGGACCACCGGTAAGTTCGACTTCCTCAGCAGCTACGTGGACGACCTCCCGTCGGTGCTGGACCTGAACGCGATCCGCGACGCCGGCGTCCGGATCGGCGCCGACCCCATGGGCGGCGCGTCCGTGGACTACTGGGGCGAGATCGCGGAGCGGCACCACCTGAACCTCACGGTAGTGAACCCGACCGTCGACCCGCAGTGGGCGTTCATGACCCTGGACTGGGACGAGAAGATCCGGATGGACTGCTCCTCGCCGTCGGCGATGGCGTCCCTGATCGCACGGATGGCTGTTGGTGCGGACGGGTCCGCGCCTTTCGACGTCGCCACAGGCAACGACGCCGACGCTGACCGCCACGGGATCGTTACGCCGGACGGCGGGCTGATGAACCCGAACCACTACCTCGCCGTCGCCATCGACTACCTGTACCGGCACCGCACCGGCTGGAACCCGCAGTCCGTGATCGGCAAGACCCTGGTCTCGTCGTCGATTATCGACCGCGTCGCCGCGAACCTTGGCCGCAAGCTCGTGGAGGTCCCGGTGGGCTTCAAGTGGTTCGTTCCGGGTCTGCTTTCCGGTGAAGGAGCGTTCGGTGGCGAGGAATCCGCGGGCGCGTCCTTCAACAAGATGGACGGCAGCGTCTGGACCACCGACAAGGACGGCATCCTGCTGGCGCTGCTGGCCTCGGAGATCACGGCCGTGACGGGCAAGTCGCCGTCGCAGCTCTACAAGGGACTCACGGACCAGTTCGGCGACCCCGTCTATGCCCGGATCGATGCCGCAGCGACGCGTGAGCAGAAGGCCGCGCTGGGCAAGCTCTCGCCGTCGGACGTGACCGCCACGGAACTGGCCGGGGAAACCATCACGGCCAAGCTGACCGAGGCGCCGGGCAACGGCGCGGCGATCGGCGGGCTGAAGGTGGTCACCGAAAACGCCTGGTTCGCGGCGCGGCCCTCCGGTACCGAGGACGTGTACAAGATCTACGCCGAGTCCTTCAAGGGCGCCGAGCACCTCAAGCAGGTCCAGGCCGAGGCGAAGGCGCTGGTGGACGGGGTTATTTCGTAGCCCCGCCGGCCAGTTCGGCGCGGTCCCTGCCAAGCGTCTTTGCCTGGTAGAGGGCCGCGTCGGCCGAGGCCACCGCAGCGTCGAGGCCGCCGGCCCCGGCGCCGGTGGAGGCGATCCCGTAACTCACGGTCGGCAGCCGGGGAATTCCCTCCGCCTCTGACTGCTGCAGCCGGAGGCTGATGTCTGCGGCGATTTCCTGCGCCCGCTCCGGGGTGACGCCGGGCAGCAGGAGGATGAACTCCTCGCCGCCGTACCGGCCCACGAGGTCAGTGGAGCGGACGGTTCCGGTGCAGGCCCTCGCGAACGCCTGCAGGGCCGAGTCCCCGGCCGCGTGGCCGAACTGGTCGTTGATCGCCTTGAAATGATCCAGGTCCGCGAGGACGATCGAAGCGGCCGTTCCGCTCCGGCGCAGCTGCCGGAGTTCGTTTTCCGCGAGGTCCAGGAACGCCGCCCGGTTGAGCAGGCCGGTGAGGCCGTCCACGGTGGCCCGGTCCCGCAGGTCCCGGGTCTGCTGTTCATAGCTCAGTTCGGCCATCGTGAAGGATGCCACCACGAGGGTGATCGTGGAGAAGGCTGTCATCGGCGCGGAGCCGAACACCGTTGTGAAGACCGCGCCGTTCTGCCCGTCCGCGAGGAAAGCGACGAGCCGACCGGCGTAGAACACGGCCAGGATGCCGGCGCCCACCGCGAGAGGGCGGTGCACGCGCGAGTAGTCGCGTTCGAGCAGGAACATCTCCCGGGACCCCATGCCGATCAGCAGCGCCATGAAGCCCAGGTACACGGGGCCTCCCGACCAGACATTGGTGGCCGGGTGATCCAGCGCGGAGGCGACGGCGGTGGCCGCGGGGCCGGCAGCCAGCTGCCAAGGCCGGGGCGAGGGCGCACGCAGCGACCGGCCGCCGGCCCAGATGCTGGCCGCGCCCGCCACCAGCAGGACGTTGCCTGAGGGGTTGGCCCAGAGCTGGTGCACCGTCCCGTCCAGCAGGTACAAGGCGTTGCCGGCCAGGAACAGCAGCAGCGCCATGCACCACCAGGCACTGTAGGCCGACCGCGTCCGCCGAAACGTGATGAAGTAGAACAGCATGAGCAGCGTGAGGTCGACCAGCGCCAAGGCAACCCGAAGTGTTGCGGTGTCAAGCATCATGTAGTGGCCCCCCGGTCCGCCCTGATTTGCCCGATATAACGTCGCTTCCCGACGAATACCCGTCGAAGTTGACCCAAGTATGGCACTCGCCGTCGGAAAAGCCGGGCGGCGGCCGCGATGTGACGCGGGTTTCCCGAGCCGCCGCCGCTCCTGCAGCGCTACTTCGCTTCCGCCCGGCTGCCGCTCCAGAGCTTGAGGATCCGCCGGGTGGAGTGTCCGCCGCCCGGGGCCATGTCCACGAGCGCGATCCGGTCCAGCGTGACCGTGTCCCCGGCGCGAAGCCGTTTGTCCCCGTGGTGGGAGACATGCGGGCGGTAGCCGGCGAGGGTATAGGCCGGGGTGGAGATCCGGCCGGGCAGTTGCTGGACGATCCGGACCAGCGCGTCGTGGAGTGACTGCAGTTCTTCGCTGGGTTCGATCAGGTTGACCGGGATGGACCCGGCCCGGCCGAAGCCGGCCTCGCCGCCCACGGTCAGCCGGCAGCCCAAGGCCGCCGCAACGGGGTCCGCCATGCGGTCGACGATCGTTTCCGCGAGCGAATCGTCCGAACCCGGTGCCGCTGTGTCGTCCGCGATGGGCGCCGCACCAGCATCCATAAGGGGTTCGACGACGTCGAACTTCACCAAGGTGATGTGCAACGGCCAGTCATCACGGGGAAATTCGAGCCCCTCGACAACCGGCTCCACGAAGGCCACCGCGATCAGGTTCCGCATGGGAAAAGTGTGTCACGCCCCGCCCGGGCCGGACTAAACTGGGAAGTGGCCCCGGATGCAGGCCATGCGCTGAACCGCAGAAATGCGTCCCGCGTGCCTCCGGCCTGTCCCCCATGGTGCCGGAGGCACCTCCGCGAGGTAACGCTCCTCTTAGACCGTCCGGACGACGTCCTCGTACGCGAACTTCGGCTTGGCTGCGCCCCAGGCGTCTGCGCCGGGCTGGCCGATGTTGACCACCAGGAAGCTCTTCTGGCTGCCGTCGGGGAAGAACGCGGCGTCGATCGCGGCGAAGTCCGCGCCCGTCATGGGGCCGGCGGCGAGGCCCAGCGAGCGGACCGCGAGGATGAAGTAGCCGGCCTGCAGGTGGGCGTTGTTGTTCCCGGTGGCCGCGGCCAGGTCCGGCGCGGCGTCGTACATGGCCTTCGGGGCGTTGTAACCGGGCAGGAAGGCGTCCCACTGGTCCTGCCAGGCGGTGTCGTAGCTCAGCACGGCGACCAGCGGCGCCGATGCGGTCTTGGCCCGGTTGCCCGCAGACAGCGCGTCCACGAGCGTGGCGCGGGCCTCGTCGGAGCGCACGTAGGTGACGCGCAGCGGCTGCGAGTTGAAGGCGGTGGGGCCGAACTTCGTCAGTTCGTAGATGGCGCGGGCCTGGTCGTCGGTGACGTCGCCGGTGAAGACGTTGGCGGTGCGGGCCTCGGCAAAGATGGCGTCCACCGCTGCGGCGTCGATTACTGCTTCTTCATGGGCGATCGTCATTCGCGTCCCTTTCGCTGGGTCCGCCCCGGCCGGGGCGCTTCTGCTGTCCCTAGGTGCAACAGGTCACCGCGGCGGCTGCTTCCCGGCCCGCGGCGTGACGTCAGCCACAGCCGGGCCGGCCGCACGGCCCCCGCGAGGACCTGACGCTTACCGGCGCCAGCGATACGGTGTGGTCGTGGACACCCGCACCAGGCCGTAGCGTTCCAGGATCGGCCGCGAATACTCGGTTGAATCGCTGTGGATCAACGTCTTTCCCAGCGCTATGGCCGCCCGCGCCCGGGCTGCAGTCACGGCGCGGTAGATCCCCCGGCCGCGCCATTGCGCGCGCGTCGCCCCGCCCCAGATGCCCGCGAATTCGGTGCCGGGAACCGGTTCCAGCCGGCCGGCGCTGACGATCACACCCCGGTGTTCGGCGACCCAGAGTTCCATGCCGTCGTCGCGGGCGACGCGGCGCAGGATGGCTTCCGCGTTGCCGTCGGAAGCGTGGCTGCCGAAGACCTCGTCCTGCATGGCGCTCATGGCGCGGATGTCCGGCTCGTCCGTCACGCGCCGCAGGCAGACTCCGGGCGGCAGGGGCACGTCGACATCCAACGCACCGGCGTCGCCGATCATGACCGACTCGGTTTCGTCCGGTTCGAACCCGTTCGCCAGCAGCGCCTCGTGGAGTCCGGGCGCGTGGTCATGGCCCCTGGTCTTCCACTCGACCCGCACGATCTCAGGGTCGGCACGGTAGAACTCCAGAACCTCGGCCACCCAGTGCGCGATCGTGTCCGCGCCGGCGCCGGCCAGGTTCTGGTAGGTCACGAAGCCGCGGCCGCCCGCGAAGGTCACGAGCCGCAGGGGGCCGAGCCGCCCGACCGCGACCGCGCTGGGGGTTTCCGCATCTGTCCGCAGTTGCTGGTCGTAGGCAGCAAGGAGTTCGTCGATAGTCATCGGCCCCTACGGTACGCCCCCGGGTACGGATCCGGCGCCCGGCGGCGCGCCGCCCGCGCGGTAAAGTTGCGTGGAAGATTCCTTCCGCTCCCGCCCCCTCATTCTCTGAAAGGCTCCCGGCAATGAGCATGCTCGGCACCAAATGGAAGCTCCACGGCACCGGCAAGTCCGTCCGCCCCGGCGAAGTCGTCAGACCGGATGAGCGGCTGACCTGGCCGCTGACCATCGGGATCGGCATGCAGCATGTGGTGGCCATGTTCGGCGCCACGTTCCTGGTGCCGATCCTCACGGGCATGCCGCCGGCCACCACCTTGTTCTTCTCCGGCATCGGCACCCTGCTGTTCCTCGTCATCACGCAGGGCCGCGTGCCCAGCTACCTCGGTTCCAGCTTCGCGTTCATTGCCCCGATCCTGGCCTCACAGCAGCAGTTCGGCATCCCGGGGGCGCTCGGCGGCGTGGTGATGGCCGGCGCGGTCCTCGCCGTCGTCGGTGCGGTGGTGCAGAAGTTCGGCGCCGGCTGGATCAACCGGCTCATGCCTCCGATCGTGACCGGCGCAATCGTGGCCCTGATCGGCCTGAACCTGGCCCCGGCGGCGAAAATGAACTTCGACAAGGCACCGGTCACGGCCTTCATCACCCTGGCCGTGATCATCGTGGTCAGTGTCTTGTTCCGCGGCATCCTGGGCCGGCTGAGCATCCTGGTGGGTGTGGTCGTGGGCTACGTTGTGGCCATGGCCCGGGGCGAGGTGGACTTCGCCAAGGTGGACACCGCCGGCTGGGTGGGCCTTCCGCATTTCCAGACACCCGAATTCCACCTCGGGGTGGTGGGCCTGTTCGTGCCGGTGGTGCTGGTGCTGGTGGCGGAGAACATCGGCCACGTGAAGTCGGTTTCGGCCATGACGGGCCAGAACCTCGACGGAGTGTCCGGCCGCGCGCTGCTGGCCGACGGCGCCGCCACTGTGCTCGCCGGGCTCGGAGGCGGCTCCGGAACCACCACCTACGCCGAGAACATCGGCGTCATGGCCGCCACCAAGGTGTATTCGACCGCGGCGTACTGGGTGGCGGGCATCTTCGCGGTGCTGCTGAGCTTCTCGCCGAAGTTTGGCGAACTCATCGCCACTGTCCCGGCCGGTGTCCTGGGCGGCGCCGCCACCATGCTGTACGGCATGATCGGGGTGCTGGGCGTGAAGATCTGGGTCCAGAACAAGGTGAACTTCTCCAACTCGATCAACCTGACCACCGCCGCCGTCGCGCTGATCATCGGGATCGCGAACTACACGTGGACCGTCGGCGATCTGACGTTCAACGGCATCGCGCTGGGCTCGGCCGCGGCCCTGGTGATTTACCACGGCATGAAGGCACTGGCGAAGGCACGCGGTACGGTGGCGGAGCCCGAAACGGAAGACCTGACGCCTCTCGCTGCCCAGACGGCGGCGGTCAAAGCCGCCGCCAAGCGCACCCCGAAGAAGCGCCGGTAAGGGGACTCCCCCGCCGCGTCACGGGAGCGGGTCCGGTGGGCCGGCGTTCAGCAGGGTGAGGGCTGCTTCCAATTCAGTGGCCGTAACCCCAAGGAGGCGGGCCGTTTCTCGCGCCCGGGTGTTACGCCCGGACCCGAGGTCGGTGTCAATGAGCCCGGCGATGAGCTCGAGCCGGCACGCGCCGGCCATCGCAGCGGACCAGGACAAGCTTTGGGCGGCGAGGCGCCCCTCCTCCCACTTTCCGGCTGTCAAGGCCTGGTGCACCTTTTCGAGCCGGTAAGGAAGCATGAACAGGAATGTCCTGACGAAGTCCTCGAACTTCCAGGACTCGGGATTTCCCGCGGTCTCCTGAAGCCGGGCGGGGTCCACGATGGGTGCCCTGGCAATGCTCGCGCGGTACTTGCGCGGCGCCTGGCCGGCCGCGTCCCGTTCTTTCGCTTCCGCGCGGGTGGTGGCCTGACGTTCCGGCACGGACCGGAGCGTCCACGAGGCTGACTTTGCGTTGAGTCCCATGACGTACCCCTTGTCCCTGGCAGCCTGTTCCGGCCCGCCGGACAGGCTCAGCTCCTGCGCGCGGGACGGGCCGGGATCCCGATGACACAACTTTATGAATGCGCCACGGGGAGGACACGAGTGCCCGCTACCCGGAACCTCAGCAGCCACCACTTGTATCACTGGCCACATACATATCGCCTGCGGCCCGGGACTGCCACAGTATCCGGCGGCCCGGGCCGCGGCCGCCTCCTAGCCGGCGTCGAACCGTTCCTCGTCGTCACCGCGGCCGTCCGGGGATTTCCGCTCCGGCAGGTCCGTGCCGGAACCGTCGGGCAGTCCCGCCGCGTCCTGGCCGGACTCCGAGGAGAATGGACGGCCGGCGTCGGGCTCTTCCGTGTTGGACGTATCCATTTCAGCCTCTGACGACGGCACGGCGGCCCGTGCCTTCTCCGCGGCCTCGCCGCCGGGCATCTCCTCTTCGGGGGTCGGCGTGCCGTAGCCGCCGGCTTCGTCGGTCGGGTGGTTCCGGTTCTGCTGGTTGTCAGTCATGCCAGTCCTCCTATGGTTGGTGGTCCGTGGATGGCCTAGAGGCCCTTGCCACCGGTGACGGGCAGTACCGCACCGGAAATGTAGGAGCCGTGGTCCGAGGCAAGCAGGACATAGGCCGGCGCGAGCTCTGCGGGCTGCCCGGCCCGCTGCAGGGGCGCGTCCAGGCCGAAGGTCGGCAGTTTGTCCGGCCACTCGGTGGCCGGGATCAGCGGCGTCCAGATGGGTCCGGGCGCCACGGCGTTGACCCGGATTCCCTGCGGGCCGAGTTCCTGGGCCAAGGCCTTGGTGAACGCAACCTGGGCCGCTTTGGTCATGGCGTAGTCGATCAGTTGCGGTGACGGGTTGAAGGCCTGAATGGAGGCAGTGGTGATGATCGACGCACCGGCTTTGAGCCGGGGTACGGCCGCGCGGGCCGTCCAGAGCAGCGAATACAGGTTGGTCTTAAAGACGCGATCGAACTCCTCCGTGGGGAGGGACTCCAGGCTCTCCCGATTCTTCTGGTAGGCCGCGTTGAGCACCAGGACGTCGAGCCGCCCGAATTCTGCCAGCGTGTCTTCCACGATCCTCGCCGCGAAGTCCTCGCTGCGGCCGTCACCGGGAAGCAGCAGGGCCGTCCGGCCGGCTTTCCGGATCCACGCGGCAGTGTCCTGCGCGTCCGCTTCCTCCTCCGGCAGGTACGAAATCGCGACGTCGGCGCCCTCGCGGGCGAAGGCGATCGCCACCGCCTTGCCGATTCCGGAGTCGCCGCCGGTGATGAGGGCCGCGTTGCCGTTCAGCGCGCCGCTGCCCTCATAGCTTTCTTCGCCGTGGTCCGGCTTGGGGTCCATAGGGGCGGTGAGGCCGGGCTGTTTTTGGACCTGTTCCGGAAACGGCCCGGAGTGGTAGCCGGCGCGGGGATCGCGGGGCTGGTCCTGTTGTTTGCTTGATTCACTCATAGTCCACCTACCCAACGTGTCGGTTTTCCTGGGACGGTCCGTGGCCGGTACTGCGTGGCCTTCGGAGCCGCTTTGGCGAAGTAAACAGTTTCCACCATAGCCGCAATTTAGTCAGCACACTTAGTACCACCTTGTTTTTGGGAACCTTCAAGCCTAAGTTGAGGGAAGGCCGCGGCCTGCGGCCCCTTCGTTTCATGCCGAGGAGCCCCCATGACAGGTACCGCAATGCCGGGGGATGACGGCAGGGACGAATCCGGCGCGGAGCGGATGGACAGGAACTGGGCGGAACTGCTGCAGGAACTCCGGGTGCTCCAGACCGGCGTCCAGATCCTCGCCGGTTTCCTCCTGACACTGCCGTTCCAGTCCCGCTTCGAGACCTTGGATGACCACCAGATTCGCCTTTACCTGACCAATGTGGCTCTGGCCGCCCTGACCACAGCGACGATCGTGCTGCCCGTGAGTGTGCACCGTCGGCTGTTCCGGCAGGGGCTGAAAGCCACCCTGGTGGCCAGTGCCGACATCATCGCGAAGGTCTCCCTGACCGGCGTTGGCCTGCTGAGCGTGGGCACCACATCCCTGATCTTCGACGTGACTCTGGGCCGGACGGCCGGGGTCATTGCCGGGCTCGGCCTGCTGTGCATCCTGGTGCTCCTGCTGGTGTTGTTCCCTTCCGCGATCCGCCGGAGAGCCCGGCGGGAGGCGGCACAGTGACGCGGCATCCGGAGCAGCGGCGCGCCGGGAGCCAGGGAGGGACCATGAGAAGGTGGGTCAAGGATCACGGGCTCCTGCTGGCCAACATCGGGCTGTTTGCCGTGTTTTTCGGCGGCATGGTCCTGAGCGGGGCGAGCAGCTACAGCGACGACCAGCTTGCTCACGGCCAACCGCCGGTCAGCGTCCTGGGGTACCTCGGGACGGGGGCGTTCCTCGAGGCGACGTTCGAGAACTGGGAGTCGGAATTCCTGCAGATGGGCATGTACGTCATCCTGACCGTGTTCCTGTTCCAGAAGGGGTCCTCCGAGTCCAAGCCGATGGACCGCGCTGCGCCTCAGGATGAAGACCCGCGGCGCGCCAAAATCAAACCGGCCACGCCGTGGCCCGTGCGGCGCGGCGGCTGGATCCTCAAACTCTACGAACACTCCTTGTCCGTCATGTTCCTCCTGCTGTTCCTGGCTTCGTTCATCCTGCACGCGGTGGGCGGGGCCGAGGACTACAACAGCGACCAGGAGGCACACGGGCAGCCGACCGTGACGGTGCTGGGGTACCTCGCGACAAGCCGGTTCTGGTTTGAGTCCTTCCAGAACTGGCAGAGCGAGTTCCTGGCGGTGGCGGTCCTGGTGGGAGCCTCGGTGTTCCTGCGCGAGAAAGGCTCCCCCGAGTCCAAACCCGTGGCCGAGCCGCACTACGAGACCGGGGCCTGAGCGCCGCAGCCCCGGGGCCGTTAGGCGCCTTCGAGGACCTGGGTGGTGGCCCAGGCGAGGTACTTGGCGGCGTTGGCGACGGCGTCGTCCGGGCCTGCCGCGACGTCCAGCAGTTGGGCGGCGGCCACGACTCCGTGTTTGGCGAGGTCGTCCGGGGTGACGAGGATCCGCCCGGCCACCACGATTACCGGAATGCCTCGGGCCTGGGCCGCGTCGGCCAGGGCGATCGGCGCCTTGCCCGTCAGGGACTGGCTGTCCATGGAGCCTTCGCCGGTGATGACCAGATCGGCCACCGCGAGCTTGTCGGCCAGGCCCGTCAGCCCGGCCACGAGCTCGAAGCCGCCTTCCAGCGCGGCGTTGCTGAAGGCCAGGAACGACGCCGGGAAGCCGCCGGCCGCTCCGGCGCCCGGGATGTTGACGTCCCGGCCTGTGGCCTCGCGCAGGACCGACGCCCAGTTGCGCAGACCGGCGTCGAGCAGTTCCACGGCGTCCGCGTCCGCGCCTTTTTGCGGGCCGAACACGTGCGCGGCGCCGTCCGCGCCGTAGAGCGGGTTCTGCACGTCGACGGCGATCCGGAACTTCACGGCGGACAGCCGGGGATCCAGGCCGCTCGCGTCCACGGAGACCACGTCCGCCAGGGATCCGCCGCCGAGCGGCACCACGTTGCCGGCCGCGTCGAGCGGCTTGAGTCCGAGCGCGCGCAGGGCGCCGCTGCCGCCGTCGCTCATTGCCGAACCGCCTACGCCCAGCACGATTTCGGTGGCGCCGGCCTCGAGGGCGGCTGCGATCAGCTGGCCGCAGCCGTAGCTGTGCGCGCGCAGGGCGTTCTCCGGGGTGGGCTCCATGTGGGCCAGGCCGGATGCCTGGGCTGTTTCGATGACGGCGGTGGCGCCGCCGAACGCGTCTTTGCGCAGGGCCCAGGCGGCGCCGACCGGGGCCAGGATAGGTCCGACGACCGCGTTGATCAGTTCCTCGTATCCGGCGGCGAAGGCCGCTTCGATGGTGCCTTCGCCGCCGTCGGCCACGGGGAACTGGATGGCCTCGGCATCCGGGTACACGCGCAGGGCCCCTTCGGCGATGGCGGCGGCGGCTTCGGTGGCGGTGAGGGAGCCCTTGAACTTGTCCGGGGCGATGAGGATGCGCATGGCTCTATCCTGCCAGCCCGCAGGGCCGTGCCCGCCGATATGTCGCGGGTGGCCGATATGTCGCGGGTGTCTAGGCCCAGGTCCCGCGTTCCCGGAGGACGGCCTTGAGCAGGTCCGCGCGGTCGGTGACGATCCCGTCGACGCCGAGGTCCAGCAGCCGGTGCATTTCGGCGGGCTCGTTGATGGTCCAGACGTGCACCTGGAGGCCGTGCCGGTGGGCGCGCCGGACAAAGCCGCGGGTCACTACGGTCACGGCGCCGTAGCGGGCCGGGACCTGGAGGGCGTGGACACCCTGCAAGGCACGGCGCGCCACGAGGGACATCAGCGGTGCCGGCAGCACGGGGCCGAGCAGGACGAACACGGCATTGGACACCGTGCCGGCCGAGGCCGCGGCGGGCCGGCTGAGCTGCCGCAGCACGGCGCGGCGCCGCCGGTCCGAAAAACTGGCCACCAGCACGCGGTCGTGCAGGCCCAGCCTTTCGATCGCCGAGGCCAGGGCGTCCACGGAGTTCCAGTCCTTGACGTCCACGTTCAACCGGACGTCCGGGAAGGCCGCGACGAGCTCTTCGAACAACGGGATGGGTTCGATGCCGCCGATCCTGGCCCGGGCGACGGCGGCGGCCGGCAGGTCAGCGATCCTTCCGCGTTCCGCCGTGAGCCGATCCAGGGTTTTGTCGTGGAAGAGCACCAGCACGCCGTCGGCCGTGGTGTGCACATCCGTCTCCAGGTGCCGGATCCCCAGTTCGACGGCGGCGCGGAAGGCGGCCATCGAGTTCTCCAGCCCGTCGAGGGAGAAACCCCGGTGGGCCATCGCCAAGGGCGTCTGGGAAGTGCCCCCGGCATTGCCGGCGGCGCCACCGCCCGAGGCAAAGAACGGGTGCAGGGTCGTCACTCCTGAAGCGTACCTGAGCCCGGGGTGAGGGGTGTCAGTCGTCGTGCGGGCGGATTTCGATGCCGTCGCCGCAATGCAGCAGCGTGCGGCCGCGGCCGCCGTCGAGGTCCACCCAGACAACGCTGTGGTCGGCCGTCACGGCGTCCACGAGGCCGCCGGTCTCGAAGCCCGGCGAGAGCCGGACGCTGACGCGGTCGCCTTGGCGCAGCTGCCGCCAGTGCTGGTCCGGTTCCGCGGGGTGCAGCGGTTGCTCGTCCCTGTTATTGATGCGGTATCTGGCCATGATGTCCCCACTCTCGCCTCAAATGATCGGTCGCGAGCTTTCAGCCTAGGAGGCCAAGGTGAACGCCAGTTGACCGCCCGCTGGGAATCGGGTGACCTGTACACCGCCGAACGGAAAGACCGACCGGCGCTACGGAAGGCGGAGGCCGAGTTGGGCGAGCTTGGCCTCGAGGATCTGGGCAACGCCGTCGTCGTCGAAATGGGGTGCCTGCTGGCCGGCGGCGAGGATGGCCTCCGGGTGTCCGCTGGCCATCGCATAGCCGTCGCCGGCCCAGCGGAGCATCTCGATGTCGTTGGGCATGTCGCCGAAGGCCACGACGTCGGCGGCGTCGATGCCGAGGGAGGCCGCGTATTCGGCCAGGGTCACGGCCTTGTTGACGCCGGGGAGGGACAGTTCCAGCAGGGCCATGTTCGGCGCCGAGTGCGTCGCGGCGGCCAGATGGGCGACGGCGGGGCTCACCTCGGCCAGGAACTCGTCCGCGGTGCCCTCCCGGACGATGGCCAGGAACTTGGTTACCGAGTCGCCGGCAGTGAGGGTGGTGTGCAGCGGGCCGGGCGTGAACTCGGTCAGCAGCCGGCTTGCTTCGTTGTCGAGGAATCCCGGTTCCAGGTGGAAGCCGGTCAGGGTTTCGGCGGCAAACAGGGCCGAAGGGCGCAGCTTCCGGATGATGCGGCGGGCCTCGAACACAGCGTCCAGGTCCAGCGTCCGCGCCGAGACCACGCGGTCAGCCTCGAGGTCCCAGACCACGGCGCCGTTGGAGCAGATGACGGTGCCGGCGTGCCCCAGCCGGTCCTGCAGGGGGTGCAGCCAGCGCGGCGGGCGGCCGGTTACAAAGACGAGTTCCAGCCCGGCGTCGCGGCAGGCGTGGAACGCGCGGACGGTCCGGTCACTGATCTTGCCGTCATGGCCGAGGATCGTTCCGTCGATATCGCTTGCTACGAGCCGCATACAGCCAGTCTACGTTGGCCGCTCCACGCCGACGTCGCCGGAACGCGCCGGGGTCGCCGGAACGAACCAGCGACCCCGGGCGTTTCCGGCGAACCCGCACGCCGGTGGACGGGGAGGCGGCGGGCTAGTGCTGTTCGTAGTGGCCGGTCAGCCGGGCACGGCCCAGGGTGTGGCTGAACAGGGCAAAGCCGAGGCTTGCGGGGCTGCCGCCCTTGCCGACGTCGAGCTTCTCGACGTCCACGGCGTGGACCACGATCAGGTACCGGTGCGGCCCGTGCCCCTTGGGCGGGGCGGCCCCGACGTAACCGGCGAATCCGGCGTCGTTTTTCAGCTGCCGTGCCCCGGCGGGCAGGGCCGCGCCGTCCCGGGACCCGGCGCCGGCAGGCAGGGAGGTGACGTTGGCGGGGATGTCGAGCACGGCCCAGTGCCAGAATCCGCTGGCCGTCGGGGCATCGGGGTCGAAGACGGTCACCGCGTAGCTCTTGGTGCCGGCCGGGGCGCCGCTCCAGCTCAGCTGCGGGGACTCGTCCTTGCCGCCGGCTCCCATGAGGCCGCTGCGCTGCGCCGGGGGAAGGGTATCGCCGTCGTGGAAGGACTCGCTGCTGACGTCGAACGCGGGGACGCTGGGCAGCGGTGCGTAAGGATCGTGGGCTGTCATGGCTGCCTTTCCTGTGGTGGTTGCGGTTCGGGTGCTGACTGCTAGGCGTTGCCGGTTTCCACGCTACCAAGCTCCATCCGGGCGATCTCCGCGCGCGTGGGCGGGTTGGCGCCGGCGCGGGACACGGTGACGGCGGCCGCGCGGGAAGCGTGGGCGAGGAGATCGCGGAGGCTTTCGGCGGAGAGTTCGCGCAGCGCCTTGCGGTTTTGCGCCCCGTCCAGGCCGAGATCCACCACCCCGGACAGCAGCGCGGCCATGAAGGAATCCCCGGCCCCGACCGTGTCCGCGACCGTCACCGGCGGCGGCGCGATCTGGGCGGAGCCAGCGGCGTTGATGCCCCACGGGCCTTCGCCGCCGCGGGTGACCACCACCATGGCCGGCCCTTCCGAACCGCCCAGGGCCAGCCAGCGGCGGGCCGAGTCCAGCGGGTCCGTGCCGGGGTAGAGCCACTCGAGGTCCTCGTCGGAGGCCTTCACGACGTCGGCGAGTGCGACAAACTTTTCGGCCTGACCGCGCGCATAGTCCGCGTCGGGGATGATGCTGGGCCGGCAGTTGGGGTCAAAGCTGATGGTGGCGGACGGGTGGGCGCGTTCGACGGCGGCCAGCACCTCGGCGGCGCCGGGGGCCAGCATCGTGGCGATGGAGCCCGTGTGCAGCAGTGTCGTGCCCTGCAGGAGGAACGGCAGGCGCGCCGCAAGCCCGGGGAGCTCCCAGGCGAGGTCGAACGTGTAGGTGGCGGCCCCGGCGTCGTCGATCATTGCGGCGGCCACGCTGGTTGGCTGGTCGTCGGCCCCGACCGGGAGCAGCACCGAGCTGGACTTCAGGTGCGCCGCCAGGGCCTCGCCGTAGGCATCCCGGCCGTACCGGCCGATGAACTGGACCGGGTGGTCCAGCCGGGCCAGCCCTACCGCGACGTTGAGGGGGCTGCCGCCGACGTGGGCCTGCACGCCGGAGGAGCGTTGGACGACGTCAACCAGGCCTTCGCCAATAACTGTGAGCATGGTCATACTCTGCCAGAGAATCCGGTCCGTTGCCGTGTGTTGCGGCCCCTGACCGCCCCGCCTGCGGTGGACGTCCTGCGGCAGGGTTCAGGCGGCGGGGTTCAGGCGGCGGCAGTGTCCACGGCGATCCCGGCGGGCCCGGCGTCGGCGAACCTGGCGTCGATGTGGACCACGTCCCGCCCGGCCCGCTGGAGGAGGCTGGCGGCGACCCCGGCCCGGTAGCCGCTAGTGCAGTGCACCCAGAGTTTCCCGGCCGGGAGGTCGTCCAGCCGCAGCAGCAGTTCGTGCAGCGGCATGTTCACCGCGCCCGCCACCCTCGAGGCGGCAAATTCGTCGGCCCGGCGCACATCCAGGACGATGTCGCCGCCGGCCCGGCCGGTCAGCACACCGTCCCAGCCCACGCGGGGGTACGAAGCCAGGGCGGCCTCCGGCGCCAGAGCGTGCGGTTCGGTTCCGACAGCGGCGTCCGGGGATTCGATACCGATCCGGGAGAGGTCGCGGATGGCATTCCCGAGATCCTCGCGGGAACCGACGAGGGTCAGGGATTCACCCCAGGGCAGCACCCAGCCCAGATACGTCGTGAAATTGGAGCCTCTGCCGTACTCGAAGCTGACGCTGCCCTTGAGGTGGCTGCTGGCGAAGGCCACGCGTCGCCGCAGGTCCACCACCCACTCGCCGTCCTCCAGCCGCCGGGTGAGCTCGGCGGCGTCGAGCGACTCGGGCACGGCCAGATCCGCCGGTCCCGGCCCCCGGACGTTGGCCGGGCTCATGTGGGCGTAGTAGGACGGGTGGTCCGTGAGGTTGGCGATCAGCTGGCGGACAAAGTGGTCTTCGTCAGGATCCGTCAGGGCGTGGTTGGCGGCGAGTTGCTCGCCGATGGTGGAGGACACGGCGCCGGTGGCCGGCCCGGAGGAGCAGAACGATCCGAACCCGTGGGTCGGGAACAGCCCGGCGTCGTGACCGGCCTCCGCTACCAGGCGCCGCACGGAGGCGTACTGGTCGCGGGTCAGGCCGACGGTATCGGCCTCGGAAACGAGGTCGGTGCGGCCGACCGATCCGTACAACAGGCTGCCGCCGGAGAAGACAGCCTGCTTGCCGCCGTCGTCCACGATGTACGACATATGGGTGTGCGTGTGGCCGGGTGTGGCGACCGCCTTGACGGTCAACGAGCCCACCCGGAACGCCTGCCCGTCGGTGACGGGGGTGCGCTCGAACTGCACGGGATCGGCGGCGTTCACGAGGTAGCTGGCGCCGTGGGCGCGGGCCAGGATGAGGCCGCCGGTGATGTAGTCATTGTGCAGGTGCGTCTCCGCCACATGCGTGATGGTGACGCCGGCGTCGCGGGCGGCCGCTTCGATGCGGTCCGTGTCGCGCTGCGGGTCGATCGCCAGCGCGACGGTGCCGTCGTGGACCAGGTAGCTGCGGTCCCCGAGCTGCCTGGTCTCGATGACAATGACTTCCATGGCCCCTCCCGGGAGTGTTTAGCCCCGGTTGACGGGGTGTCCCTCATCCTGCCACTGCATGATTCCGCCGGTGACGTTGACGGCGTCGTAGCCCCGGTCTTCCAGGAAGGCGGTGGCTTGGGCGCTGCGGCCGCCGGCGGCGCACATGACGTAGACGGTGCCGCTGGCCGGAACCTCGTCGAGGGACTGCACAAACCGCGAGAGCGGGACGCTCCGGGCACCGGGGACGCGGACCGTTGCGTATTCGTCGTCCTCGCGGACATCGACGATTTCGGTGGCGTCGCCCAGGGCGGCCAGGTCCTTGACGGAAATGCTCTTCATGCCTGTTCCTTTCGGGGGCGCCGGACGTCCCGGCGCGCGTGTTCCAGCAGCACTATGATACCCCTTGGGGTATGATTCGCGGTCCGGCCCCCACGGCCCGGTCACCAACCTAGTCTGCCGCACGGCCTTGCTGGTAGACGTCCGGGATGCCGTCGTGGTCTGAATCGATTTTTTCTTCCGCTTCCGCCCGGCGGTAATGAGTGTTGCGGGTCCGGAGCACCGCCGTCGCGAGCAATGCCGCGAGCACGGAGGCCGCAAGGATCCCCACCTTGGCGTGGTCCTCATGAGCGGTGCCGGACCCGAAGCTCAGTTCGGCGACCAGCAGCGACACCGTGAAGCCGATGCCGGCCAGGACGGACAGGCCGAAGACGTCCACCCACTTGAAAGAGCCGTCCAGCCGGGCCCGGGTGGTTTTGGTGATGAGCCACGTGGTGCCGAGGATCCCGGCCGGCTTCCCGAGCACGAGGGCAAAGACGATGCCCACCGCGACGGGATCGGTCAGGGCGGCACCGAGGCCCTGCAGGCCGCCGATGGCGACCCCGGCGGAAAAGAAGGCGAAGACCGGAACGGCGATGCCGGCGGAGATCGGGCGGAACCGGTGTTCGAAGATCTCCGCGAGGCCGGGTCCGGCCTCGGGGCCGCCGCTGGCCCGGGACCGGAGCACGGGGACGGCGAAGCCGAGCAGGACCCCTGCGACGGTGGCGTGGATGCCCGACGCGTGGACGAGCGCCCACGTGGCGGCGCCGAGGGGCAGCAGGATCAGCCAGGCGGCCGCGGCGTGCGTGCCGAAGAAGCGCCGGTACTTCTGCACCAGGAACGTGTAGAGGCCCAGCGGGAGCAGCGCGAGCAGGAGCGGCACGAGATGGAGTTCGCTGGTGTAGAACACGGCGATGATGGTGATGGCCAGGAGGTCATCGACGACGGCGAGGGTGAGCAGGAAGATGCGCAGCGCGCTGGGCAGGTGGGACCCGATGATCGCCAGCACCGCGACCGCGAACGCGATGTCAGTGGCTGTGGGGATCGCCCAGCCCCGCAGGTTCTCGGGCGCCGCGAGGTTGACAGCCGCGTAGATGAGCGCGGGAACGGCCACGCCGCCCACGGCCGCGGCCACGGGAACCACGGATTTGCTGGGCTGCCGGAGGTCCCCGGCGACGAACTCGCGCTTGAGTTCGAGCCCGACGAGGAAGAAGAAGATGGCCAGCAGGCCGTCAGCGGCCCAGGCCCCGAGGCTCAGGTCCAGATGCCAGGGTGCGTAGCCGATGGTGAAGTCGCGCAGCGCGAAGTAGCTCGCCGACGCCGGCGAGTTGGCCCAGATGAGGGCCACCACCGCCGCGGCAACCAGCAGTGCGCCGCCGACGGTTTCCTTGCGGAGGATCTCGCCGATCCGCAGGGCTTCGGCGTAGCTGCCGCGGCCGAAAATGGTCAGGCGGGGCGGTGCGGGGTGCGGGGGAAGCTCGCTCATGGAATCCTCAAAGTGGGGTCGACGGAACTATGCCGACCAGACTTCCCGGCGCACCTGGGCTCCAGTCTATTCGCTTTCAGCGGCCGGGGGCACGCCGCCCCGGCCGGCCCCGCGGCGGCGGAGACGTCAGCCGAGCAGCTGCTGTACCAGCTCGCGGCATTTGCGGTAGGCGGGCGCCTTCGGGTCGATGAGGGCAAAGTGGTCGCCGGGCACCCTGAGCAGTTGCACGGGTGCCCCCGCCGCTTTCGCCGCCCCGGCATAGGTCTCGGACTGGCTGAACGGCACTGTGTCGTCCTCAGTACCGTGGACGGCATAGACGGGCACGTCCAGCGGCACGGCGGTCATCGGGTCAGCATATTTATGCCGTTTGGGGTATCTCTCCGATGAGCCGCCAAGGAAGTTGCTCACGGCGCCGTTGCTGAGGTTGAGCCGCTCGGCGGCGGCAAGGTTGAGCACCCCGGACTGGCTGACGACACCGGTGAGCCGCACCGCGCCGTCGTCCTCGCCCCGGCGGACCAGCTGGCGGTCGGCGTCGGGGGCGCCGAGTCCGGCGAGCCGGCTGCGGCCCGCCGCCCAGACCGCAAGGTGACCCCCGGCCGAATGGCCCAGGGCCACCACCCGTTCCAGGCCGAGCCCGTGTTCGTCGGCGACCTCGCCGAGCTTGTCGATGCCGGCCAGGACGTCGGCAAACGTATTGGGCCAGCCGCCGCCGTTGCCTGCCCGCCGGTACTCCAGGTTCCAGGCGGCCATGCCGTGCGCCGCGAAGTCCTTTGCCAGCGGCTCCCCGAGTTCCGCGCCGTACTGTGACCGCCAGTACCCGCCATGGATCACCACCACAATCCCCCTGGGCGCGGCCACATCCGGGAGGAAGAGTTCGCCCCACTGACTGGGGTCCTCACCGTAGTGGTACTTGTGCCTCTTCACAGCCATGGATTGAGCCTACAGCGGGCGCCGGCCGCGAGCGGGCTTGCGGGCCGGTGTCGGTGGTGCGCCGTAAGCTGGACGCATGGCGAGCAACTGGGACCGTTTGGACCTGAGCCTGCGCGAATCGGTGCAGGAGAACGTGGAACTCTACGAGCGGGTCCGGCCTGCCCTGAAGCTGGTCACCCGGGAGGTCCTGCTCAACCTGCGGACCATGCTCAAGGAAACCGAAGTCACGCCGTTGTTCGTCACCGGCCGCACCAAGACTGTCGAGTCCTTCCGCGAAAAGATCTCCCGCACGGAAGAACCGCTGGAGCCGGGCGGGCCGCCTGTGCTGAAGTTTCCGGACCCCTTCCGGACCCTTAACGACATGGTCGGGGTCCGTGTCATCACCACTCTGCCGGCGGAGAACGCCGTCGTGGCCAATTTGATCAAGCGCCAGCGCCAGCTTTTTGACTGCCGCGGGGACCGGGAGAAGGACATCGGCTCGATCGAGTCCGGCACCTACGGCTACTCCAGCCGGCACCTGATCCTGCGGACCATCCAGAACGAGGCCGTCAAGGACTACCAGCAGGTCTTCAACCCGGAGATCCCGCCCAACGGCAGCTATTTCTTCGAATGCCAGATCCGCACGGTGTTCGCCCACGCCTGGAGCGAGATCGAGCACGACATCCGCTTCAAGGCCGAGGACCCCCGGGCCTGGACCCCGCACTTCGACCGCCAGTTCACCGCCACGGCCGCCATGCTGGAGACCGTGGAGACGGCGTTCTCGGACCTCCACGAGCGTTACGAGGAAGTCCGCAGCTACTGGGACATGGACGGGGAGGGCGCCGCGCCGCTGACGCCGAACCGGATCCGCGACGTCTGGCGGACCCTGCTGCCGCACGTGGACCGGAAAGTCGACGACGACTGGGGCTGGGCTGCCGAGCTCATGGCCGCCCACGGCCTCAACCAGACGATGCAGCTCGCGGGGCTGCTCAGCGCCAACCGGATCACCGACGTCCGCAAGGCTTTGGACCACCGCTACTCCCCCGGTCCGGACCGGCTGCTCGATGACCTGCTGCTGTGGCAGTACGGCACCGAACACATCGAGCTCACCGCCGAGCCCGCCGACGCCGTTCCCCATCCGAGGCGCGACAGCCTCCTGCGGCGGCTGAGGCAGATCGAACGGTACCGCCTGACCCAGGGCTAGGCTCCGGGGACCTGGCCGCGGCGGTGCCGAAGTCGCCGGAAACCCGTGGGGTCGCCGTTGCCTCCCTTCCGGCGATCTGGACGCGTTCCGGCGAACTCGGGCCGGACGTGCACTGGCGCCGGGCCGGTTGCACTCCCTAGAGTGGCCCCGGAATGTCCGGCCCGCCGAAAGGAACCCGCATGTCGTTTCAGGCCTATCTCGACACCATCGAAGACAAAACCGGGCTCACGCCCCGCCAACTGCTTGAAATCGCCCGGGACAAGGGCTTCGCCGAGCCCTCCGTCAAAGCCGGAACCATTCTGGAGTGGCTCAAGGAGGACTACGGACTGGGCCGCGGCCACGGCATGGCCCTGGTGCACGTCATAAAGAACGGCCCGCAGATCGACGCCAAGCATGTCGGCTCCGACGGCGTGCACCGCGACGAGTCGGACATGCTCTGGCTCGACGGGAAGGCCACCAAACCGGCGTCGTAAGGATCCCGACGCGCCGCCGTGAGCTCCGCCGCGCCATCTCCCCACCTTCGACGGCACCTGGCCATGAATCGCCGGCGATGTAGCACGCCACGCACGACGCGGCCTTCATAAGCGGGGAAATTCCGGCAGCGCGGGCCGGTGTAGGGACCGTCCGGACCGCCGGCCAGGTGTGGGGGCTAGTGCCCGGCGCCCAGTTTGCCGGCGAGCCTCTCGCGCATCAGGAGGCTCGCCTCGTTGAGGCCCACGACGTCGACGCTCTTGCCGTGGTGCCGGTACTTCCGGGTGATGGCGTCCAGCGTGGCGACGGTGGACGCGTCCCAAAGGTGGGAATCGTGCATGTCGATGACCACGCGGTCAGGGTCCAGGGCGTACTCAAACTGGGTGTAGAGGTCATTCGAGGAGGCGAAGAACAGCTCGCCGTCGACCTTGTACGTGACGAGCGTTCCGCCGTCGTCCGCGGTCACGGTGCGCCGCACCGCAACGAAGTGCGCCACCCGGCGGGCGAACAGGACCATGGCCACCAGGACGCCGACGCCGACGCCGATCGCCAGGTTGTGCGTGGCGACGGTGACGGCCACGGTGGCGACCATGACAGCGGTTTCGCTTTTGGGCAGGGCCTTCAGGGTGGCCGGCCGGATGCTGTGCCAGTCGAAGGTCGCGATGCAGACGAAGATCATGATGGCCACCAGGGCGGCCATGGGGATCAGGGACACTACACCGCCCAGGGCCACCACGAGGATGAGCAGGAAGACACCGGCCAGGAAGGTGGAGATCCGTGTGCGCGCGCCGGATGCCTTGACGTTGATCATGGTCTGGCCAATCATGGCGCAGCCGCCCATCCCGCCGAAGAAGCCGGTGACGATGTTCGCCACGCCCTGGCCCCAGGCCTCGCGCGTCTTGGAGGAACGGGTGTCCGTGATGTCGTCGACAAGCTTGGCAGTCATCAGCGATTCGAGCAGCCCCACGAAGGCCATAGCCAGCGCGTAGGGAAAGAGCACCTGCAGCGTTTCGAGGTTAAGCGGCACATTCGGAAAGAAGAGCACGGGAAGCGAGTCCGGCAGTGCACCCTTGTCCCCGACAGTGGGGACGTCGACGCCGGCCAGCACGGTCACGACGGTCAGGACCACGATTGCGATGAGCGGGGCGGGTACGGCGCTGGTCAGCCGGGGCAGCCCGACAACGATCAGCAGGCCTGCCGCCGTCAGCGGATAGACCGGCCAGGGGACGCCGGTCAGCTCGGGCATTTGGGCCAGGAAGACCAGAATGGCCAGGGCGTTGACGAACCCCACCATGACGGACCGGGGAATGAAGCGCATCAGCTTCGCCACCCCGGACAGGCCCAGAATGATCTGGAAAATGCCGGCGAGGATCACCGCCGCCACGAGATAGTCCAGCCCGTGGGACTTCACCAGCGGCGCGATCACCAGGGCGACGGCGCCGGTGGCGGCCGAAATCATCGCCGGCCGGCCGCCGACGAAGGAGATGGTCACGGCCATGGTGAAGGCGGCGAAGAGCCCGATCCGCGGATCCACGCCGGCGATGACCGAGAAGGCGATCGCCTCCGGAATCAGGGCCAGGCCAACGACGAGCCCGCCGAAGACCTCGTTCTTGAGCCGGCGCGGGGAGCGCAGGGCACCCCGGACGGACTGCAGCTGCTCGGGAGTGGGGGCCGGGGCGGGCCCGGCGGACGTGGCGGTCATCGCCGGCTCCGTTCATGATCAGGTGGGTGCTCAAGAGGGCGTACGAGCGCCTCCGGATGCTTGAAAAATGGGGCGCCGCGCCGCGCCGAAGGAGAGGGGAGCCGCCGCGTCGGGGCGCTCACCGCATCAACCCTATCCAAGTCGCCGATCGCACAAGGCGGGCCCCCGCCAAAAATCTGACATATTCATCCGACACGCGGTCATGAAGTGGCCGGTCCGCGGACACCGGTGGCACCATTCATAGATGCTTGAGGCAACTAAAACTCCGACCACGGCCGGGGACACAGGCACCGCTGCCGCCGTCCCGGCCAACCCCGCCCTCGCCGCCGAGGCAAAGATCGCCCGGATCGCGGTGACGATCTTCCCGATCCTCGTTGTGGTGGCCGGGCTCGCCGGATTCCTGCTCCCCGGGGCCTTCAGGCCCCTGGCACCCACCGTGCCGTTCCTGCTCGGCATCATCATGTTCTGCATGGGCCTGACCCTGACTCCGCCCGACTTCGCCTCGGTGGCCAAGCGCCCGTGGGCGGTGGCCCTGGGAATCGTGGCCCACTACGTCATCATGCCGGGGGCCGGGTGGCTGATCGCGGCCGCCCTGCACCTCGAGCCGGAGCTGGCCGTGGGCCTGATCCTGGTCGGCTGCGCGCCGTCGGGCACTGCCTCGAACGTCATGGCGTTCCTGGCCAAGGGCGACGTGGCCCTGTCCGTGGCCGTGGCGTCCGTGTCCACCCTGATCGCCCCGATCGTGACGCCGCTGCTGGTGCTGTTCCTGGCCGGCTCCTATCTGAGCATCGACGCCGGCGGCATGGTCCAGGACATCGTCAAGACCGTCCTGCTGCCCGTCATTGCCGGCCTGCTCGCCCGCCTGTTCCTCAAGAGGGTCGTGGCCAAGGTCCTGCCGGCACTGCCGTGGGCTTCCGCCGCGGTGATTTCCCTGATCGTGGCGATCGTGGTGGCCGGCAGCGCGAGCAAGATTGTCGCCGCGGGCGGCATCGTGTTCCTCGCGGTGGTGCTGCACAACGGATTCGGCCTGGGCCTGGGCTACCTGGCCGGCAAGCTGGGGCGACTGGACGGCAAGGCCCGCCGCGCGCTGGCTTTTGAGGTCGGGATGCAGAATTCCGGCCTGGCCGCGACCCTCGCCACGGCGCACTTCGGCGCGCTGGCGGCCCTGCCGTCCGCCGTGTTCTCCCTCTGGCACAACATCTCCGGCGCGGTCGTCGCCGCGTGGCTGGCCCGGCGCCCGCTGCGGGACGCCTAAACCCGCAGCCGGCCCAGCAGCGCCGCGGCTGCGCGCCGGGCCACGACCTCCGGGCCGTCAGTTCCGGCGGTCACGACGTCGTACTCCGCCGGAACGCCGGAGCCGGCAGCAGGGCCGCCGGCTCCGGCGTCGTCCGTAATCAGGACCTGGGCGACGCCGCGGCCGGCGAGTTCGGCCATAACGGCGGCGTCTTCGGCGGTCGCGGCTACGCCCAGCCGGATGACGCCGTCGGCGCCGCCGGAGAGCATGTACTGCCGCCAGCCCCCGCCCAGCAGGATGACCGCCTGGTATCCGTGCTCGGGCAGGATCGCGGCCAGCACGGTCGCAAGTGCCCTGTCCAAGGGCTGTTCGAGGTCCGCCACAGCCACGGCCACCAGTTCCGTCCGGCCCCGCCGCATCCCGCGGGCGGCGCGGTTGGCCACGTAGCCAAGGTCCCGGACCGCGGCGTGCACACGGTCCTGGGTGGCCTGGCTGATCCGGGTAGTGCCGCCGGACCGGCCGGAAAGCACGTAGGACACGGTGGTCAGGGACACCCCGGCTGTTACCGCGACATCACGGATGGTGGGCTTGGCTCCATGCCGCACTGATGACTCCCGTTGCTTCCCCACCGCGGTTTAGCGGCGGGTCCCTAAAATCCCGTCCCGGGGGATTCCCCTGAGTGAACTTTAGCCCGAAGCAACGCGGGGTCAGATATCGCCCATCCCGGGGCCCCTGACCGGCGCTAAGTGACCCCGCGTTGCTGTTTGGGCGGGGAGGTCCTTGGTGAAGGCCAGGGCTCCGATGGTCTCGGGATCCGCGGAGAGATCGAACTGGGCCGCGTAGCCGGTGCTGAGGTAGAGGTGCTTGGCTTCGGGCTGCCGGGGGCCGGTGGTCAGGTAGACCTGCCGGTAGCCGCGGCGGGCGGCCAGCGCCTCCAGCTCGGCCAGGACGAACCGGGCGAGCCCGCGGCGGCGATGCGCCGAATGCGTCCAGATCCGCTTGAATTCGGCGGTCTGCGGGCCGTGCCGGCGGAACGCGCCGCCCGCCACGGATTGGCCGTTCTCCCGCACAATGAGCAGGGCCCCGCCCGGTCCGGCGAATTCCCCGGCCGGGTAGCGGTTCAGTTCCTCCGCGGCGGCTCCCCGGCCGAAGAGGTTGCCGTACCGGGTGTCGTATTCGACCGCGAGCTCGTCCAGGAGCGGCCGGACCCGGGGATCGCCCATGGGCAGGCTCAGGACCGTCAGGCCCGAGGTGTCCAGGGGGCGCGCGGGCACGGCAGGGGTCTGCCGCGGTGCGGGGGCGAGCAGGGTGAGGATGCGACGGGCGAGGGCGTCGTTCTCGCGGAAGGGCGCGGCGTTGGTGCCGGGCCGGGCGAAGGCGCCCGCGCCCCAGCCGGAGGTCCCGGGTCCGACGCCGAACAGCCGCTCACGCCGTTCCCCCACCGGGCTGATGAGCTCGTTGCGGGAGGACACCAGGAGCCGCCCCGTCGAGTGGGTGCCGTCCGCGGTCAGGAGCTGCTGCTCGGTGCCGAGCCCCGAGGTGTGCAGCTGGCGCAGCAGCGGGTTGGCGGAGCGTGCCACCGACGGCGCCGGGAGCCGGGCTTCGATCAGTGCTGCGGCGGAGACGGTGATGCCGGACCGGGCGGAGGCGGCAACGAACCGGCCGGAGTACTCCGCGGCGGTGATTTCCAGCCCGGGGCCGATGAAGTGCAGCAGCCCGGCCTGGTGGATCGCCAGCATCTCCCGCAGCCGGCGCGGCGGCGGCCCCGAGTCGACGAAGCTGAAGAAGCCGTGCCACCATTCCTGCACCTCACGCTGGGACCGGGCATTCAGCCGCTCGGACGGCACCAGGCGGCCGAGGTCCATGTAGGACTTGAGCAGCGAGGTGAACAGGGCCAGTGTCTCCGAATGGTCCGGTCCGGTCCGCAGTTCCAGGTCGCGGCGGATGTGTCCGGCCACCGCGGCCTGGACATCGGCGTGGCCGGCGAAGATCCGGCCGGCCAAGGGGTGGTCCAGCCGTTCGAAGTCCAGGTGGAGCTCCGGGTCCGGGACGGACTCGCCGACCAGCCGCCGGCGGTCCTCGTTGTACCAGTCCACGGCGCAGAAGCGGGCGGCGAATTCCTCCCAGCCGGTCCGGACCCGCTCCGGGTAGCCGGTGAACAGCTCACGGTAGTACGCGTAGCCGGCGTCCTTGGCGATCAGGGGCCACAGCTGGGCACGGAAATCCAGCTCGCCGGATGCCTCCAGCAGCGCGTCGACGGCGCCGGCGGTGAAGAACGCCGGCTCCCCCGCGGCGTCGCCGCGCAGAGTGGAGGAAATCTTGGAGTGGTACGGCACGCCGCGGCGGGACCCGGCCCACAGCCGCGGTTCGGCGCCGGAGGGCAGGTAACGCAGGCCGCCGTCGGGCAGTTCCTCGAACCGGCCGCCGCGGCCCTCCATGAGCAGCACCAGCAGGTCCACGAACGCCAGGCCCATGCCGGAGACAATCACGTCCTGCCCGGCGGCGATCGGTGAGTAGTCGACGTCGGTGGTGTAGCTGGGCGCGGCGTGGAACCCGCCGTGCCGGGCGGCAAAATCCGCCCACGCGGCGGACGCGCTGTCAGGCAGTGAATCGGTGTGGCCCAGGGAGGCCACCACGACGTCGGCGTGCAGCACCGTGCCGCCGGCGAGCCGCACGCGGTACCCGCCCGGGCCGGGGCCTCCGTCCACGGTTTCAGCCTCTGCGGGTTCGACGGCGACAGGTTCGACGGCGACAGCCGTGTCCCGGTGCACAGTCACCGTGGTATCCGGTCCGAGGGAAGCAACAGCCCGGCGGAAGAACCACTCGAGGTAGACGCTTTGCAGCTGCCGGGTGGGGAACGTGGCGCCGGTCAGGGACCGCAGCTGGTCTTCCAGGTGCCGCGGGAGGTCCGGCACGTCCGTGATGGACCCGTCCAGGACCCCGGCCGCCCAGTCGGACAGGGCCGGCCCCGCGGCGGCGGGTCCCTCGCACTGGACAGAGGCGTCCGTGAACATCGTGACGTCCGCCGCGGTGGAATTGAGCATGAGCCCGGCGTCCTGTTCATAGCGCCAGATCCGGCCGGATCCGGGAGTGTGCGGCTCCACGACGTGAACCTGGAGCGTGCCGTGGACGAGTTCCTGCCGGTTGGCGGCAAGGCGTTCCAGCACCCCGGCCGTACGCGGGCCGCCGCCGATGAGGACCAGGGACGGGGTTTTCGCTGGCATGGGGGCCTCCTGGGTCGGGTTCGGAGCCCTCATGCTAGGCAGCGTCAACCGGGCCGGTCGAGGCGCCGGTCACGGCCGTTCACCCCGCGTAACGGGGCGCAAATCAGCGCAATAAATCGTCGTGTGACGCCGTGCGAACCCGCGTGAACGCGTGCAACTTTGCGCCTTGCCGGGCGTTTTGGGGCCGCCCTAGATTGGCAGCCAACCGAACCCCACACCAACTGGAAGAACTGAGGTGGCGCATGAGTTCAACAGCAACCCCGGTGGCGCAGTCCGCCCCGGAGCCGGCGTCCCCCGGCACCGGAACCACACCTGACACCACGCCGGACCCGGCACCCGGAAACACGGCACCCGACACCACAGCCGCCGCGAACTACGCCGACTACCGGCTGGTCCCGGCCCGCCACCCGTGGCGCTGGGTGGGCACGGCGGTGGTCGCCCTCGGCGTCGCCGGGATCGCCTGGTCCCTGGTCACCAACCCGCGCTGGGAGTGGGGCGTGGTGGCGCAGTGGTTCACCGCGCAGTCGATCGTGAACGGGCTCGTCGAGACGCTCAAGCTGACCGCGATCTCCGGCGCGCTCGGGTTCATCCTCGGGTTCATCCTGGCCCTGATGCGGCTCTCCGCGTCCCCGCTGCTGGTCTCCGTCTCGTGGACGTTCTCCTGGATCTTCCGGTCCACGCCGCTGCTGGTGCAGATGCTGCTTTGGTACAACCTGGGCTACCTGTACGAGAAGATCAGTCTGGGCATCCCCTTCACGGACATCCGCTTCTTCGAGGCGCAGACCACCACCCTGATCAGCCAGTTCGCCGCGGCGGTCCTCGGCCTGACCCTCAACCAGGCCGCCTATTCGGCCGAGATCATCCGCGGCGGCATCCTCTCCGTGGACCAGGGCCAGCTCGAGGCCGCGGCCGCACTGGGCATCCCGGCGTGGCGGCGCTCCACCAGGATCGTCCTGCCGCAGGCCATGCGCGCCATCCTGCCCACGGCCTTTAACGAGGTCATCGGCCTGGTCAAGGGCACCTCGATCGTCTACGTCCTGGCGTACTCCGAGCTCTTCTACACCGTCCAGGTCATCTACAACCGGACCCAGCAGGTCCTGCCGCTGCTGCTCGTGGCCACCCTCTGGTACGTGGTCATCACCTCGGTCCTGAGCATCTTCCAGTACTACATCGAACGGCACTACTCCAAGGGAGCGGTCCGCACCCTGCCGCTGACCCCGCTGCAGAAGGCCCGCAGATTCCTCGCCACCCATGCACCCGCGCCCAGGGAAACCACCCGGAAAGGGGGCACCCGATGAGCACCGCCGTCCGTGAACCAGTCACCGGCCCCGCCGCCCCCACCCGCGGGCTCGTGGAAATCACCAGGGTCCGCAAATCCTTCGGCGCCACGGAAGTCCTCGAGGACGTCTCGCTGACCGTCGAGCCCGGCGGCGTCGCCGTCATCGTCGGCCCCTCCGGGTCCGGCAAATCCACCCTGCTGCGCACCATCAACCACCTGGAGAAGGTCGACGGCGGGTTCATCGCCATCGACGGGACGCTGGTGGGCTATGAGGTCCGCGGCACCAGGCTCCACGAACTGCGCGAAAAGGACATCCTGAAGCAGCGCACCGAAATCGGAATGGTGTTCCAGAACTTTAACCTGTTCCCGCACCTCACCGCGCTGGAAAACGTCACCGAGGCCCCCGTCGTCGCCCAGGGCAGGTCCAAAGCGCAGGCCCGCGAGCGCGGCCTCGAACTGCTGGACCGGGTGGGCCTCAAAGACCGCGCCGGCGCCTACCCCCGCCAGCTCTCCGGCGGCCAGCAGCAGCGCGTCGCCATCGCCCGCGCCCTGGCCCTGGACCCCAAGATCCTGCTCTTCGACGAACCCACGTCCGCCCTCGACCCGGAACTGGTCAACGAGGTCCTGGACGTCATCCGCGAACTCGCCACGTCCGGCACCACCCTGATCATCGTCACCCACGAGATGGGCTTCGCCCGCGACGTCGCGGACACGGTGGTGTTCATGGACCAGGGCCGGATCATCGAGCAAGGCGCACCCCAGGACATCTTCAGCAACCCGCGCGAGGAACGCACCCGGAGCTTTCTCTCCAAGGTGATCGAACCCGCCTTCAACATCTAAGGAACATCGCATGGCACTTTCCACTCCCCGCCCCGCCACTCGTCCCCGGCGGAAGCAGGCGGCGCTGCCCGCCGTCGTCGTCATCGGAGCGCTGTCCGGCACGCTGGCGCTGAGCGCCTGCTCCGATCCCGGCGCCTCCGCGGCGTCCGGCGCGCAGCCGGCCACGACGGCGGCCCGCAACGGCGTCGTATACAACACCTCCCCGGACCAGCAGCGCATCCGCACAGCCAAGGACGCGGCTCTCGCCGCGGAGGTCCCCTCGCCGATCAGCAAGGACGGCAAGCTCACCGTCGCGACCACGGCGGGCGCCATTCCGCTGTCCTTCCACGCCACCGACGACAAGACCCCGATCGGCGTCGAGGTGGACCTCGCCCAGCTGGTCGCGGACAAGCTGGGACTCGACCTGGACGTCCAGGTCACCTCCTGGGAGAACTGGCCGCTGAAGACCCAGTCCGGCGACTTCGAGGCCGTCTTCTCCAACGTGGGGATCAACGCGGCCCGGGTGAAGCTCTTCGATTTCTCCAGCTACCGCGCCGCGTACATGGGCTTCGAAGCCAAGAAGAGTTCCAACTACAACATCAAGGGCTCCGACGACATCTCCGGGCTGAAGATCTCCGTGGGCTCGGGCACCAACCAGGAAAAGATCCTGATCGCGTGGAACAAGGAACTGGAGGCCAAGGGCAAAGCGCCCGCGGCGCTGCAGTACTACTCCTCCGATGCGGACACCATCCTGGCCCTGTCCTCCGGCCGCACAGACCTGAACCTGGCGCCCTACCCGTCCGTGACCTACCGGGAAAACACCCGCGACGACCTCAAGGTGGTGGGCAAGGTCAACGCCGGCTGGCCGTCCGAAACCCTCGTCGCAGCCACCACGCTCAAGGGCAACGGGCTGGCCCCGGCCATCACGGACGCCCTGAACTCGGCCATCAAGGACGGCTCCTACGCCAAGGTCCTTCAGCGCTGGGGACTCTCCGAGGAAGCCCTCCCCGAGTCCAAGACCGTCACCGAGGCCAACTTCGGAAACGGCCCAGCAGGGAAAACACAATGAGGTTCCAAGTCCTCGACATCATCCCGCACCTGAAGAACCCGGTCACCGGGGAGATCGTGTCCACCGCGGACCGGCTCAACCAGGTCGTCGAGACGGCCCGCCGGGCCGAGGACCTCGGCTTCGACAGCTTCTCGGTCGGGGAACGCCACGCGGGGGAATTCATCTCCTCCTCCCCCACCACGGTGCTGGCCGCGATCGCCGCGGTGACGTCCAGCATCCGGCTGCAGAGCGGGGTGACCGTACTCTCCGTTCTGGACCCGGTGCGGGTCGCGGAGGACTACGCCACGATCGACCAGCTGAGCCGTGGCCGGCTGGAACTGGTGATCGGCAAGGGCAACGAGGTGCTGCAGTACTCGTTGTTCGGCCTGGACCTCGCGGACCAGTGGGAGCTCCTCGCCGAGAAGTACGGGCTGCTGCGCCGGCTCTGGACCGAGGAGAACGTCACGTGGTCCGGGAAGTTCCGCCCGGCGCTGACCGAGCCCGTCACTACGACGCCGCGGCCCTTCGCCGGCGCGCCGCGGGTGTGGCACGGGTCCGCGACCTCACTGACCTCGGCGGCGCTGGCGGCACAGTGGGGCGATCCGCTGTTCACTGCCAACGCGATCCAGCCGCGCGAGAACTACAAGGTGCTGATCGACCACTACCGCGAGGAATACGAACGCCACGGCCACGATCCCCGGCAGCAGTACCTGGGCTCGGGTTCCGGTGCGGGCGGGGTGTTCATCGCGGACACCACGCAGGAGGCCAAGCGGCAGTTCGGGCCGGTCTATGAGGCCCTCACGACGGGCCGGAATGTCCCCGGCAACAACTCCCCGTACCGGGACATCGACCACGCCGTCGCGGAGGGGCCGGCTCTGGTGGGCAGCCCGGAGCAGGTGATCGACAAGATCCTCAGCTACCACGCGCTCTACGGCCACGATCTCCAGTCGATCTCGCTGCCCACCACACTGCCGTTCAGCCAGCAGCTGGACATCCTGGAACGGTTCGCCCTCGGGGTCATCCCGGCCGTCCGGGCCGCCGCGCCCACCACGCTCTGGTCCGCCGGGGACCCCTTTGCGGGGCGCCCGGAGGCAGACCACAACACCCACAGGAGCTCCCATGCCTTCACACACTGAAACATCTGCCCACGAGGGCCGCGAAACCAGCACGGACTCCGCCGCGTTCGGCGCCGCCTGGACGGACTGGCACGCCGCGCACGAACGTCACCGCGCCGATCCCCACGGCTTCCTCGCCGTCACCCACCTGCACTGGCTGGATGCCGCGCCCGCCCGCCTGGACGGTGCGCCGGGCACGTGGAGCGTGGAGAACGACGCCGTCCGTCTGGTTTTGGCGGCGGGCGAACGCGTCCTGCGCGACGGGCAGGACCTGAACCCGGACGGCACCGGAGCGGCCGTGATCCTGGGCCCGATCGCCGAGCGCGAAGGCCTGGACCTGCGCGTGGAAGACGCGGGTGCCGGGCACACCGTGATCGAGGTCGCCAAGCGCGGCGGCCGCTATGTGGTGCGGCCGCGGCATCCGCTGAATCCGCTGCTCGCCGGCTACCGCGGCACGCCGGCCTACTCCCCCGACCCCGCATATTCCGTTTCGGGAATATTCGTTCCGTTCGCCGAACCACGCGCCACCACGGTGGGTGCGGCGGTCGAAGGCATCCAGCACGTCTATGAGGCACCCGGGGAGATCCGCTTCCGGCTGCATGGCCAGGACCTGAGTCTCACGGCCTTCAACGGCCACGCACCGGGCACGCTGTCGGTCCTCTTCACGGACGGGACGTCGGGCAAGACCACCTACGCAGCCAACCGCTCGCTCATCGTGCCGGCACCGGACGCCGACGGGACGGTCCTGCTCGACTTCAACCGGGCGGTCAACCTGCCGTGTGCCTACACCGACCTCGCCACTTGCCCGCTCCCGCCGGCAGAAAACCGCCTGCCGGTGGCTATCGAGGCCGGCGAACAGATCCCCTACGAACGTCAGGACGCATCATGAGCACCCTTCCCCTCCCTGCAGCTTCACGCGGCCGTGGCCTCCTGCTGCTGGAACTCGACGGCGCCGGCAGCCACCCGGCCGCGTCGCGGGCATCCCGTACGGCGCCCCCCGCGGCGCCGTCCGCGGACCGCCTGCGCGGCGCCGTGCTGGCCGCCGAATCCGCCGGGTTCCACGCCGCGACGTTTGCCGATCCCGGCCTGCCGGACTATTCTGCGCCGGTCTCCGCCGAACCGGCAGCGGCACCCCGGCTGAACGCGCTGCAACGCGCCGCGTTCGCCGGTCCTGTGACACGATCGCTGGCCCTGATCCCGGAAGTGGACACCGTCTACACCGAGCCGTTCCACATTGCGACCCAGCTCGCCAGCCTGGACTACGTCTCCGGCGGCCGCGCCGGCTGGCTCGTTGCCGCGTCGGCGAGCGCGGCCGATGCCGCCGCCGTGGGACGCGAACCCGTGCACGGGCAGCGTCTTTCCCGGGAGGCTGCCGATTCGATCGAGGTGGGCCGCCGGCTCTGGGATTCTTGGGAGGACGACGCCGTGATCCGCGACGTCGCCACCGGCCGTTACCTCGACGTCGACAAGCTGCACTACGCGGATTTCGAGGGCGAAAACTATTCGGTCAAGGGTCCGTCCATCATTCCGCGGCCGCTGCAAGGCCAGCTGCCCGTGCTCGTCCCCGCCGGGCTCCTGGACCGGGAGGCCCTCGCAGCCGGGGCGGCCGACGCGCTTCTCGTCTCGGCCCCGACGCCGGAGCTCCTGGCCGCCGAAATCGCGGAGACACGGGCGGCCCTGGCCGGCATCGGACGCGAGCCCGCGCTCATTGCCGAGCTCGACGTCGTTCTGGACTCCCGCGGGCAGACCGCGGTGGCGAGGCTGGATGCACTGAACAGCCTCGCCGCGTGGCAGAGCCCGCGCGCCCGGTTTGTCGGCACGGCGGCCGAGCTCACCGAACTGCTCGCCGGGGTCCTGACGCTGGCCGACGGCGTCCGCCTGCACCCCGCCGTGCTGGAGACGGATCTCGAGGAGCTCTCACGCCTGGTCCTGCCGGAACTGCGCCGCCGCCAACTCCTGGCCCCCGTCAGCCAGGACACGACCCTCCGTGAGCAGCTCGGACTGTCCCGGCCCGCCAGCCGCTACGCCGCCGCAACCGCCGCCGACAACTAAGGAACCCGTCATGAGCCACAGCATCCACCCCGCCACCGAGTTCACCCCGTCCGGGCAGCTGCAGCTGGGCGTCTTCTTCCAGGGTGTCAACTCCGGAACCGTCTGGAAGGCGGCCGACTCCGGCTCCCAGACGGAGTTCGAATCTTTCCGGCGCATCGCCCAGACCGCCGAACGCGGCCTCTTCGCGGCTTTCTTCCTCGGCGAAGGCCTGCGGCTGCGCGAGCACCTGGGCCGGCCGCACGCGCTCGACGTCGCCGGCCGGCCCGACGCGCAGACGGCCCTCGCCGCCCTCGCCGCCGTAACCACCAACGTCGGCCTGGTCGCCACCCAGAACACCACGTACAACGACCCTGCGGACCTGGCGCACCGGCTCTCCACGCTGGACCTGCTCTCCGGCGGCCGGGCGGCCTGGAACATCGTCACCACGGACAACGCCTGGACCGGCGCCAACTTCCGCCGTGGCGGCTACCTGGACCACGCCGACCGGTACACCCACGCCGAGGCCTTCGTGGAAACCGCCAAACGGATCTGGGACGCCTGGGACGAAAGCGGTGCGGTCCGCCGCGTGCGTCACACCGGCAAGCACTACTCCGTGGACGTCACGCCGCGGCTGCCGCGCAGCGCCCAGTACCGCCCGGTGCTGTTCCAGGCCGGGGATTCACCCGAGGGCCGGGACTTCGCGGCCCGCCAGGCGGACGTCATTTTCTCCGCCCACCCGCAGCTGGACGACGCCCTGGACTTCCGCCGCGACATCGTGGCGCGCACGCTCAAGGCCGGCCGCGGGGCCAACGACGTGAAGATCATGCCCGCCAGCGAATTCATTCTCGCTGCCACCCCGCAGGAAGCCCTCGAGAAGAAAGCCTGGGTCCGCAGCCTGCAGATCGGCCCGCAACAGGCCATCGCCTACCTCGAACAGTTCTGGGGCCGGGAACTGCAGGGCTACGATCCCGACGGCCCGTTGCCGGACATCGACCCCGCGGTGGAGGAAACGTCGGAGACCCGCGGCAGCGGCTTCCACGGCGCCAAGGCCCGCCAGCTCGCCGACCAGTGGCGCGCCGAAGCCAAGGAGAAGGGCCTGTCCATCCGGCAGTTCGTGTCGGCCCGGACCAGCCGGGGCGACTCCACCTTCACCGGTTCCTACACCGAGGTCGCCGACCGGCTGGCAGAATACGCCCGCACCGGCGCTGTTGACGGCTTCAACATCTCGCCGTGGCTCATCCCCACGGGCCTGGACGAGATCGTCAACCACCTCGTCCCGGAACTTCAGGAGCGCGGGATCTACCCGACCGAGTACGCCGGAACCACGCTGCGGGAGAATTTGGGGCTGGCGGTACCGGTGCGTCCGGCGGCGGACGTCACCGGCGCTGAGTCTGCCTCCGCGGCGGCGCGGGTCTGAGGCGATGGGCGCGCGCGTGTCCGGCACGGACCACTGGAACTCCGGCGCCGGATCGGACGCCGATACTGTCCGGCTGCAGCTGACCGTCTGGGAGCAGCAACTCTGAGGCTGGCCTCCCCCATCGATTGCTCCGCACCGGTTCGCCCGCCGGTTCGCCGCAGACGGCCGCTGTGGTCGCGCCGGTTCGTCAGAGATGGCCGCTATGGGACCTCCCATAGCGGCCATTTTCGTCAAACCGTGGGGTTCTGGGCCGGGGCCATTGCCGGCGGGGAACACCGTGTCCTGGAAGGTCAGTTTCCCGGATTGAGCGTTCCTCGGGCGATGCTGTCAGCCGAGTGCGCAGGATTGCCGTTGTAGGGCTGGTCCGAGATGTCGACGATGGGGTATTGGGCCAGGTCGATGCCGGACGGGAGGGTGAAGACGCCGGATTCATTGGAGAGGACGCCCAGGCTGACCATCTTGGTGAGGTCGGCAGAGCCCATCCACACTCCCTGGAATCCGGAGACGTGGTCGTTGGACAGCCGGATCGCGAGTTGGCGCGTCCCATCGGGCAGTTGTTGCACCTGCGCTTCTCCGCTGCCCGTGTGCGTGGGCAGCGGGGTCAGGGGCGTTTGGGCCAAGACGATGGACGCGGGGACCGACTGGCTGGGGACGGGGGCAGGGGTACCGGTCTGTCCCAGGAATCCGGCGCCGGCCCAGCCGACAGCCGCACCGAGGGCGATACCGGCGGCAGCGGCTGCAACCCAGAGTCCCGGACGGGCATGCCGGTCCTTGCGGCCGGGCCGCAGTGGAGTCGGGACATGGTCCGGCCCGTCGGCCTGTTTCGTGGTCCCCTCCCCCGCGGCCGGCTTGGCGGCGGCCGTGTCCGATGACGTGGCGGGGCGCATGGTGCCCCGGGTCAGGGGGTCCGCCGCGACGGCCGGGGAGAGCCCCAGGGCTTCATGGATGGCGGTCCAGTTCTGGCCGCCCGGTTCCTCGAGTTCTATGCCGGCGGGGTCGAGGGTGGCTATGTGCACCGTGTATTGCAGGGCTTGGAGACTTTCGCTGCACTGCGCACAGTTGGCGAGATGGTCCGCGTCGGCATCTGTGCCTGCGGGCTCGCCGAGGGCCAACAGGCTGAGTAGTTCGGCGTCAAGGTGTTCCATGTTCCACCTCCAGGCGGGTACGCAATCGCATGAGGCTGCGCCGGATGTGGCTTTTGACGGTGCCGAGCGGCAGATTGAGGCGCGAGGAGATCTGGTCGTGAGTCAGGTCTTCGTAGAAGGCCAGCCGCATTATTGTCTGTTGTGGATCTCCCAGGTGCTCCAGTTCCTCGTCAAGGGTCAGGCGGTCAGCGACCTCTTCGACATCGCCTTCATCCGGGCCGGCGGCGGGACCTGCAACGACGTGAATGGCCGCTTCCTCCAGACGACGCTGGCGGAAGCGGACCGACAACGCGTCGGAGATGGCATTGCGTGTGATCCCGATCAGCCAAGCCGGCAGCCGCGCCGCCTCGGGACGAAAACTGGTCCGTGATTTCCAGGCCCGGATGAAGACCTCCTGCGTGACATCGTCGGCGGCGGCACGCTCGCCCAGGGATCTCAGCGCCAGCGTGTAAACCAGAGGACCCAACCTCCGGTAGACCTCGGCAAGGGCGCGTTCATCGCCTCCCGCAAACGCATGATCGAGGCTGGGGTCCCAATCATGCGCGGCGGAAGACTCCATGGGGTGCTCCTTTGAGCGGGCACAGGCCTTGTTGAACCACATTATGCCGCTCCTCCCGGTGGCTCCGCCATCGTCCAACGGCGTCAGCCTCCGGGAGGGAACGGCATGAGTGCCGGTGGGGCCGCCAGCGGCGGGCCCCCACCGGCAGAACCGAGTGGCTGCAGGAGCTTCTGAGGGCTACTCGCCGTGGCTCCCGTCTACGTGCGATGAGGAGTCCACGACCTGTACGGCGACTCCGAGGTTGTTGTCGGCGAGGCTTCCCCAGGCGTAGACGATGGTGTTCTTCCCCTCGGTGATCTTGACGTCGGCGGGGCCGATCAGCGGGTCTGTGGTTCCGGCCGCTGCGACCGAGGCGGAGACGGTTCCGGCCTTGAGGGTAAGTGTCTTTTGATGCGGGTTGGTGAGTCCCTCAATGACTGCGGTCCCGCCGGCCAGGACATCCACGGCGGGGGCTGCGGCGACGTGGCGGACGGTCAGCTTGCCCTTGCCATCCGGGCTGGGCGAGGTGTCGTTGGTGAACAGCGACGCCGTGGGAGTGCCGTCGGCGGCCAGATGAGCGACCGCCGTGTAGTTCCGGCCCGCTTCGAGGTCGACTGTGACCGGGCCGATCGCGGGGTTGTCGGCGCTCGTGGCATCGGCACCGGTAATGGCTAGCTTGTGGTCACCGTCGGGAACGTTCAACGGCCCGGCCAAGGTGCCCGGAGTGAAGTTGTCCAGGGTGAGCTTGCCGTCGACCCAAACGTCCACGGTGAGGCCCGGGACGCCGTGGAGGACCGATAGTTTTGCCGTTCCCTCATCGCGGTGGTGCCAGCCGCCGGCCTGGGCCGGGGCGGCCAGTGCCAGTGCTGCCAGCAACGTCATTGCTCCGGCGGCAGCAGAGAGTGTCTTGCGCATTTCCAGCTCCTCTTTGAGGCCCACATGGGGTCTGTGGTTGTGCTTACACCCTTACTACCGATCGAAGGCCCTACCCGGATGCACCCGCACGGAAGTTTTCTCCGACGCCTTCGGTCTCCGCGGACTGGCTTCCCGGCGGAGGGCCTGGCTCCGCGGCCCGCGGCGCAGCCAGTGGGGTTCACTCAGGGGATGCCCGCCCTTGTCTTCCCCATCGGTTGCTCCGTAACCGCCATTTTCACCCCCAATAAGGGCAGTTACGGAGCAACCGGCGTTACTAGGCGTTACTAACGGGCGGGGCTACTTCTTGGGCAGGCCCGCCGGGTTCAGTTCCGACGTCGCGACGGCTTCCTCGGACAGGCCCCAGCGGTCCAGGATCTTCGCGTAGCTGCCGTCCTGGATCAGGTGGTTCAGTCCGGCCTGGGCGGCGGCGGCCAAGCCGTTGTCCTTCTTGGTGGTGACGGCGATGCTGGCCTTCAGCGGCCAGCCGCCGGCCACAAGCCCCACCAGCTTGGTCTTGGCGTCGGTGGCAGCCTTGTAGGCCGCCGTGGCGTTGGGCCCGAACGTCAGGTCCGCCCGGCCGGACTGGATGGCCAGCTGGGAGGCGGAGTCGTCGTCGTAATACTGGAACTCCACCGGCTTGAGGCCGTTCTTCTTGTTCTCCTCGTCCCAGCGCAGCAGGATGGCCTCCTGGTTCGTGCCGGAGCCGACAATGACGCGTTTGCCGGCGACGTCGGGCGCCGACTCCACCTTGGTGATGCCGCTGTCAGTCTTGGCGTAGAAGCCCAGCTTGTCCTCACGGTAGGTCGCGAAGTCGAACTTGAGCTTGCGCTCCTCCGTGACCGTGACGTTGGAGATGGCGGCCTCGTACTTGCCGGAGTCGACGCCGAGCGGCCAGTCAGCCCAGGCGGTCGGAACGATCTCCGCTTCCAGGCCCAGCGACTGGGCCAGGGCGACGGCGATATCCACCTCGTTGCCCACCGGCGTCTTGTTGTCGATGGCGTAGACGGCCAGCGGCGCCGCGAACGGGCTCACCGCCACGGTCAGTTTGCCGTCCTTCTTGACGGCGTCGGGGACGAGCTTGGCGGCGGCGTCGTCGACGGTGACCTTGACGCGGTCCTGCTGCGGCGAGAGGTTGAACTGCCTGGCACTGGAGGACGACGACGGCGCCAAGCTCGTTCCGCCGGCAGCGGCGGCTCCCGGGTCGGAGCAGGCCGCGAGACCCAGGAGCGTGCTCGCCGCGAGGGCGATCGTGACGCCTGATTTAAACGCAAGACTGGACATGATTTCCCCTTGAGAGTAGTTGTCGGTGGTGCTGGTGCCAGCAACTATCCGGGGCGCCGGAAAACCGGTCAAAGCGCCGTGCAACCGGGTGAAACCCGGGGATACAGGCGGTAACACCGGTTCATCCGGCGTCCGCCGGAAGGGCCTGCGGCGGCCGAGTGTTACCGAACATTGCACTGCGTGACGCGGCGGGTCGGAATTGTTCACGGCGGGCCTCAACTCGCCTAGCCTGCATAGAAGACCTGCAGGACACCAACACGACACAGGAGGGGTGAACTTGTCAGTGAGCACGCCGCGCAATGCGGACCAGACCTTGCACCGGACCACGCACCGGACCAGCATCAACGCCCCGGCGGACCTGGTCTTCGGCATGCTGCGGGACGCCTCGCACTGGCCGTACCTTGACGGCCTGACGGTCTATTCCGAGCGCGTCAGCGGCGACGACGCCACGCACGAACTCCGGACGTCGGTGGTCTCGAACGGTTCACTGAGTTCAAGCCACTGCTGGCGCGTCTTTGACGCCGCCAGCCACCGCGCGGAATTCCAGCAGCTGGACCTGGAACCGCCGCTCCGGCAGCTCGTCGGCGACTGGGAGGTCAGCACGGCGGACGGCCTCTCGGTGGTCACCCTGAACCACGGGTTCGACGTCGACGACGAGCACCTCACCGGGCGGATCAACGGGATCATCGAGGACTATGCGCTGCGCGAGCTCGAGGCACTCCGGGTCAGCTGCGAACGCCTGTCCATCCTCCTGCAGCACCACACCCCGCAGGGTCAGCCGGCTACCCAGCCCGCAGCCCGCTCCGAGGCCCGGGAGGCCTGAGATGTCAGAGGACAGGTTCACCACCGAACGGGACAGCTTCGGCCGGCTTCTCGCCGACCGCGAGGTCTGGCGGCAGGCCACCACTATTCCGGCGGCCGGCGAACTGACCGCCCGGTGGCTGGAAGGCAACAGCCAGTACCAGCCGGGCGTCTTTTCACCGGGGTTCGACGACGAGACCACGGCCATCGCCGGGGAGCTCGCCCGGCTCAACCGCAACGGCCTGTTCACCAAGGAATCGCAGCCGGGCGTTGAGGTCGAAGGACTCGCGCAGCGGGCGTACGTGACGGCGTTCTGCAGCCCGGAGACGGCGTCGGCGCTGCTGGAGCTGTCCACCCGGACCGAACTCGTGACGGTGGCCCACGCCCCGGGCGAGGCGAGCAGCGCCTCCATTCCCGTGACCGTGCAGGACGGCGCCGTCGTGACCGTGCTCGGAAGCAGCGAGGAACCGGTGGGCGAGGACCAGCTCAGGGACTGGACGGCCGAGGCCAATGAGACCCTGGCCCTCGTTCTGGCCGATGCCTGGTACGTGGAGATCTTCGACCCCGTCTGGGGCCGGAACGACGTCCTGCTGGACGCGGTGTTCGAGGCGCTGCAGGCGGAATAACCCGCGGGGTAACCAGCGGACCGTCCCGGGCGGCGGGCTCACATATCGGTGGCGTCCCACCCGATGCTGGCGGCCTCGTCAAGGGTGCGCGACTCGAAATGTTCCAGCAGATCTTTCATGCTCGCCACGCCCTGCGTGAACACGTCGGACGCCCGCCACTGCTCCACCTGCTCAAGGGATTCCCACGGCCCGGTGCTGATGAACCGGTTCCTGACGTCCCGGTCGTGCATCAGCACGGCCTTGGCGTGAGGGAAATCTTCCCTCGTCTTCCGGGCCAGGTCCCGCCAGGCCTGGATGAAATCGTTCTCCCGTCCGGGATGCACCAGCCAGATTCCGAGCGTATAAACCGACACGTCGGCCACCTCCATTGTGTGTGCGGGGTTGATACGGCCGATTATCTTCCCGGCCGCCGCCCGAGGGTAGGGCCGGACTGCCCGGGACATCATTCGGGCCCCCAAAAAAACGTTGAACGGCTGGAGGGCAAGGCCTGGCATGTGGGCAGAGCCCCGCTCTGGGGCCGGCCCAGGACCGTTTATCGGCGGGTTAGTTGGCACCCTTTCGAAAGGCCTGCATCCTGGGCATCACAGGATAGGAAACGCCATGAGCAAATATCTGTTTGAATCAAACTACGTTGGCGAAGGCATCAAGGGCCTCATGCGTGAGGGCGGGACAAAGCGGCGCGATGCGGTGGTCGAAGCTCTCAAATCGGCGGGCGGTTCACTCGAGTGCTTTTACTACGCCTTTGGCGAGACCGACGTCGTGGGGGTCTTCGATATCCCGGATCAGGCCAACGCCGCAGCATTGTCCCTCCTGATCAATTCCACCGGTTCGGTGAGCCTGCGCCTGAAGCCGCTCATGACACCGGAGGACCTCGACGAGGCAGCCAAGAAGACGCCCTCGTACCGCGCCCCGGGACAGTAAGGCGACAGGACAGATCCACTTCAGCCCTGGCCGGCCAGGATCTCGTCGGCGTTCTCCACAACCCAGCCGAAGAGCGGCAGCAGGTACGCGGCCAGCTCCCGTCCCCGCGGCGTCAGGCTGTAATCCACGCGCGGCGGGATGCTCGGTTGCGCCTCGCGGTGGACCAGGCCGTCACGTTCCAGGATCTTGAGGGTCTGGGCCAGCATCTTTTCGCTGATGCCGTCGGCCCGGCGCCGGAGATCACTCCAGCGCTGCTCGCCGTCGTCGAGGGCAACCAGGATCAGGATCCCCCACTTGCTCGTGACGTGGTCCAGCACCACCCGGCTGGGGCATCCGGCCGGAAATACGGCGCCGGCCGTCGCGGCCGGGGCGCCCGGGCGCCCATTACTTACTTTCATGTCAGTACCTTACTTCAAAGTGCGTACTCTCCACAGGGAAGTTCTGCGCCGGTGGCCCGGTTGTCCAGAAAGGAAGAGCAAAGAAACCTGAAAGGACTTCCCCATGAGCATCGTCGTCACCGGAGCAACCGGCCAGCTGGGCCGGCTCGTCATCGAGGCCCTCCTGAAGCGCAACGTCCCCGCGGACCAGATCGTGGCCGCGGGGCGTTCCACGGAGAAGCTGGCCGACTTCGCCGCCCGCGGGGTCCAGGTCCGGGCCATGGACTACGACGACGCCGCATCGGTTGCCGCGGCGCTGAAGGGCGCGGACAAGGTGCTGCTGATTTCCTCCAGCACCGTCGGCCGGCGGGTGGCTCAGCACCGGACCGTGATCGAGGCCGCGAAGGCCGAGGGCGTGGACCTGCTTGCCTACACGAGCATCGCCAACGCGGACACCACGGGCATGAAACTGGCCGACGAGCACCTGGCCACCGAGGCCCTCCTCAAGGAATCCGGCGTCCCGTTCGCCCTTCTGCGCAACGGCTGGTACCTGGAGAACTACACGGACCAGCTGCCGGGCACGCTGGCGCAGGGCGCCCTGGCCGGCAGCGCCGGCGACGGCAAAGTCAGCGCAGCCACCCGGGCCGACTACGCCGAGGCGGCCGCCGCCGTGCTCACGGCCGATAACCAGGCCGGCAAGGTCTATGAACTCGGCGGCGACGAGGCGTTCACCCTGGCCGACCTGGCCGGGAGCATCAGCGCCGCCGCAAGCCGGCCCGTCAGCTACCAGGACCTCCCCGCCTCGGACTACGCCGAGCTGCTGGCAGGCTTCGGCGTACCCCGGGATTTCGCGGGCATCCTGGCGGACTCGGACCTGGGGATTGCCCGCGGCGATCTGCACGTCACCACCGCCCACCTCAGCAGCCTGATCGGCAGGCCCACCACAGCAATGCCCGACGCCGTCCGGACTGCCGTGTCGCTGCTCTAGGCGCCGAGCCCGGGCCCGCGGCCTGTGACTTGCGCGGGCGGCGGTGCCCAGTAGGCTCGGGGCATGTCACTGGGCAGGTCACCCGTCAAGGGATGCGCGTGGATGCGCGGCGCCGTGCTGCTCCTGACCGCGGCGGGGCGGCCGCGGGCCTGTCCGGGTGCGAGTATGCGGATGACGTCTCGACGGCGGCCCCGGCGGTGTCGTCGCGGCCGGCACCGCCGCCTCTCCCGCCGGTAGACCCGGGGCTCGCCGAGGCCGAAGCGCGCAACCTGGACGAGCTGACGGCCGTCCTCGGCCCGCGGCCGGACGCGATCGTCCTCGGCGGCGCGGGCGGGATTGGCGGCAGCGGGTTCGGCCACTCGGTGGCGGCGGTGCCGGAGGGAACCTACACGCTCACCGGTGCTTGCATCGGCGCACCCCGCGCGTACCTGGCCCTGTCCCAGGACGGCCTCCGGGGCGGGGGCAGTGCGGAGATGACCCTCACCTGCGGCGCGCCCGCGGTAACGCAGGTCGACCTGTCGGCCGGGCCCGTCCAGGTCCACGGATTCCGCTACAGCACCGACCCCGGGGCCGGCGAAGTCGCCGGCTTCTGGCTGGTCCCCGCCGCCGGGCCGTAGCGGCGCCTCGCACTGACGACGCCGGGCGGCCTGCCAACAGGCCGCCCGGCGTCGTGCATCCGCAGTCCTGGTCCGGCGTCGTTAGCTCAGCGTGGCGGTGTCGATCACGAAGCGGTACCGGACGTCGGAGGCGAGGACGCGCTCGTAGGCGTCGTTGATCTTGGCCGCCGGGATGACCTCGATTTCGGCGCCGATGCCGTGGCTGGCGCAGAAGTCGAGCATTTCCTGGGTTTCGCGGATCCCGCCGATCATGGAGCCGGCGAAGGAGCGGCGGCCGCCGATGAGCGCGAACGCGTTCACCGGGAGGGGTTCTGCGGGGGCGCCGACGTTGACCAGGGCGCCGTCGAGCTTCAGCAGCTGGAGGTAGGCGCTGATGTCGATCGAGGCGCTGACCGTGTTGATGATCAGGTCAAAGGTCCCGGCGAGCTGTTCGAAGGTGGCGGGCTCGCTGGTGGCGAAGTAGTGGTCCGCGCCGAGGCGCAGGCCGTCTTCCTGCTTCTTCAGCGACTGGGACAGCACGGTGACCTCGGCACCCATGGCGTGGGCGATCTTGACGGCCATGTGGCCCAGGCCGCCCAGGCCGACCACCGCGACCTTCTTGCCGGGGCCGGCGCCCCAGTGGTGCAGCGGGGAGTAGGTGGTGATCCCGGCGCACAGCAGCGGCGCCGCGACATCGAGCTCCAGGCCCTCCGGAATGGTGACCACGAAGTCTTCGGTCACCACGACGTGGGTGGAGTAGCCGCCCTGGGTGATGGTGCCGTCGCGGTCCACGGCGCCGTAGGTGCCGGTGTTGCCGGCCAGGCAGTACTGCTCCTCGCCGGCCGCGCAGTTGGCGCATTCGCCGCACGAGTTGACCATGCAGCCGACGCCGACGCGGTCTCCGACGGCGTGCTTGGTCACGGCCGTGCCGACCTCGGTGACGATTCCGGCGATCTCGTGGCCTGGGACCAGCGGGTAGGACTGCGGGCCCCAGTCGCCGCGGACGGTGTGGATGTCTGAATGGCAGATCCCGGCGTACTTGACCTCGATCAGGACGTCGTGCGGGCCCACGTTCCGGCGTTCGATCGTGGTGGGGACGAGGTCTTCAGCGGCGGACGGTGCGGCATATGCATTGACGGTAAGCAATGAATCTCCTGCTTGCTAGTCGTTGGGGGTTGTTCAACGGAACATCATCCATCAAACCGGTTCCCGGCGCGCCAAGGGAGTCTCTGCTTATAGGGGTATTGCCAGGGCCTCCCTTACGGGGGCGCAAGCCCTAACGCTGAGGGCATGGACAATCGAGACGCGATCCGCGAGTTCCTTGCAGCTCGACGACGCCGAACGGGACCACTTGTTCGACCTCTCCCGGACAGCGGCCCCGGACAGCCGGATCCGCCGCCGTCTCTCAGGTCAGGGCGGAGATGCCGTCCTCGAATCCTTCGGGCTGCCCGCTGCCGCCGGGGATGAACCTGTTCAGCCAGGCCACGGCGTTGTCCCTGGACGTGAAGAACTCGTGGGGATACCGGGTGTGCCGGCTCATGGCCGCGGCAATGACACGGTCCACGGTGCTGGATCCAAGCACCGCAATCGCCAAGACCCCGGCGGTCTGCGCAAACTCGTACCTGGCGGCGGCGCTGATCTCCACTTCGGTCATTTCCGAGAGCATGGGCATCGGAATGCCCCCGCTGATCTGCTCGACGGCCCGCATGGCGTCCTTGGCGTAATGGACGTCAACAACGGACCCGGGAAGCCAGACCGAGTAGATGATGCCCGCACTGATGCTCAGCACGTTCTTCCCATCCGCTGCGGCTATTTGTCCTGGCATCATCGTGACCATTCTAGGCCCGGCCGTGTTGCGCCAGGACTTTGGGCCGCGGTTGCGCGTGGCGGTTCGGCGGGTCCCCGGGGGCGGACATGCCCTCCCCTGCGCCGTAACACTGAGCATGCTCCCCGCCACGAATGGGCATGCGCCCCGCTGTGCGGCAGGAGTGGACACAGTGGGCCTATGTCCACTCCTCGGCCTACGGAGTGGACATGCGCCCTCTTTCCTGGGCGCACCACTGAGCATGTCCCCGTGGCCCCGGCCCACCATTGAGCACGCTCCCCCGGCCCCGGCCCACCATTGAGCATGCTCCCCCGGCCCCGGCCCACCATTGAGCATGCTCCTGCCGTTCCCCAAACCCACCACCGAGCGTGCCCACCCACCCACGATCCAGCCAGCCAGCCAGCCGCTGAGCATGCTCCCCCGGCGCGCCGAGGAATGGGCATAGCGGGCCTATGTCCATTCCTCGGCGCAAGGGGAGGGCATGCGCCCGGGCACCGGAGGCGGCCGCTGGGCATGTCCCCCCGGAGGCAGCGGCCACTTGCCCAGCCCCACTTGCACAGCAGTTTCACAGCCAGGCCCTATTGACCCCACAGCCGGAGGGCCGACAATAGTTCGATCTGATAGGAGTATTTGCCGGGCGATGGTGGCCGCGACCTACTGGTGTGTCAGTGCCGGGCGTCTTGTCCATTCGAGCCGAACGAAAGCGAACTTGTACACACTACTGATGGGGGCTCCTCGGCATGATCACTTTACGCAAACACATCCTCCCCTCCGTCCTCGCCGTGATCCTGCTCTCGACGTCGGCCTGCACGTCCGAAACCGCGGCCGGATCCCCGAGCAGCAGCCCCAGCAGCAAATCCACCAAGTCAGCCAGGTCCGCCAGCCCCAGCGCTCCCGCTTCGTCCCGTCCTGCCGCCCTGCAACTGAATCCGGTCAGCCCGGTGGATGCGCGCACGGTGCTGGCGGACTTCAAGACCCGGGGCATGAGCAGCCACCTGGAGGCACTGCAGCGGATCGCCGACGCCAACGGCGGCAACCGCGCCTCCGGCACGAACGGGTACGAGGAATCGGGCCGCTACGTCGAGGAGCAGCTGCGGGCGGCCGGCTACACGCCGGTCCGGCAGACCTTCAGCTTCCGGGGGGACGGCCGGAACAAGAAGCAGGTGCAGTCCTTCAATATCCTCGCCGACACCGGCGGCAGCGCGGAGCACACCGTGGTGGTGGGCGCGCACCTGGACTCCGTGCCGGAGGGCCCGGGCATTGACGACAACGGCAGCGGGATCGCGGCCGTCCTCGAGACCGCGCGGTGGCTGAAGGAATCCGGGATCGCGCCGGCCAACCGGGTCCGGTTCGCGTTCTGGGGCGGGGAGGAAGACGGGCTCTACGGCTCCCAGCATTACGTCGACGAGCTCAGCCAGACCGAGAAACAACAGACCGCGGCGAACCTGAACGTGGACATGGTGGCCTCGCCCAACGGGGTCCGGTCCGTGCATGACGGCGACGGCACGGACTTCGGGCACGCCGGGCCGGCCGGGTCGAAGGCGATCGAGGACATCTTCTTCCAGTTCTTCAAGGAGAACTCGCTGCCGGCGGAGACCACGCCGTTCGACGGCGGCTCCGACTACGACGCGTTCCTCTCGGCGGGCATTCCGGGCGGCGGGCTGTTCACCGGCGATGAGAAGAAGAAGACCCGGGCCCAGGTGCAGGAGTACGGCGGCCAGGCCGGCAAGCATCTCGATCCCTGCTACCACGAGGCCTGCGACACGACCTCGAACATCAACCAGGACCTGCTCAAAGACATGTCCGCGGCCCTGGCCTACGGCACCGCGGCCTACGCCATGGCGAAGACGGGCTGACCGCCCGGCCGGAAGCGCCCCCGAACACGACAAGGCCGACACGACAACGTCAGCACCACAGAGCCCACACACAGAAGTCCCTGGCCCGGCCGCCTCATCGCGAGGCGGCCGGGCCAGGGACTTGGCCGAGGGCACAGAGATCAGCGGAGCGGTGTCCCGAGTACCTCGGACTGCCGGATCGCCGCCGGGGTGAACCGGGCGCCCGTGTCCGGGAACTGCGGCACGTCAATCCGCGCGTGGCTGTGGACTTCCCGGACGGAATCGCGGGTGTGCTGCGCAATATTCTCCATGGTGGTGACCCACATGCCCTCCATGGACTTGACCCGCTCGATCAGCCGTTCCAGGGCCACGGCCTTGGAAGGCCGGCCGGAAATGAACGGGTGGTTGGTCAGGACAAAGCAGCTTCCGGCCGCATGGTGTGCCTCGGCCTCCAGCGTCCACATTTCCAGGACCTTGGCGGGGCTTTCAATCACGCCGCTGCCGGTGACGCCGGGGTAGAAGGCGTACTGCTCCCAGTCATCCAGGGCCCAGTCGACCGGGATCTCCACGAGGTCCCGCGGGTCCGACTCGGCGACACTGAAGCGGTAAGGGGCGTCGCCGTCGAGCAGGCTGGAGTCATACAGGAAGCCGCGGTCGGCGAGGAGCGAGGCGGAATGCCAGTTGAGCTCCCACCAGGGTGCCCGGTAGCCCGTCGGCCGGACGCCTGCCGCCTTGGCCAGTGCCTCCAGCCCCCGGTCCAGGTACCGCGCCTCCGTGGCGGCGTCGATGCCCTGCATCGGTTCGTGCAGGTAGCCGTGGTGCGCGATCTCGTGGCCGGCGTCCGCGATCCGGCGCACCGCGTCCGGGTAGCACTCGGCGGTGAAGCCGGGGACAAAGAATGTCGCCTGGATGTCCTGGCGCGCCAGGATCTGCAGGAGCCGCGGGACGGCCACTTTGGGCCCGTAGGACTGGTGCGTCATGAGCGACATGCGCCGGGTGCTCTGCGGGTCATGGGCGATCGTGCAGGATTCGGCGTCGACGTCGAAGGTGAAGGATGCGGCGGCACGGTGGCCGTCTGGCCAGGTGATGGGGTGGGCGGTGTCAGCGAATGCGGGGAAGTTCACGGGGAAAACTCCTGGCTAAAGAGTGGAGGGGGCGGTGGACGGGACCGGCGCGTCGGCCACGGGGAGGGCTGTGTCCGTGACCCTCACAGTGGCCGGCACGACGTCGAGGAACTTGCGGTGGAACCGCGGCCCGAGGACGGCGTAGGCGGCCGCGCTGCACAGTCCCCCGGCGAGCCAGGACAAATCCCAGCCGCCGAGCGCGACGGCGATGGGTCCCTGCATGACAGGGATGAGGCCGTACATGAACAGCCAGGTGGCGAAGATGCCGATGAGCAGGGAGGCAATGCCGGCCGGGTTCAGGCCGGGCAGGCGCTTGGTGCCGACGGCGTCGAAGAGCCGGGCGGTGTCCGCGGGCCAGCGCTTTTCGATCCAGAAGTAGTGGACCAGCATGACGCCGCCCCAGGCGGCCACCCAGGCGACCAGGCCGATCAGCCACGCATCCAGCACGGAGGCGAAGTCCTCCTGGAAGATGAAGAAGATCACCGCGGCCAGGGAGAAGACGCCGACGAACAGGTTCAGCTTGCGCCGGCTGATGGAGATGTCCAGTGCCTGGGTGGCGACGGAGAAAGTGTAGATGTTCAGGATGTTGGTGGCGATCGGCCCGTGCAGGACCATCAGCAGCACCGGAAGGGCCAGGGCGCCGAAGTTCTGGACGATAAGTTTTCCGGGGTCGATTTCACCGGTGTTGGTGGCCAGGCTTGCCCCCAGAATGCCCAGCCAGACGACGGGGATGAACTGGCCCAGCACCGAGGCGAGGTACACCTTGCGCTTGGGCACGGAGGTGCTGACGAAGCGGGAGTAGTCGGCGGCGTAGGTGAACCACGTGATGCCCCAGCCGATACCGATAGCGGTCATGACGGCGCTCATCGCGGCGATGCGTTCCGAGCCCTCCAGGATGTGGCCGGCCGGGCCGGCGTAGGTCCAGTTGATCTTCATGCCGAACCATGCCACGGCGGACATCACGGTGAGGATGAGGATGGTGGGCGGGACGGTCCACTTTTCGAACGCCGCAATCGCCTTGTAGCCGAACCAGGCGATGGCTACCTGTACACCCATGATGAAGGTGGCGATGCCAATTTTCCAGGCGTAGTTCTTGGCCTCCGGATCAACCCAGCCCAGCGTTCCGAAGAGGGCCATGACCAGGTCCAGGATGATCCAGGTGTTGACCGCGCACCAGCCGATCACCAGCAGCGCCTGGATGGCCGCCGGCAGGTAGTTTCCGCGCCGGCCGAAGGCGGCCCGGGCCAGCACCATGCCGGTCGCCCCGGTCTTCTGGCCCAGCAGGACGAAGCAGCCGAAGAGCAGCATCCCGATCAGGTTTCCAAGGACCAGGACCGTCACCGTGTCCGCGAATCCCAGGCCGAGCTGGATGCCGAGCGCGCCGAGCACCCAGTTGATCGGGGCGAGGTTGGCGCCGGCCCAGATCCAGAACTGCCCGGAGACTTTGCGGGTCCGCTGGGATTCGGGGATGGGCTGGAGCCACGCTTCGTGGTCTTCGCCGGCCTCCGGCGCGGTGCCGGCTGGGGCCGCTGAGGATTGTTGACGCATTTGGAGCCTCCGAGGGGGGTGTGTGGGATGCCTCAAGATTATGTGTCACACGCCACATCCGACTATATACAATGTGTCTAAACAAAAGTAGTTCGAGACGACGGAGTGTAATGTCCATTCATCTTGAGGACGCCTTGAAGCATCCGACCCTGGCGGCCGCCGATCCCATCATCCGGGCCGGAGCCCGGGCCGCCGCACGCGCGCAGCTGCGGTGGATCCACTCCAGCGAGATCATCGACATCGCTCCCCTGCTGGCCGGCGGGGAGCTCTTGCTGACCGGCGGGGAAGCCCTCGCCCTCGCCTCGGACGAGCGCCGGATCAGTTACATCCGCCAGCTGGCAGAGCGGGGCGTGGCCGCTGTCGCCGTCGAAACCGGGGCGGCACTGCCGTCGCTTCCGTCCTCCATGGTGGCGGCCGCCGAGGCCGCGGGGCTGCCGCTGATCGAACTGCGCGGCGTGGTCCCGTTCGTCGGCGTGACACAAGCCATCAACTCGATGCTGGTCAGCGATTCGGTGTCGCAGTTGCGGCGGGCCGACGAGGCCAGCCACGCGATGGCCGTCGAGCTGGCGCACGGCGGCGGGCTGGACCGGATCCTGGCCGTGCTGGCCGGCATCACCCATGCTGAGGTGACGCTAACGTCGGTGGCAGGCGTGACTCTGGGCAGCGCAGCCCCGGGGAATGCCGGGGCGGCGGACGCCGGTTCAGCCTTGGGACCCGAGGAGCAGGCGCGGCTGATCCGCATCGACGTACCGATCCGCGGCATCCTTGCGGCGCAGCTATTGCTCCGGGTGCCGGTGGAGGAAGACGAAAACCTGGCCCGCACGGCCGGAAACCGCTCGGTGGACATCCTGGCGCTGGCCCTGCTGCAGCGGATGTCGCCCGGTCTGAAGGAAGTTGCCGGCGCGGCCCTGCTGCGCGCGGTTGATTCCGGCAGCCAGGCCTGGCGGCTCCAGCAGCTGGCGTCCGCCGCCGGGATTCCGCCGGGGAATCCGATCGTGGCCGTCATTGTCCGGGCCGACATGCTCCAGCAACTCCGGACACCCGTGGAGCAGCTCCTGTCCCGGGGGGCGCAGCCCAGTGCCACCTATGTGGACAACGCCGAGCTGCTCGCGTTGGCTGTCCTTCCCGCCGAGGGCTCCCGCGAAAGCCGGCACGCGCTCCTGGCCGGATTGCGGGCGCTTCCGGCCCTGGCGGACGCGCTGGTTGCCGTCGGCCCGCCGGCGGCCGGCATCCCGGAGGCGCCATGGTCCCTGTCCGAGGCCAGGCTCACCCTGGATCTGGCGGACGCGCCGGGATACGCGCCGGCGGACTCCGCCGGCCGGCACGGTTCGGTGATCGATGCCGAGGTGTTCGCCGTCGAACGCCTCGCCGTCGGAAGCCTCGACGCCGGGCAGCGGCGCAACTTCGTGCGCCAGCAGCTGGGCGCCCTCCTGGACCATGATGCGCAACGCAGTTCCCGGCTGCTCGGCACCCTGGCGGCATGGCTGGATTCCGGCTGCAACACCGCCCAGGCGGCCAGGGAGCTGCATGTGGAGCGGCAGTCGATGCATCAGCGGCTGCAGCGGATTTTCGACCTGTGCGGGGGCGATCCCCGGGGCACAGGCAGGCTGGCGGCGCTGCACCTGGCGACCCGGCTGGCGCGGCTCAGTGACGGTTAGATGCCGGCGACGGGTAGGGGCGCTGTGAAGCCTAGGGTGCGGTCTCGTCGTCGGACTTGATCCAGGTGGCCACCACGCTGACGCCGCCGCGATCGTCGCGGTGAGTGACGACGTCGATTTCGGCGGCGGTGGCGCCCATGGCCTGCAGTTTGTCGCGGTAGCTCGCGATCAACGCCTCGAGAGTGCGTTCCGTCCACTCCCCCGGGCGCATCCGCGTGGAGATCTCGACAGGTTCCGGCTGATACAGCGACATCAATAAACCTCCGGGCTCGGGGTGTACGACTTCTGAACAGTCTTGCACGGCACCGGCCGGCGGCACGCCGCACCGGCGCAGAAAACTGAGCCGGAAGTTTGCCCGCCGGGCGCGTCTGCCCGGAGAGTCAGTCCTTGCCCGGGACGGCGCGCCCGCCCAGGCGTGTGGTGACCTTGTACGCCGCCGCGGCGCAGGCTTCGCCCAGGCTCTGCAGCCGTTCCCGCGAGACGCGGAACCGGGGGGCCGAGATCAGGACCGCGGCCGCGATGTCGCCGCGGTGGTCGTAGACGGGGGCGGCGACGCCCACTTCGTCGATCGAGGATTCACCGTAGTTGATGGCCCAGCCGCGGGCCGCCACATCGGTGAGCTTTACCTGGTATCCCTCCAGGCCGGCATCGTCGAGTCCCGGATAGCTGATCGCTCCGCTGCGCAGGAGTGCCTGGACCCGTTCGGCAGGCTGGGCGGAAAGGAAGACCTGCACGGAGGCGCTCATGGCGTCCGTGTACCGGGCGCCCAGCGGGGTGCTGTGCTTGATCTGGTGGTGGCTGGCGATCTGCTCCACGCACATCGACTCGCCGCCGTTCCACACCATGAGGGCGCTCGTTTCGCCGGTCTGTTCGGCGAGTTCGCGCAGCACCGGGTAGGCCACCCGCCGTTCCTCGAGTTCGGCCAGCAGCGGCCCGGCGACGGCGATCAGCCCGAGCCCCAGCCGGAAGCGGCGCGTTTCCGGGTCCCGTTCCACCAGGTTTTCCTGTTCGAAGGTGGCCAGGATCCGCGACACGGTGCTCTTGTGCAGGCCCACCCGGTTCGCGATCTCGGTGACCCCGAGCAGCGGCTCGTCGGCGCTGAACGTTCGCAGCACTGCGATGGCGTTGACGATCACCGAGGCGCCCTTGGTGTCGCCGTTTCCGGTGGTCTCGGGAGATTCTGCTGGGGTCATGGTGTCTTCCATCATGCTGCATGGGGACCGAAAAGCGGCGCCACGGTGGACGTGGCGCCGCTTCTTTGCGGGGTCGGGGAAGCCGGTCGCGGGAGGGTTAGGCGCCCACGATGTTGTATTCCGGGCCGAACGGGAACTTGGTGATGTTCTCGGCGCCGTCCTCACCGACCACCAGGATGTCGTGCTCGCGGTAGCCGCCGGCGCCGGGCTGGCCGTCCAGGACCGTGATCATGGGCTCCATGGAGACCACCATGCCCGGCTCCAGCACGGTGTCGATGTCCTCGCGGAGTTCCAGCCCGGCTTCCCGGCCGTAGTAGTGGCTCAGGACGCCGAAGGAGTGCCCGTAGCCGAAGGTCCGGTTGGCGAGCAGTCCGTGGCTGACGTAGATCTCGTTCAGCTCGGCGGCGATGTCCTTGCAGACCGCTCCCGGCTTGATGAGTTCCAGGCCGCGCTTGTGGACCTCCACGTTGATGTTCCACAGCTCGAGGGAGCGGGCGTCCGGTTCGCCGTAGAACAGGGTGCGTTCCAGGGCGGTGTAGTAGCCGGAGGTCATCGGGAAGCAGTTCAGGGACAGGATGTCGTGTTCCTGGATTTTCCGCGTGGTGGCCCAGTTGTGGGCGCCGTCGGTGTTGATGCCGGACTGGAACCAGACCCACGTGTCACGGATTTCCGAGTCCGGGAAGGTCCGGGCGATCTCGTGCACCATGGCCTCGGTGCCGATCAGGGCGACCTCGTATTCGGTGATGCCGGCGGTGATGGCGTTGCGGATGGCCTCGCCGCCGAGGTCGCCGATCCGGGCGCCGTGCTTGATGACTTCGATTTCCTCGGCAGACTTGATCATCCGCTGGCGCATGGCCGCCTGGGCCACGTCCACGAGCGTGGCGGAGGGGAAGGCCGCCTGGATCTTGTTCCGGTTGTCCAGCGGCAGCGAATCGTCTTCGACGCCGAGCCGGCGCGGGTTGATGCCGCGGGTGCGCAGGGTCTCCTGGATGGCGTGGATGTAGTTGTCGCGGCGCCAGTCGGTGTACACCAGGTTGTCGCCGTAGCTGCGGCGCCAGGGCATGCCGGCGTCGATGTTGGCGGTGATGGTGACGGTGTCGTCCTTGGTGACCACCATGCCGTAGGAACGGCCGAAGTAGGTGAACAGGAAGTCGGAGTAGTACTTGATGGAGTGGTAGCTGGTCAGGACGACGGCGTCCAGGTCCTTCTCTGCCATGATCCGGCGCAGCCCGGCGAGCCGGCGCTCAAATTCGGCGTCGGAGAAGGTCAGGCTGACCTTCTGGCCGTTGTTGAGGACCTTGAGGCGCTCCAGTTCGGCGACGGAGGAAGCGTTGTCAGAAGTGGTGATGGTCATGCTGGTGGTGCCTTTCTGCAGTGTTGTTCTGTGGAGGGAAAGATGGGGGGCCGGCGCCGGTCAGTCGTGGCGCCGTCTAGTCGTGGCGCCGTCTAGTCGTGCCGCCGGGTTAGTCGTGACTCAGCGGTTCCCGGCTGGTTTCGCGGGAGAGCACGACGGCGACCAGGGAGACGGCGGCGGCGCCGGCCAGGTACCAGGCCGGGGCGAGGTCGTTGGCCGTGGCGGCGATCAGGAGGGTCGCCATGAAGGGCGCCGTGCCGCCGAAGAGCGCGTTGGAGAGATTGAAGCTGACGGCGAAGCCGCTGTAGCGGACGCGGGTGGGGAACATTTCGGCAAGGAAGCTCGGGAGCGTGCCGTCGTTGAGCGTGAGCATGCCGCCCAGCAGGATCTGGACCAGAACGATCACGAGGAAGTTCCCGGTGTCCAGCAGGGCGAAGGCGGGCACGGTCAGGACCATGAAGCTCAGGGATGCTGAGATGAGGACCTTCTTGCGGCCGTAGCGGTCCGAGAGCATTCCGGTTAGGAAGATGAACCCGATGTACGTCACCAGCGCGATGGTGGTGGCGAGGAAGGATTCAGCCGCGCCGAGGCCCAGTTCCGCGGACAGGTACGTGGGCATGTAGCTGAGGATCACGTAGAAACCGACGGCGTTGAGCAGCACGGCTCCGACGGCCTTCAGCAGCAGCCTCCAGTGGTTGCGGAACAGGCTGGATACCGGCGCCTTGACGGCGTGCTCTTCCTGTGCCATTTCGCGGAACACCGGGGTGTCCTCGAGCTTGGTGCGGATGTACCGTCCGATCAGGCCCATCGGGGCGGCCAGGAGGAACGGCAGCCGCCAGCCCCAGCTGTGCATCGCCTCGGAGCTGAGCAGGATGGTCAGCAGGCCGGCGAGCAGGGAGCCGAGCAGCAGGCCTGCAGCGGTGCTGGCCGGAACCACCGCGGCGTAGAGGCCGCGCTTGTTAGCCGGGGCGTACTCGACCAGGAAGGCGGAGGCGCCGGCGTATTCGCCCGAGGCGGAGAAACCCTGGACCACGCGCACCAGCAGGAGCAGGACCGGCGCCCAGATGCCGATGGCGCTGTAGCCGGGAATGAGGGCGATGCAGAACGTCGCCCCGGACATGATCAGGATCGACAGGGACAGGGCGGTCTTGCGCCCGACCCGGTCGCCGATGTGTCCCCAGACGAAACCGCCCATCGGCCGCACCAGGAACGAGATGGCGAACAGGGCGAATGTCAGCAAAAGCGCGGTCTGCGGGTTGGATTCGGGGAAGAAGACCGCGGCGATGGTAGCGGCAAGGTACCCGTAGACGGCGTAGTCAAACCATTCGACGAAGTTGCCGATGAAGCTGGCGGCGACCACCCGGCGTCGGGTGTCCCGGCTGACGGCGCCGCCGGTAGTGCGTCCATCCTGGCCGGCCGGAACCCCGCCGCCGCTCACGGCCGCTTCTCCGGAGAGGGTATTGCCATGCCCGCTATTGGACTCCGGGCCGTCCGTCCCCGCAAGAGTGGCAGGGGAGGAAGTTTCGTTACTCATGTGTCCACCAAAACGATTTTTGGAGTTGCATTGATTGCAACGCTGTTGCATCAGATTAGGCGTGACGCGCAACACAGTCAATGGTTTTTTCATCCGTTATTCTCAGATTGAACTCCCTGGGCCTCGAGTTCCGCGGCTAAAGGCGGCTGTACGGCGTCGTTCCAGCAGTTGCGCTAGCCGAAGCAGAGTTGCTTATGTGACGCGTCGTCTTCTGACGCATGACACCGGACCCGCCGGGCGCTTCTCAACGTCGAGTGGCATTCCTTGTGAAAACCTTGGGCTGGGAAGGAGCGCGGTTCCCACACCGGCGGGGGGCTGGCACACTGGGTGGACTATCGAGTGACTGGGGGGAACCACGTCAGGAGATCGTCATGGGCATTCCGGTCAACACGCTCGTTTCCAGCAGCCGGGCGACCCGGCCATGATGGCCGGGTGGGCCTACCTCCTGGCAGCCATCATGACGATCGACTCGCTCCTGCTCGGGCTCTTGCTGATGAACGTCAGGTGGCCCAAGCGCTGGAAGAAGAACGGCTGAAACTCCGCAGCCGCTGCCCGGGGCCGCACCGCTAGGCTTGACCGTACCCGCCCGGCAGTGCCGGGCCGTACAGAAACCGGACACCATGACCCTAACCCCCGGGGACAGCGCCGCCGCCCCCGCGCCTGCCTACGTGCTGCGGGGCGCCCTCCTCACCGACGGTGACCGGACCGGGGAAGCTGTGGTGGCGGTGGCCGGCGGCCGGATCGCCTATGCGGGGCCCGCCGCCGGCTATGACGCCTCACAAACCCCCGATGCGGAGGAGCTGCCGCTGCCGGCAGGCACATCACTTCTTCCCGGGCTGGTCGACCTGCACTGCCACGGCGCAGCCGGCGGCGGATTCCCCGCTGGAGATGAGCAGGCCTGCCGGGAGGCTGTGCAGTTCCTGCACCGGAGCGGAACCACCAGCCTGCTGGCAAGCCTGGTCACGGCCTCCGGCGACGACCTCGTGCAGTCCCTGCGCATCCTCAGAGTCCTGGCCTCCGAGGGACTGATCGCCGGCGTGCACGCCGAGGGGCCTTTCCTCTCCGCCGCCCGCTGCGGTGCGCAGAATCCGCGCTGGCTCCGGGACCCGGATCCCGAACTGCTCGGCCTCATGCTGGCCGCCGCCGGCGGGACCCTGCGGACCATGACGTACGCTCCCGAACTGCCGGGGGCCGCGGACCTGCTCCGGATGCTCACAGACCACGGCGTCACCCCGTCGCTCGGCCACACCGACGCCGATGCCCGCCTGACGGCCGAATCACTGACCGAGGTCGCGGACCTCATCGGCGGCGCTGCCGCGGGCGGCCGTTTCGGTCCGCACGCCCGGCCCACGGTGACGCATCTGTTCAACGGCATGCCGCCGCTGCACCACCGCAGTCCCGGACCGGCCGGCGCGTGCCTGCGGCTGGCGGCGGCCGGCACGGTTGTAGTCGAGCTGATCGGCGACGGCGTCCACCTGGACCCGGAGACGGTCCGGATGGTGTTCGGCCTGGCCGGAGCCGCGAACATCGCGCTGGTGACCGACTCCATGGCGGCCACCGGGCTGCCCGACGGCGACTACGGGCTCGGCCCCTCCGACGTCGTAGTGCGCGACGGCGTGGCCACCCTGAAGAGCGACGGCGCCCTTGCCGGCAGCACGGCGACCCTGCTGGACGTTGTCCGCACCACGATCGCCGCCGGCGTGAGTCCGGTCGACGCCGTCCTGGCGGCGACGCTGGTGCCGGCCCGTGTCCTGGGCCTGGACAACGAGATTGGCGCCCTCAGGGCGGGGATGCGCGCCGATATCCTGGCCGTCGATGCCGGCTTCGAGCGCGTCGCGGTCCTGCGCGGCGGCCGGATCCTGGCCGCCCCCGCCTGAGCCGCGCCGGACGCGGCGCCCCCGGGACAGTCGCCCCCGGGACATAGGATCGCTTACGGACCGCATGCCTCACCTCTTGGAGACCCGATGCCCCTCGTTGATCTGCCGTTGGACCAGCTCCGCACCTACACTTCGTCCGCCGTCGAACCCTGCGATTTCGATGCGTTCTGGGACCGGACCATTGTTGAAGCGAGGGAATTCCCGCTCGACGCCGTCTTTGTCGAGGTCGAGAACCATCTGAGCGTCATCGACAGCTTTGATGTGTCCTTCTCCGGCTTCGGCGGCGCCCGGATCAAGGGCTGGCTGCACCTGCCGGCAAACCGGGAGCCCGGCCGGGCATTGCCCGTGGTGGTGCAGTACGTCGGCTATTCCGGCGGCCGGGGACTGGTCCAGCAGGACACGAAATGGGCGCAGGCGGGCTACGCGCACTTCATCATGGACACCCGCGGCCAGGGCTACGGCGGCTCCCTGGGTGAGACGCCGGATACGCACGCCTCGGCAGGGGAGGTGGCCTACGCCGGGCTGATGACACGCGGTCTGTCCTCCCGGGAGGACTACTACTACCGCCGCGTGTTCGTCGACGCGTTCCGGGCCATCGAAGCCGCGCAGAGCCACCCCGAGGTGGATGCCGGGCAGGTGCTGCTGGCGGGCCTGAGCCAGGGCGGCGGCCTGGCCATCGCGGCCGCCGGGCTGGCGGGCGGGCGCCTGGACGGGATTGCGGGCACCATGGCCGACGTGCCGTTCCTGCAGGACTTTCCCCGCGCCATCGACATCGCCGCGCGCGGGCCCTACCCGGAAATTGCCGGCTTCCTGGCCCGGCACCGGGACCGCTACGAGCCCGCACTGGCGGTGCTGAACTATTTCGACGGCGTGCATCTGGGCCGGCGTGCCACGGCGCCGGCGCTGTTCTCCGTGGCGCTCATGGACGACGTCTGCCCGGCGTCCACGGTCTTTGCCGCCTACAACGCCTACGGCACGGGCGCCGGAGGGGGCACTGGCGCCGGGGAAGCCGGCACGGCAGCCCCGGCGACAGCCATTGAGGTCTACCGTTTCAACAACCATGAGGGCGGGCAGGAACACCACTGGGTCCGCCAGCTCCACTTCGCGGCCCGACTGCTGCGCCCGGCCGTCGACTAATTCAGCCGGGCTCTACGCGGGGCTCTCCACCTTTCGCCGCCTGCGGCGAACCGGGGGTTCAGCGTGGGGCGCAGCGACGTAGGGAACGGGCAGGGATTCGTCCTGGCCCGGGCCGGGAACCAGCACACGGACCGCGCCGCCGGACGGTTCCCGGGCGGGACCGGCCGCCGCGCTCCGGAGATAGTCAAGGGCTTCGCCTTCGCTGAAGCCGTAGTCGCGCACCAGTGTCCTCAGTGCCAGGCCGGCCAGCACCCGGGAGAGCTGGACCGAGGACAGATCGGCAGCCGCCCCGTACGTGAGGGCCGCTTCCTGGACCAGGAGCAACGCACGGGACACTTGGTGGGCCAGCCGCACCGCTGCCATGATGTCCGCGCTGGTGAAGACCTGCGGCCGCGCCGCATAGAGGCTCACCGCGGCACGAAACACGTCGGCGGGCAACAGGGGCACGGTCAGGATCGATCGGGCTCCCTCGGCAGCGACGGCACTGGCGTATCCGGGCCAGCGGCGCTCCAGGGAGGTATCACCCACGAGGACAAACTCCCCGCTGCGCACGGCGGCGCGGGCGGGGCCGTCATCGAAGACACGCTGGGCTTCGTCCGCTGCACGCGACGGTACGCTGCCGGCGGCGAGCGTGATGGTTTCCCCGGACCGCAGAAGTGTAATCCCCCAGTCGATCCCGCGGCCGGCCCCGCCGATGTCGTCAAGGAGTTCACTCACGACGTCGCTGAGAAACGCACCGACGGCGGGGTCGTTGAAATGCACATCCCAGAAGGCGGCATGGGGATCCTGCCCGCTTCCTTCCGGCGTTACCTGGGTCATGTTCCACGCTCGAAGTCAAGGCACGCGGCTCATTGCTGAGCCGATGAAAACAGCATACGTCCGCGCGGGGGCTGCGGCGCCATCAAATCCGCCGGCACCTCAGATCCGCTTCCCAACGACACACAGATGCGCCGCGGCGGCCCAAGGCAGATAGTTCAAACGTCCCGCCTTGGACCGCCTGCCCCGGCTTCAACACCAGTCGCGGACGACCCCTTCCGCCGTGGCACCATCCGTTCTACCCGTGCCGGGCCGGTCCCACTAGAGCCGTTTTGCCTATAGCCTCCTGCGTCCCGGAGCGGCGGCAGTGTGAGGGCAACATTTCCCATTTCACCCCCGGCGGGTGAGGTCCGCTCCCCCGTCCGGGCAGAGGATGAATATGGCCTTCGACGCGCGGAGGCGACACCCAACTGGGAGAGGAACGTCCAATGCCGAAACCCCACCCGATTCTCTTGGGAGCGATCGCACTCGCCGCCGCGCTGCTCACCGGGTGCAGCCCCGCCGGCACCCCTGCTGCGACCTCCAGCGCCTCAGCCAGTGCGCCCGCGTCCATGTCCAGTCCGCCGGCGAGCACGTCCGAGGTCTGCGCCGCCATTGATGCTCACGCCGCGGCGCTGACAAATTTCAAGGACACACTGAAGCCTGATGCCACCATCGAGCAGGTCCGCAAGGCCCAGGATCAGGTCACCAAGACCTATGACGACCTCGTCGCGGCCAACAAGAACCTCGCCCAGGAACGGGCCGACGCCGTCAAGGCGGCCGAAGCCAAGTTCAACGCCGCCGTCAGCGCGGTACCCAACGACGCCACGCTGACCCAGGCCGCCGCGTCCCTCCAGGACGAGGCCGCGAACGTCCAGGCCGCCATCAGTGATCTCAGGGCCGAGGTTAAGTGCTGAGGTCAAGTGCTGAGGTTGACGACTGACCTCACGCTGCACTGTCTCAATTGCACCCGGACGCCCGCACCCGGACAATGGTGCCCATGACCGCCGTCTCCCTGCTGGCCTTCGCGGGCCTGTGCCTGTTGCTCTCCGTGACTCCCGGACCGGACACTTTCCTGGTGCTGCGCATCTCGTTGCAAAGTGCCGGGGCCGGCATTGCGGCGGCGGTCGGCTCCGCGCTGGCCGCGCTGGTGTGGGCCGCACTCGTGGGCGTGGGGCTCGCCGCAGTGCTGGAGGACTCGGCGGAAGTGTTCCGCTGGCTGAAGGTCGCCGGCGGCCTGTACCTGCTGTACCTGGGCATCTCGTCGCTGATCCGGGCGCGCCGCGCGGCAACCCCCGCGGCGGCCGGGCTCCCGCCGCGCCGAAGCTACAGCCGGCGTTCCGGGTTCGGCGCCGGCGCGCTGTCCACGCTGCTCAACCCCAAGGTGGGCCTGTTCTACCTCGCCGTCGTCCCGCAGTTCATCCCGCACGGCGGCAACACCCTGGAGACCGCCATGGTCCTCGGCGTCATTGAAAGCGTCATCGGCTTCCTCTACCTGGCAGTCGTCGCCATCGCGGCGGCCAAGGCTATGGCCTGGCTGCAGCGCCCCAAGGTGAGCAGCTGGCTCGAACGCGGCAGCAGCGGCATCATCGCAGCCCTCGGCCTGGGCGTTCTCGCATCCAGCACCAGCGCGTAGCCCGGGGCCGGGGCCGCAGGAGAATCCAGGAGTCCACCATGAGCACCGAGACCACCGACAGCCGGCAGCTGATCATCATCGGTTCCGGCCCCGCCGGCTACACCGCGGCGATCTACGCAGCCCGCGCCGGCCTGGCGCCGCTCGTCCTTGCCGGCGCCGTCACCGCGGGAGGTGCGCTGATGAACACCACCGAGGTGGAGAACTTCCCCGGCTTCCCCGCCGGCATCCAGGGCCCCGAACTGATGGACGGGCTCCAGCAGCAGGCCGAGAAGTTCGGCGCGGAGGTGGTGTTCGACGACGTCACCGGGGTGACGCTGACCGGGCACCTCAAGCGCGTGGTCACCGGGACCGGCGCGACGCACAAGGCCCCGGCCGTCATCCTCGCCACCGGCTCCGCGTACAAGGAACTCGGCCTGCCGGAGGAAAAGAAGTTCAGCGGCCACGGCGTCTCCTGGTGCGCCACCTGCGACGGCTTCTTCTTCCGCGAGCAGGACATCATCGTGGTCGGCGGCGGCGACTCCGCCATGGAGGAAGCAACCTTCCTGACCCGGTTCGGCAAGTCCGTGACCGTCGTCGTGCGCAAGGGCGAGCTCCGCGCCTCGCGGATCATGGCCCAGCGCGCCAAGGACAACCCCAAAATCAGCTTCGCCTGGCACTCCGCCGTCACCGCGATCCACGGCGACGGCAAGGTCAGCGGCGTCACGCTGACCGACACCCGCACCGGCGAGACCCGCGAACACGCCGCCACGGGCATCTTCGTCGCGATTGGCCACGTGCCGCGGACCGAGCTCGTGGCCGGGCAGGTTGACCTCGATGCGGAGGGCTACATCAAGGTCGACTCCCCGACCACCGTCACCAACCTCTCCGGCGTCTTCGCCTGCGGGGACGCGGTGGACCACCGCTACCGCCAGGCGATCACCGCCGCCGGAACCGGCTGCGCCGCCGCCCTGGATGCCGAACGCTACCTGGCCGCGCTGGAGGATGCGGACAGCATCGCCACCGCCCTGGTGGAAGAACCCACCCACAGCTGAGTTCGGGTACCGGCGGCTCTCTAGCCTTCGAATGCTGTCCGGAAGGCCTTGAGCGCGTCGTCGGAATCACCGGACGCATATGCCTCCAGCCCGACCGTCCCGGCGTAACCGGCCTCGGCGAGGGCCCGGTACACCGCTGCGTAGTTGATCTCGCCGGTTCCGGGCTCGCAGCGGCCGGGGACGTCCGCGACCTGGATCTCGCCAATCCACGGCCGGGCCTCGCGGACCAGTTCGATCAGGTTCCCCTCGCCGAGCTGCGCGTGGTAGAGGTCGAGCATGAGCCGCGCGTTCGGGTGGTCGACGGCGCGCACGAGCGCGAGCGTGTCCTTCGCGCGGGCCAGCGGGATGCCCGGGTGGTCGAGGACGGTGTTGAGGTTTTCGAGGCAGAACGTGACCCCGTGGCGCGCGCCGAGCTCGCCGAGGCGCTCAAGCGTGCGCGCCGCGGTGAGCCACATGGTGCCGTCGGAGCGCCAGTGCGGTCGGGCGGCCTTCCCGTCGATGAGCTCGGCCGGGTGGACGACGAGGCGTTCGACGCCGAGTTCGAGCGCCGTCGGGATGAGGGCTTCGGCGGTGCTCAGCACGAGGTCAGCGGTGTCGGGCTCGACCAGCGAGCCGGCGGAATAGCCGGTCATGGACGAGAACCGGGCGCCGGTCGCCTTGAGCGCGGCGAGGTCCTTGTTGCGCGAGTCCCACATCTCGACGTCGAATCCGGCCTCGTGGACGCGGCGGACCCGCTCGACGAACGGCAGGTCCGTGAAGACCATCTCGGCACAGACAGCGAGCCTCACGCGCGTGCCTCCGCAGCCGAGGCGTCGGCGACGGCGGCGGTGGCGCCGGTCCGGGCCGATTCGATGCAGGCCAGGGCGATGGCGAGGGCGCGCCGCGCGTCCCCGAGGCCCGGGGTGAGGGGCACGCCGTGTTCGGGCGCGGCGGCGCCGTCGCGGCGGGAGCGGACGTGCTCGGCGAAGTCCGCGAGCTCATCGGTGTAGGCGTCGTGGAAGAGCTCGATGTTCAGGCGCGGGGTCTGAGCCGACAGCCCGGCGGCGCCGTAGCGCACGGCGGCGGTCTCGGTGGCACGGCCGGCCTGGACCATGCCGGCTGAGCCGAAGACCTCACCGCGAACGTCGTAGCCGTAGAGTGCGGAGAAGCTGGCCTCCGCAACGGCAATCGCGCCGTTCGCGTAGCGGACCGTCACCACGGCGGTGTCGAGGAAGCCGGCGTCCTTGAAGGACGGCTCCACCAGGGCGTCCGCGGTGACGTGGACACTGACGGGCTCGGCACCCGGGTTGAACCAGTTGAGCGCGTCGAAGTCGTGGATCAGCGTCTCGAGGAAGATCGTCCACTGGGGAATCCGCGCGGCGTGCCCGATGCTGCCCGTGCCGGGATCGCGGGTCAGGGAGCGCAGGAGCTGCGGCGTTCCGACCGTGCCGGCCGCCACTTCGCGGCGGGCGGCGAGGAAGTCGGCCGCGTAGCGCCGGTTGAAGCCGATCTGCCAATGCACGCCCGCGGCCGCGACCGCCTCCTCGACGCGTGCCAGCTCCTCCAGGTCCAGCGCGCCCGGCTTTTCGCAGAAGACGTGCTTGCCGGCGCGGGCGGCGTCGATCGAGAGCTGCGCGTGGAAGCGTGCGGGCCCGGCGATTACGACGGCGTCGATCCCGGGATCGGCGAACAGGTCTGCGGGGTCCGGGGTCACGCGGGCCACGCCGAGTTCGGCGGCGAGTTCTTCGGCGACCGCGACGGCGGGGTCGGCGATCGCGGCGAGGCTAGCGCCCGGGATGCGCAGGGCCAGGCTGCGGGCGTGATACGCGCCCATCCAACCCGCTCCGATGAGGCCGATGCGCACCGGCGCGGGCCGGGCGGACGCGACGGGAAGGTAAGTCATGGGACAGTCCTCTCAAGAATTCACTAGAACGTTCTAGTGGAGTATTTGACGAGTGTCGCACGGCACACGGCCCGCTGTCTAGAACGTTCCAGTAGAGTTTAGGGAGAGTCTAAGGAGTACCCATGGCCAAGCGCCCCACACTGGCGGACGTCGCCGCAGCGGCGGGGGTTTCGCGCGCGCTCGTCTCGATCGTCGTCCGCGGCGCTCCTGGCGCGAGCGACGCGACCCGCGAGCGGGTCCTCGCGGCCGCCGCCCAGCTCGGCTACCGCCCGGATGCGCGGGCCCGTCTCCTGCGCAGCTCGCGCAGCCACTTGCTCGGCGTGGTGTTCGACGTCGACGGGCCGTTTCACACGGAGATCATCGAGGCCCTGTATCCGGCGGCCGCCACCCTCGGATTCGACATCACGCTGAGCGCGCGGGGGCATCGCCGTGCCGAGGACGAGGCCGTCCGCTCCCTTCTGGATCTTGGCGCGGAGGCGCTGCTGGTCCTGGGCCCGGCGTCCTCCTCCGACATTCTCGCCGCCCAGCCGGCACCCGTGGTGTCCGTCCTGGAGCCGCACAGCGATCCGCGGCTCTCGAGCGCCGCGACGGACGAAGCCGCCGGGATCGCTTTGGCCGTTGAGCACCTGCGCGCGCTGGGCCACACGCGGATCGCGCACGTCGACGGCGGCACGGCGGCCGGCTCCCGGGCGCGGAAGGTAGCGTATGAACAGCTCATGGCGGACACTGCCGTCCCGCCGCTAGTCATTGCCGGCGGCCCGGGCGAGACAGACGGCATGGCAGCTGCGCGGGCACTGCTTGAACTGCGGAGCCTGGGCGCACCGGCGGAGCTGCCGACCGCCGTCGTGGTTTTCAATGACGATGCGGCCCTGGGGTTCCTCCACGCGCTGGACGCCGCAGGAACCGTCGTTCCCGAGGAGCTTTCCGTGGTGGGATACGACGACTCCCGCCTGGCGGCGCTTGCGCATGTCCAGCTTACGAGCGTCCGGCAGGATCCGGACGCCCTCGCCGGCGCCGCGGTGGCGGCGGCCGCGGCCGCGCTTGAGGGGCGGCGCACCCATACGCTCGTTCCGCCGTCGCTCACGGTGAGATCGAGCACTGCACCGCCGCCCGCCGTCGCGCGCTAAGGCCGGGGCGGGCCGGATTGCAGGTTCGCGACGGCGTCGAGCACAAGGGCGAGCCCCACCTCGAATTCGTCCGCAAAGTCATATCCGCCCGGCAGAACGACGTCCCGCATGAACGCCGTGAGGTTCGGGAAGTCCGCCCCGGGAGTTGAGGCCAGCATCGTGGCCGCCAGTTGCGGGGCGCTGCCGGCGTCGAACGGCAGGGCCTGCTCCTGCATCACGAAGCCGTACACAAAGGCATCGAGGAGGGCGTATGCGTGCCCGGCCGCCCTTATGGAGAACCCGGCGTCGCGCAGATAGCCCAGCACGGTGTCGTGGTGACGCAGATTGGCCACTCCGGGGGCCGAGCGCGACTCCAGCAGCCGCAGCGCCCACGGGTGGCGGTGCAGCGCCGCTCGCTGTGATCTGGCCCGGTCCCGCATGCCGTCGGCCCAGGCCCCATCCCCGGGCAGCGCGATCTCGCCGAACACCGAATCGACCATGGCATCGAGCAGCACCGCCTTGCCGGGCACGTGGTGGTAGAGGGACATGGCCTCCACCCCCAGGGCGTCGCCGAGCCGCCGCATGCTCAGCCGCTCGATGCCCTGCTCATCGGCCAGGGCAACCGCAGCGCCCACAATTCCGGCGCGGTCCAAGGCGGCACCTCGCCGTGGCGTTCCTGCCATCTGCATCACTCCCTTGACGTTTTTACACCGTAAGGCTATCTTTTCTTACACCGTAAGTCACCCGCTTGGAGGTCGCCATGAACAGTCCCGCACACCGCCCCGCCGCATCTGCAGGAAACGGGGGCGGCGTGAACCCGCCGCTGCCGGAGCTCATGACGGCGATTGTCCAGGCCCGCTACGGGGACGACCCGGCTGCGGTGCTCTCCCCAGGGCAGGTGCCCGTCCCACGGCCTCGCCCGGGCCAGGTGCTGGTACGGGTGGAGGCGGCCGGCGTCGACCGCGGCGTCTGGCACCTGACCACCGGCCGTCCCTACGCGGCCCGGCTGGGCATCGGGCTCACCAAACCCAGGCAGCCGGTCCCGGGGCTCGATTTTGCCGGGACGGTGGCCGCAGTCGGTGAGGGCGTGAGCGACTACGCTGTCGGCGACCCGGTCTTCGGCAGCGGGACCGGCGCCTACGCAGGCTATGCCACCGCCCCGGCAAGCCGCGTCATTCGCCGCCCGCAGCACCTCAGTCCCGTCGAGGCCGCCGCACTTCCCGTGTCCGGCTGCACCGCGCTGCAGGCGGTCCGTGACCATGCCCGCGTCGCGGCGGGCAACCGGGTCCTCATCATCGGGGCATCCGGCGGCGTGGGCTCCTACGCTGTCCAGCTCGCGGCCTCCGCCGGCGCGGAGGTCACCGCCGTGGCCCGCGGGACCAACCGCGAGTTCGTTCTCGGGCTGGGAGCCAAGGACGTCATCGACTACACCCGGGAGGAAATCGATGCCCGCGGCGGCGGCTACGACGTCGTCATCGACATCGCCGGCAACCGGCCCCTGCGGCTGCTGCGGAGCGTACTGGCAGCGCGGGGGCGGCTGGTCATTGTCGGCGGCGAGAACGGCGGCCCGCTGCTGGGCGGCCTCGGCCGCCAGCTGCGCGGCAGCCTGCTGACGCCGTTCATCAGCCAGCACCTTGGCGGCATGTTCGGCCGCACAACCGGCCGCGACCTCGCTGCCCTGGCACAGGCTGCGGAGACCGGCACCCTCCGCCCCATGGTGAGTATGACCTACGCACTCGCCGACGCCGGAAAGGCCCTGGCTGACCTCGCGGACGGACGCATCAGGGGTAAGGCCGTCATCACCGTTGGCGAGCCCGGGAGCTGAGCGGTTGACACCGCCGCCCCGTCCGGGCAGACCGGCACCGGATCTTCCCGCCGACGCGCCCGGGAACTATCATCACCGCATGGAAGCCCGGCTCTACGTCTATCTCAGTTACGCCGACGCCCCTGCAGCCCTGGAATGGCTGCAGGAAGTCGGGTTCGAAATTGTCCGCAGGCAGGACGGCCCCAACGACACCGTGGTGCACGCCGAGGCGCGGATGGGAGAAGCGGTCGTCATGCTCGCGAGCAGCGATGCCGGTTACCAACGGCCGCCACTCGTCGGCCAGTCGACGGGCCAGGGGCTCTATCTGCTGGTCGGTGACGTCGACGATTTCCACCGCAGGGCCGTCGCAGCCGGTGGAATCTCCGTGATCGAACCTGAGGACACAGAGTGGGGCTCCAGGCGCAGCAGGGTCCTTGATCCGCAGGGCCAGGAATGGAGTGCAGGCACGTACCAGCCCGGGAGCTAGCCGATCAGCGCCAGCACCGCGCCCGCGGCCACCACTCCCCCGGCGCCGGTGCGGACGTCCGTGACGGTCCCGGCGCGGTGCGCGGAGACCTGGGTTTCCATCTTCATGGCTTCCAGGACCACCACCGGGTCGCCGGCCGCGACCTCGGCGCCGGGCTCGACCAGCCACTTCACCACGGTCCCGGCCATGTCGGCGCGCAGCTCGCCGGGATCGACGGCGGCCGACCCGCCGGCGGCGGCACCGCCGTCGGACGTTCCGGGGACGGTGACGCCGGCAGGTAGCGGCGCGCCTGAGCGGGCCCAGCCGTCCAGCAGATCCGCCGGGAGCCCGACGGCGAGGCGCCGGCCGTCGACCTCGACGGTGATGGTGCGGCGTTCGCCGCCGGGCGCGGTGGTGCTGTAGCCGGGGTCGGCGGGGATGCTGTCCGCGAAGTCGGTCTCGATCCAGCGGGTGTGGACGCCCAGGGCGTCCTCGGCGGTGAAGTCAGCGGATTCCAGGACGGCCCGGTGGAACGGCAGCACGGTGGCCACCCCGGTGATGCGCATCTCGGCAAGGGCACGGCGGGCGCGGCGCAGCGCCTGCTGGCGGTCCGCGCCGGTGACGATCAGCTTCGCAAGGAGGGAGTCGAACTGCGGCGCGACGAAGGAGCCGGACCGGACCCCGGTGTCCAGCCGGATGCCCGGGCCGGTGGGGCCGGCGAACTCGCCGATGGTGCCGGGCGAAGGCAGGAAGCCGCGGCCCACGTCCTCGGCGTTGAGCCGGAATTCGAAGGCGTGCCCGCGCGGCGCCGGGTTCTCGGTGAGGCGCAGCGGCTCGCCGGCGGCGATCCGGAACTGCTCCTGGACGAGGTCGATCCCCGTGGTCTCCTCGGTGATCGGGTGCTCCACCTGCAGGCGCGTGTTGACCTCGAGGAAGGCGACGGTGCCGTCGGCGGCGACGAGGAACTCCACCGTGCCGGCGCCGGAATAGCCGGCTTCCCGGCAGACGGCCTTGGCGGCGTCGTAGATCTGCTCCCGCTGGGCGTCGCTGAGGAACGGCGCGGGGGCCTCCTCGACGAGTTTCTGGTGCCGGCGCTGCAGCGAGCAGTCGCGGGTTCCGACCACCACGACGTTGCCGTGCGTGTCCGCCAGGACCTGCGCCTCGACGTGGCGGGGCCGGTCCAGGTAGCGCTCCACGAAGCACTCGCCGCGGCCGAAGGCGGCGACAGCCTCGCGGACGGCGGAATCAAAGGCTTCCTCCACCTCGTCGAGCACGCGGACCACCTTCAGGCCGCGGCCGCCGCCGCCGAAGGCGGCCTTAATGGCAATCGGCAGGCCGTGCTGTTCGGCGAACGCCCGGGCCTCGGCGGCTGTCGCCACGGGACCGTCGCTGCCGGCGACCAGCGGCGCACCGGCGCGGACGGCCGCGTCGCGGGCGGTGATCTTGTTGCCGAGCAGCCGGATGGCGTCCGGGCTGGGGCCGATCCACGTCAGTCCCGCATCCAGGACGGCCTGGGCGAAGTCGGCGTTCTCGGAGAGGAAGCCGTAGCCGGGGTGGACGGCGTCCGCTCCGGACTCGGCGGCCACGGCGAGCAGCTTGGCGATGTTCAGGTACGTGTCCGCGGGCGAGTTGCCGTTCAGGCTGAAGGCTTCGTCCGCGGCGGAGACGTGCAGGGCGTCGGCGTCGATATCGGCGTAGACGGCGACGGACGCCAGCTGCGCGTCGTCGCAGGCCCGGGCTATGCGGACCGCGATTTCCCCACGGTTGGCGATCAGGACCTTGCGCATCAGTTACTCGCTTCTTTTTCGGTGGCGGATTCTTCGGTGACGGACTGGGGGTTGGATTCGGGGGTGCCGGGCACGCGTGTTTCGTCCGGCGTCCAGCGGAAGCGGACTTTGCCGCCGATCGGGACCTGCGCGGCGAGGTCCAGCTGGGCGTCGACCACCACGGCGATCACCGGGTAGCCGCCGGTGATGGGGTGGTCGGCCAGGAAGAGGACGGGCAGGCCTTCCGGCGGGACCTGGAGGGCGCCGGCCACGGTGCCCTCGCTGGGGAGTTCGCCCTGCCGGGTGCGCCGCAGCGGCGTCCCGTCCAGCCGCATGCCCACCCGGTTGGACTGCGGCGTCACGTCCCACTCCTGGGCGGTGAAGGATTCCAGCGCCGCCTGGTCGAACCAGTCCGCGCGCGGGCCGGGGACGACGTCGAGGACGGTCACCCCGGTGCCCGGATAGTCCGGCTGCAGTTCGGGATGCCCGACGACGCCGGACTCGGCCTCGCCGCCCGCGGCAACGAGCTGCCCGGCGGCCAGCGGCGCGGGGCCGATGCCGGACATGGTGTCCGTGGAGCGGCTGCCCAGCACGGGAGCCGCATCCACGCCGCCGCGGACCGCGAGATAGCTGCGGAAGCCGCTGCGCGGGGCACCGAGGGTGAGGGTTTCGCCGTCGAGCAGCGCGAAGGGCGTGGCCACCGGGACGGTGCGGTGCCAGGTGTCGCCGGCGTCGTCGGGCTTGGACACGATGTCCAGGTCCGACGGCGCCCCCGCCACCGCGAGGACCTGGTCCCCCACGGCCTGGACGGTAAGCCCGCCGGCGACGGTCTCGATGACGGCGGCCGACGCCGGGTTCCCGACCAGGCGGTTGGCCCGCCGCAGCGACGCCCGGTCCAGGGCGCCGGCGGCGGACACTCCGAGGCCGGAATGGCCGTGCCGGCCGAGGTCCTCGACCAGGCTCTGCATCCCCGGGGACACGATCCGGAGCCCTGAGGCGGTGTGCTGCCCGTCTGCAGTGCGCGGCGCGGCGGCGGGTTCCGCAGCGGATTCGGTGGTGGGCTCGGCGGACAGCGTGACCGCATCCCGGACGGGACGGAACTGCACCCGGTGCCCGGGCGCGGCCAGGGCCGGCTGCGCCCGGTCCAGGTCCCACATCCGGGCATCGGTGCGTCCGATCAGCTGCCAGCCGCCCGGGGAGCGGCGCGGGTAGACGGCCGAGTAGTTTCCGGCCAGCGCCACGGAGCCGGCCGGGACGGCGGTGCGCGGCGAGCTGCGGCGGGGCACTTCCAGCTGTTGGTTCTCCCCCACCATGTACCCGAAACCGGGCGCGAACCCCGCGAACGCCACGGTCCAGACCTGGCCGGAGTGGGCCGCGATCACGCCGTCGGCGCCCAGCCCGGTGAGCCGGCCGACTTCGGCGAGGTCCTCGCCGTCGTACACGGTGTCGATGACCACCAGCCCGCCGTCGCGCTGCACGGGCGCGGTGAGGTCGAGCTCCAGCAGCCGCGCGGCGATGCGCCGCGCCGACGCCGGGGAGTCTGCCCTGACCAGGACGGTCTCGGCCGCGGCCAGGACGTCCTGCTGGCCCGGCAGCGGCGACTCGAGGAGCAGGGCCTGCAGGGCCAGTACGTCCTGGGTGCCGGCGAGCTCGGCGAGGACCGCGCGCGTTCCCACGGCCCGCACGGAGCGGACCTTGTGAACGGCACCGTCGTGACCTGCACTGGTTTGAGCAGCATCGTTGTGAACTGCCAGGGTTTCCATTGCTGTCTCCATCATTGCCGCCGGGTTGCTCGAAGGATCCGCGCCGCTCAGGCGTGGGCGTCCTGCAGGAGGCGTTCCTCTTCCTTGGTCTGCGGGTTGCGCCCGATGGCCAGGCCGATCACCGTCACGATGGAGGCGACCGCAAGGTAGCCTGCGATCAGGAACCAGTTGCCGGTGGCGGCGAAGAGGGCGGTGAAGACCAGGGGTGCGATGGCGCCGCCGACCACGCCGGCCAGGGTGTACGCCAGCGAGCTTCCGGCGTACCGCAGCCGGGCCGGGAACTGCTCGGTGATGAAGGCAGCCTGCGGGCCGTACATGAACGCGTGGAACGCCAGTCCGATCACGATGCCGACAGTCAGCATGAGCACCGACTTGCCCTGGATCATGAGGAAGAACAGCGGGATGAACGCGGCGGTTCCGGCGGCGGCGATGCCGTACACGAGGCGGCGGTTGAAGCGGTCCGTGAGGGCGCCCGCCACGGGGATCAGGACCAGCTGGAAAGCCGAGCCGATCAGGATAGCGGTGAGGACGTTGCTGGTGGTCATGCCCAGTTGCTTGGTGGCGTAGACGGCCATGAAGACGGTGAGCAGGGAGTACAGCACGTCCGGGCCGATGCGGCTGAGGGCGGCTGAGACGAGGGCGCGCGGTTCCTTGGTGAAGACCTCCTTGATGGGGGCCTTGGGCTGTTCGCCGTGCGCCTGAATGGCCTTGAAGACCGGGGTTTCCTCCAGCTTCAGCCGGATCAGCAGGCCGAAGCCCACCAGGAGGGCCGAGGCGAGGAACGCCACGCGCCAGCCCCAGGAGAGGAACGCCTCGTTGCTGAGCGTCGCGGCGAGCACGGCCAGGACGCCGTTGGCCATCAGGTTGCCGGCCGGCGGGCCGATCTGGGCGGCCGAGGACCAGAAGCCGCGTTTGCGGGCATCGCCGAATTCGCTGGAGAGCAGCACGGCCCCGCCCCATTCGCCGCCGACGCCGATGCCCTGGGCCAGGCGCAGCAGCACCAAAATGGTGGGCGCGGCCAGGCCGATGGCGGCGTAGCCCGGAAGCGCGCCGATCAGCACGGTGGCGATGCCGATCAGCAGCAGGGTGGTCACGAGGACGTGCTTGCGGCCGATCTTGTCGCCGAGCCGGCCGAAGATCACGCCGCCGATCGGGCGGGCGAGGTAGCCCACCGCGAAGGTCGAGAACGACAGCAGCAGCCCGACGTATTCGTCGTTGCCGGGGAAGAAGACCTTGGGGAACACCAAGGCCGACGCCACCGAGTAGATCGCGAAGTCGTAATACTCGAGCGAGGTGCCCGTGAGGCTCGCGATGTAGGCCTTGACGGCGCCGGGCGGCAGCTTCTTCTTGCTGGCGGCCGGGGTGGCCTGCTGCGGTGTGGTCATGATTTTCCTCCAGGTGTGCGGGGTGCTGCCTGATGCTTGGGGTTTGAAGTCGACGTGAGTCGTGCGGGGACTGCGGTGCAGGCCCGGATGAAGGCGGCCGCCGGCGGCGGTCCGGCCTAGACGAACGCGGCGGTGGTGATTCCGGCGGCGTTGAGGGCCTCGCGGACGGCCGCGGCCATGGTGACGGCGCCCGGGGAGTCGCCGTGCACGCAGATGCTCTCGGCCCGGATTTTCAGGATGGAGCCGTCCACCGTGCGGACGGCGGAATCGGTGGCCATCCGGAGGACATGCTCAGTGACCTCCTTGTGGTCGTGCAGGACCGCTCCGGGGAGCGTCCGGGAGACGAGCGTGCCGTCCGTGTTGTACGCCCGGTCCGCGAAGGCTTCGGTGACGGCCCGGAGCCCGGCGGCCTCGGCCAGGCGGAGCACCTCCGAGCCGGGCAGGCCCAGGATCGGCAGGCTCGGGTCCACCGATTTCACGGCGTCGACGACGGCCCGCGCCTGGGCGGTGTGCGCCACGATCGCGTTGTAGAGGCCGCCGTGCGGCTTCACGTAGGCCACCTTGCCGCCTTCGGCCGCGGCCAGCGCCTGCAGCGCGCCGATCTGGTAGACGACGTCGTCCGCCAGTTCGGAAGGGTCGATGTCCAGGAAGCGGCGTCCGAAGCCGGCGAGGTCGCGGTAGCCGACGTGGGCGCCGATCATGACGCCTGCGGCCACGGCTTCGCGGCAGGTCCGGCGGATCACGCTGGGATCGCCGGCGTGGAATCCGCAGGCCACGTTGGCGCTGGAAACGGAGCGGAACATCGCCAGATCGTCGCCCAGCGTCCACCGGCCGTAAGACTCGCCGACGTCGCTGTTCAGGTCGATGGTTGCCATTGTGATCCTCATCTCATGGTTGGGCCCCTATCTAGGATGCACTAAAACTTCGGATTGTTCAACGATTCTTCAATCCGACGATCTGGCGATCGTGTAAATTCTGGAGTATGACCAGCTCCGAAGCAGGCTCCCGAGTCCTTTCCGCCAAGCCGCGAACCGGAACGGGCACCGGACTTGGCGCGGCGGCGGGCAGCCCCGCGGTGGGGGCTGCACTGGGAGCGGCGGCCCGGCTGCGCGTCGCGGTGCCGTCTGTGGCGGATCGGGTGGCGGCGGAACTGCGCCTCCAGCTGGCCGAGGGGCTGCTCCTGCCGGGAGCCCGGCTCACGGAATCGACCATCGCCGAGGACCTGGGCGTCTCCCGCAACACCGTCCGCGAGGCCTTCGCCGAGCTGGCCGCCGAACGCCTGGTGGTCCGCCACCCGAACCGGGGCGTCTTCGTGGCCAGCCTGGAGGCAGGCGACATCCACGACGTCTACGCGGTGCGCCGGGCCATTGAAGTGAGTTCAATCCGCGGCGGCGGCAGCCCCGAGCGCGTCGCGGCGGTCCGGGCCGCCGTCGAGGAGGGCAAAGCCGCCGCCGCCGCCGGCGACGAAGAGGGCCTGGGCACCGCCAACCAGCATTTCCATGGGGCAATCGTGGCCCTGGCGGAAAGCCGGCGGCTGGACACGATCATGGCCCAGGTGCTGGCCGAGATGCGCCTCTTCTTCCACAAGGCCACCCTCGATGCGCACTTCTACCAGGGCTGGCTGCCGGACAACGAAGAAATCTGCGCGGCCCTGGAATCCGGCGACCTGGACCGGGCCGGGGACCTACTGCTGGCCTACCTGGACCGCTCGGAGGAACGCCAGGCCGCCGTCCACGGGGACTGATCCGGCCGGTTTTCAGGCATACCTGACGACGCGTCGGCCGCCCCGCGACGCGCAAAATACCGGGCGCTCCCATATTCGGGGGGCGCCAGGCATCATGCGCGTCGCCAGCGCCTTCCGGTGTCGTCGAACCTTTTCCGCGTCAGTCCAGGCACTCGTCCACGATCTTGCCGGCGACGCCGCCGATCACCGTTCCCAGTCCCGCCCCGGCCGCCCCGCCGAGGATGCCTCCGATTGCAGCCCCGGCCCCGGCGAGGGTCTCCTGCCAGTTGCCGCCGGACTTCTTGTAGACCACGGTGGTCCCGCCACCGCCGTCCTCGCCGCCGTCGGTGGCCACGTAGGAGCCGGCCGACGCCGACGCGAAGGCCAGCGCGACGGGGCTGGCTCCGGGTTTGAGGAGCATTTCGTCGTAGGCTTTCCGGACCTCGTGGTACGCGGCCGCGGCGTCCTTCTTGCCGGATGTGGCAGCGAATCCTTCCTCACAGATCCCGGCGAGGACCGGCAGCTCGGATTCGGTGATGAGCCCCATTTCCACGAGCTTGTCGAGGACGATTTTGGTGGCTTTGAGGCGGTCGCCGTTGGCTTCCCGGATGATGCGCCCGGTTTCCCGGGCCACCGCGCTTTGCAGGTCTCCGACTCCGACACCCACCACCGGGCCCCTGTGCCAGAGCTGCTTGTCCATAGGCTGCTTGTCCATCATTGCGCCGCACCTCCATCAACTACGGTCTTGCAGATTGGCACAGGGTACTCCCGGGACCTTCCCGCGGGTAGGCCTCTCCGGTTGGCCGGCGACGGCGGTAGTTGCGGTGCACCGGCGTCGGGATTTCCCCGCCTTCGCCGGTCCCGGCCGGCGTGTTGCGCCGAATCGCCGGCGGCCGGCCGGCTGCGCCATGGAAAGTGGGGAAACTCCGCCGCCCGGCCCGGACCACCAAGGCCGCGAGGCGCTACCTCCGGATGTCCAGCGACCGCACCCGCGCTCCGTGACCCTCGGCGAACAAGGCCAGTCCGGTGCTGGACTCCGCCGGGAAGACGAGGTCCGTGAGGACGGCCCGGCCGTCCTGGGCGAAGACCTCCACCGAGCAGGCGTCCAGGAAGACCCGGAGCCGCAGAATCCCGTCCTCGAGGGGCACGTGAACGTGTTCCACCGAGGCAAAGCCTTCGTGGAACGCCACGGCGCCGGAGTCGCGCCGGTCCAGGGAGAGCCGGGACGTGGCGGTGTCGTAGGCCAGGACGGTCCGCTCGGTGCCGCCGGTCCGCAGCAGGAGTCCCACGCGTGCGGCGGTTCCGGGCTCAAGGTCGACGTCGATGCGCGCCGCAACCGCCGGTGCAGGTGCAGGTGCGGCCGCAGGCCCAGCCCCGGCGGCCGCCGGTTCCGGCAGCAGCAGATCCACGGTTCCCGGGTGCAGGTCCCGCGGCGCCAGGGAGATGCGGCCGCGGTCCGGGCCGTCGAAGGGATCGATCGCCGTCTGCAGCAGGACGACGCCGGAGTCGCGGCGGGTCAGGGTGAGCTCCCGTGCCAGGGACATGGCGCCGCGCCACGCACCGGTGGGCGTCGCGGCCGCGTAGTCCCAGTTGTTCATCCAGCCGATCATGATCCTGCGGCCGCCGGGGGCGTCGTTGAAGGACACAGCGGCGTAGTAGTCGCGCCCCCAGTCGAGCCAGGCGTAGTCCCGCATCCGGCTGCTGTCCCGCTGGAGGCCCTCGGTGACCGTGGTCCCGGAACGGAACTCCACGCCGTCGAACGTTCCCACGAAGTACTGCGCGCCCGAGCCGCCGGTCAGGCCGCCCGGATTGAGGTTGACCACCAGCACCCACCTGGTGTCGGCCGGGTCGCCGTCGACCGCGAGGGGAAAGAGATCCGGGCACTCCCAGTCGCCGCCGGTGGCGTTCGCGGGGCCGAAGCTGCTCAGGTAGTCCCAGTTCTTGAGGTCCGCGGACCGGTAAAGGACCACCAGGCAGTCCGTGGCCTCCACCGCGGCCATCACCCAGTAGCTTTCCGACGGGCCCTCGTACCAAAACACCTTGGGGTCGCGGAAGTTTGCCGAGGCGCGGTCCAGGACGGGGTTGCCGGCGTACTTGGTCCAGGTCTGTCCCCGGTCCAGGCTGTAGGCCAGGGACTGGGCCTGGCGCCCGCGCAGCGGCGACGCGTCGGTGTAGGCGCTGGTGTAGATCGCCACGAGCGGCGGCGTCCCGGCGGTGCCGAAACCGCTGGTGTTGTCGGGATCGAACACCACGGAGCCCGAGTAGATGGCCTCGTTGGCGTCGCACGCAATGGCGACCGGCTGCTCCTCCCAGTGCAGGAGGTCCGCGGACGTCGCGTGTCCCCAGGACATGTTCCCCCAGACGTCCCCGGAAGGATTGTGCTGGTAGAAGAGGTGGTACGTGCCGTCCAGGTGGACCAGCCCGTTGGGGTCGTTGAGCCAGTTCTTCCGGGCCGAGTAGTGCCACGCGGGCCGGAAGGGATCGGCGCCAGCCGGCGCAGACCCAGACGGCGCAGACCCAGACGGCGCGGACACGGCCGGTTCGGGCGCAGCAGAATGAGTAGCAGTTGCGGTGGGGACATTCATGGGGACCTCTGGGGTTCGGCCGGGCGCGGCTGACCAGCGCGCCCGGTGGGTGGAACAGGGAACGATAAGAAAAGCGGGGGACCTTAGCCCGCAGAAACCGGCACGGGCGCGCAGCCGCACGACGCCCGGAGGACCAGGTCCACGGGGAACGTCCGGTTCCGGGTCGGGGACACGCCGTCGAAGTCAACAAGGGCCGCCACGGCGGCCTCGGCCATGCCCTTGACCGGCTGAGCAACCGTGCTCAGCGGCGGCCAGCTGTACTCCGCCTCGGCCGAGCCGTCGAAGGAGAACACGGCCAGGTCCTCGGGAACCCGCAGGCCGGCCTCGTGCACTGCCCGCAGCAGGCCGACGGCCTGCAGGTCGGAGCTGACGAAAGCGGCGGTGGGCCGGTCGGCCGCAGCGAGCAGCCGCTGCCCGGCCCGGTAGCCGCCCTGCCGGTCGAAGTCACAGCGGAGGATGGGCCCTTCCGGGAGCCCGGCGTCCGCCAGGCCCTGCTGCCACCCGACCTCGCGGCCGTCGAGATCATTGCCGGCGTTCATGCCCATGACCAGTGCGATGTTGCGGTGGCCGTGGTGGCCCGCCAGGTGCTCGACGGCGCGCCGGGAGCCTTCCTGCAGCTCCACGCCCACCGAGTTGAACCCCGGCACCTCGGTGCTGTGGTTGAGCAGCACGGTGGGGATCTCCGAATGCTCCAGCTCGGTGAGGTCGGGGTCGAACAGCACGCTGGAGAGAAAGACCCCGTCCACGCGGCGGCTCGCGAGGTTCCTGATCTGGCGGCGCTCATTGGCCGCCGATCCGCCCGAGTTGGCCAGCAGCAGCGCGTAGCCGCGCGCGGCCGCTGCCTCCTCCACGGCCCGGGCCAAGGTGGCGAAGAAAGGGTTGGTGGTGTCCGGGACCACCATGCCGAGCATCTCACTGGACCCCAGCTTCAGCGCCCTCGCCGCGGCATTCGGCCGGTAGCCGAGCGCACTGATGGCCTCGCGCACCTTCGCGGCCGTTGCCGGGGAGACCCGCTTGGGGCCGTCGTTCACCACATAGCTGACGACGGCGGTGCTGACGCCGGCCAGCCGGGCCACGTCCTTGCGGGTGATCGTGGGCCTGGCGGGGGCTGGCGAGTGCGGCACAGTGACCATGCTACCGCCGGGTTTCCCCGGCGGACCCCTCCCCACCGGCTCCGTCGAGGCCGGGAGCCGAGGCGGCCAGCGCGGCCGGGGCGTCGCCGTGGTCCGGCACCGGCAGCCGTTCCCCGCCGCGGAGCGCGGACCGGTGCGCCACGATGCCCGGCAGGGTGTAGCGGGCGGCTTCCCAGGCGTTGACGGGCGGCAGCGTTCCGGTGTCGACGGCGGTGGCGAAGTCGTCCACGAGGAAGTGGTGGCTGCCCTCGTGGCCGTTGTGCAGTCCGCGGAACTCGGCGGGGAGCCGGCCGGCGTCGTGCACGGGGGCCATGCCGGAGGTAAAGGCGTCCCGCAGGGCCGGTGCGACGTCGGCCAGGGCCGGATCGTCGGCGTCGAGCGTGGCACGGGTGGCCAGTTCGGCACTGACGTCGGTCACGGAGTCCTTGTCCTGCCAGACACTGACCAGGGCCAGCTGCTCGAAGCTGGCTTCGGTGCCGAAGTACCGGAACCGGCTTTCGCGCAGGTGGGAGGGGTAGCCGACGCGGCGCATCTCGTTGATGCGCATGGACCCGCCGGTGGAAAGCTCGAACAGCGCGGTGGCGTTGGAGAAATCGTTGCCGAACATGCTGACGTCCTTGTCGAAGACGCCGTCGCCGCGGTCGTCGGTGACGCCGATGCAGCTGACGCTGACGGCGTGGCCGCCGATGGCGCCCAGCACCCCGCCGGTGGAATGGGTGGGGTAGAGCATGGGCGGGTAGCTGGCGGTGCGCTTCCAGTCATCCCCGCCGCTGTACTGGTAGGCCTCGTAAAAGCCGAGATCCATGTCATGGACGTAGTCACCCTCTGCGTAGAAGATGCGGCCGAATGCGCCTTCGGCCCGGCGCTTGCGGGCGTAAACGGTGGCGGGGTTGTAGTAGCTGGTCTCACCCATCATGTACGTCAGGCCGGTCTCCCGGACCGCCTCGATGATCCGGGCGATCTCGTCCTCGCTGATGGCCATCGGCACCGCCGAATAGACATGCTTGCCGGCCCTGAGCGCCTGCAGCACCAGCGGGCCGTGCGTCCAGCGCTGGGTGAAAATCGCGACGGCGTCGAGGTCGCTGGCGAGCATGGCCTCGAAGCTGGGATACGTGCCCGCCAGGCCGAGCCGTTCCCGGAGGGACTCGGCCCGTTCCGGCAGGACGTCGGTGACGTGGACTTCTGAAATCGCGGGGTGGGCGTCAAAGAGCTTGGCGAAGGCGCCCGCGAACTGTCCGGCGCCGACGATGCCTAGTGAGAATGTCATGCACGCAAGTTTCACATCAGTTTCTACTCGAGTCAATAGCTGCGAGTGAGCGAAAAGTTCCAGCCCTGAAACACAAAAGAAACTATTGCGCATTGAAAAGTTACTCGTGTAGATTCTTAAGCCAGTTGTAATCCACGTCACAGCATCCACGTAACTGCGGAGGAACCCCAATGACCACCACAACTGCCCGCGGAGCCGCACCGGCCCGCAAGGCGACCGGCCCGGGACACGGCACTGCTGCCCCCCGGCCGCGGCGCCGACCCCGGAGTGACCTCAAGGTCGCCCTGCTTTTCATCGCCCCGGCCATGCTCGGCCTCGTGGTGTTCTACCTGGTGCCGACCATCCGCGGCATCTACCTGAGCTTCACCGAATACAACATCCTCGGCACACCCAAGTGGGTCGGCGGCGCCAACTACGCGGCGATCGCCAAGGATCCGCTGTTCTGGAACGCGCTGGGCGTCACCACCCAGTACGTCCTGATCAACATCGTGCTGCAGACGGTCCTGGCCCTCGGTCTGGCCCTGCTGATGCACCGGGTCGCCAAGTCGACCTTCATCCGCGGCAGCCTGCTGCTGCCGTACCTGATGGCCAATGTGATCGCCGCGCTCCTGTGGTTCTGGCTGCTGGACTACCAGATCGGCATCGTGAACAACATCATCGACGCCCTCGGCCTGCCCCGCGTCGCCTTCTTCGGCAGCGAGGAATGGGCCATCCCCACCCAGGCCCTGATCAACACGTGGCGGCACATGGGCTACACGGCCCTGCTGATTTTCGCCGGCCTCCAGGCCATCCCGCAGCACGTGTATGAGGTGGCCAACCTGGACGGCGCCTCACCCTTCCAGACCTTCCGGAAGATCACCATGCCGCTGCTCCGGCCCGTGATCGTCCTGGTCCTGATCGTCACCGTCATCGGCTCGTTCCAGGTCTTCGACACCGTCGCCGTCACCACGCAGGGTGGCCCCATCAACGCCAGCCGCGTCCTGCAGTTCTACATCTACCAGCGTGCGTTCACGGAGTCCGACTTCGGTTACGGCTCCGCCCTCGCTGTCATCCTCTTCGTCATCCTCGCCCTGGTCGCCTTCATCCAGATGAAGTTCCTCAAGGGCAACGAGTCGGACCTGGACTAAGGAGTCCCAGCATGACTACTGCCACTTCAGCCACCCGGAGCAGCCGCTTCAAATCGTCCGGCGGCAGCAAACGCCGCCGCCCCTTCAACTGGCGCCGCGCGGGAGCCTGGGTCCTGGTGATCCTCGCCGTCGCGGTCTCGGTACTGCCCTTCTACTGGGTGCTGCGCACGTCGCTGTCCTCCAACAGCGCCCTGGCGTCCAACGCCTCCAACCTGCTGCCGGCCGACTTCAACCTCGGCGCCTACAAGCGGGTCTTCGGCCTCCAGACCGCCCAGGAAGCCATGGCGGAGGGCGGTTCCGGGGCCAAGATCGACTTCTGGATCTACCTCCGCAACACCGTCCTGTTCGCCGGGATCACCACTGCCGGCGCCGTCTTCTTCAGCGCCATGGCCGCCTATGCCTTCTCCCGCCTGCGCTGGCGCGGCCGGAACGCCGTGTTCAGCCTCTTCCTGGCCACCATGATGGTCCCGCCGATCTTCACCGCGCTGCCGAACTTCCTGCTCATCAAGAACCTCGGCCTGCTGAACACCCTGCTCGGCATGGTGCTCCCCTACCTCTTCATGACACCGTTCGCGATCTTCTTCCTGCGGCAGTTCTTCCTGAACATGTCCCGCGAAGTGGAAGAGGCCGCCATGCTCGACGGCGCCAGGCACCTGCGCATCTTCTTCCAAATTGTCCTGCCCAACGCCGCTGCGCCGATCGCCACCCTCGCGCTGCTGACCTTTATCGGGCAGTGGAACGAATACTTCTGGCCCCTGCTGGTCGGCAACCAGGAAAACGTCCGGGTGCTCACGGTCGGGCTGGGGGTCTTCAAGTCCCAGTCACCCCAGGGCGCACCCGACTGGTCCGGCCTCATGGCCGCCACCCTCGTCTCCGCCCTGCCCGTCCTGCTGCTCTTCATCGCGTTCGGCAAGAAGATCGTCAACTCCATCGGTTTCTCCGGCATCAAGTAACCCCACCCCTAAAACACCCTCCCGAAAGACCCGTCCCGAAAGGACCACCGTGAACATGAAAGCAACCGGCACCACGGCAGCCAGCACGAAAGCAACCGGCAGGAAGGCAGCCGGCGCCATCGCCGCCGCAGCCGCCGCCGTCCTCGCCCTCTCCGCCTGCGGAAGCGGCGGAGGCGCCTCGGCGGAAGAAGCCAAGGGCGAGATCAGCTACTGGCTCTGGGACGCCAACCAGCTCCCGGCCTACCAGCAGTGCGCCGATGACTTCCACAAAGCCAACCCGGACATCACGGTCAAGATCACCCAGCGCGGCTGGGACGACTACTGGAGCACGCTGACCAACGGTTTTGTCGCCGGCACCGCCCCGGACGTCTTCACCGACCACCTGGCCAAGTACCCCGAGTTCGCCAAAACCGGACAGCTGCTGGCCTTGGACGACGCCGTCGCGAACGACCACGTCGACGTCGCCCAGTACAACAAGGGCCTGGCCGATCTGTGGGTCGGCGAGGACGGCAAGCGCTACGGCCTGCCCAAGGACTGGGACACGATTTCCCTGTTCTACAACAAGAAGCTCGCAGCCGACGCCGGCGTCAGCGAGGACCAGATGAAGTCCCTGAGCTGGAACCCGCAGGACGGCGGCACCTACGAGAAGGCGATCGCGCACCTCACCGTAGACAAGAACGGCAAGCGCGGCGACGAGCCCGGCTTCGACAAGACCAAGGTGGCGGTCTACGGCCTGGGCCTGACCGGCTCCGGTTCCGGCCAGGGCCAGACCGAGTGGAGCTACCTGACCGGCACCACCGGCTGGACCCACACGGACAAGAACCCGTGGGGCACGCACTTCAACTACGACGACCCCAAGTTCCAGGACTCCATCGCCTGGTTCGCCGGCCTCGCGGACAAGGGCTACATGCCCAAGCTGGAGACCACGGTCGGAGCCAGCATGGCGGACACCTTCGCCGCCGGGAAGTCCGTCATCAACGCCAACGGCTCGTGGATGATCGGCCAGTACACCGGCTACAAGGGCGTCGACGTCGGCATCGCCCCGACCCCGACCGGCCCCGACGGCAAGCGGTCCTCCATGTTCAACGGCCTGGCCGACTCCGTATGGGCCGGAACCAAGAAGCCCGCTGCCGCCGTGAAGTTCGCCGAATACCTGGGCTCCGCCGCCTGCCAGGACGTCGTGGCCTCCAAGGCCGTGGTGTTCCCCGCGATCAAGACCTCCTCCGACAAGGCCGAAGCCGCCTTCAAGGCCAAGGGCGTGGACGTCACTCCCTTCACCCAGCAGGTCAAGGAAGACACCACCTTCCTGTTCCCGATCGCCGACAAGGCGGCCAAGGTGGACGGCATCATGAAGCCGGCCATGGACGCCGTCGTCTCCGGCAAGCAGCCGGCCAGCTCCCTCTCGCAGGCCAACGACCAGGTCAACTCCCTCTTCAACAAATAGGCCTGTCCACCAAGCAAGCCGCCACAGCCCTACCGAAAGCGAATCCCATGCACCCCGTGCACCTGCGTTCTGCCGGCACCAGCCTCCTGCTGGCCTTCGACTCCGGCGAGGCCGAGATCGTCCATTGGGGCGCCGACCTCGGCGAGCACCTCCCCGAGCTGGCGGTCCTCCGCGGCCCGATCACCAACTCCGCCCTCGACATCCCCGTCCCCGCCGGGCTGCTGCCGCAGGCCTCCTCCGGCTGGGCCGGACGGCCGGCCCTGCGCGGGCACCGCAACGCCGACGGCGCCCCCGGCCGGGACTTCTCGCCCGCCCTCCGGGTGGTCTCCGCCGACGTGTTCGACGGCGGCCGCGGGGTCCTGGTGATCCACCGGGATGCCGACGCCGGACTCGAGGTGAGCTCCGAACTCACCCTGCACCCCGGCGGCCTCCTGGAACTCGCGCACACCCTCACCAACACCGGCACGGCCGCGTACCAGCACGAGGAACTGGCCGCGGTGCTGCCGGTGCCGCGGGACGCCACCGAACTCCTGGACCTCACCGGGCGCTGGTGCCGTGAAAACCACCCGCAGCGGCACGCGGTCCGGCAGGGCACCTGGGTCCGGACCGGCCGGCACGGCCGCACCGGCCACGATTCCTCGCTGCTGGTCGCCGCCGGCACCGCAGGCTTCTCCAACCGCCGGGGCCAGGTCTGGGCCACGCATTTCGGCTGGAGCGGCAACCACGAGCAGTACTTCGACACCCTCACGACCGGCCGGCGCATGCTCGGCGCCGCGGAGTTGCTCGGCTCCGGGGAAGTGGTGCTGTCCCCCGGAGCCAGCTACCGGACGCCGTCGCTCTTCGCCGCCTATTCCGCGCGCGGCCTGGACGGCGTCACCGAGGCGTTCTACGACTGGTTCCGGGCCCGCCCGCAGCACGTGGACACCACCTCAGGACGGCTCCGCCCGGTGGTGCTCAACACGTGGGAGGCCGTGTATTTCGACCACCGCCTCGAACCCCTGCTGGAACTCGCCGACGCTGCCGCCGGGATCGGCGTCGAACGCTTCGTCCTGGACGACGGCTGGTTCCGCGGCCGCCGCGACGACCACGCCGGCCTCGGCGACTGGTTCGTCGACGAGGCCGTGTGGCCCGACGGCCTCACCCCGCTGATCGACGCGGTCACCGGCCACGGCATGGAGTTCGGCCTGTGGGTGGAGCCGGAGATGGTCAACTTGGACTCCGACGTCGCCCGCGAGCACCCGGATTGGATCGTTGGCCCCTCAGCCGTATCCCACAAGGACGGCGGCCGGCTTCCGCACACGTGGCGCCACCAGCATGTCCTGGACCTCGCCAACCCGGAGGCCTGGGACTACATTTACGGCCGGCTCGACGCCCTGCTGCGCGAGAACAAGATCGCCTACCTGAAATGGGACCAGAACCGCGACCTCACCGAGCACGGCAGCGGCGGCCGGCCGTCCGTGCACGAACAGACGCTGGCCGCCTACCGCCTCTTCGACGCGCTCAAGGCGGCACACCCGGACGTGGAGATCGAAAGCTGCTCCTCCGGCGGGGGACGCGTGGACCTGGGCATCCTGCAGCGCACGGACCGGGTCTGGGCCTCGGACTGCAACGACGCCCTGGAACGCCAGACCATCCAGCGGTGGACCCAGGCGGTCCTGCCGCCGGAACTCGTCGGCGCGCACATCGGCCCCACCACCTCGCACACGACGGCCCGCACCCACGACATCTCGTTCCGCGCCATCACGGCACTCTTCGGCCACTTCGGCATGGAATGGGACATCCGCGCAGCCACGGACGCGGAGCAGGCCACGCTGCGCCGCGCGATCGCGTTGTACAAGCGCCACCGCGCGCTGCTCCACTCCGGCAAGCGCGTGAACGCTGACACCGCGGAGCCCTCCCTGAGCATCCACGGTGTCGTGGCGCACGACGCCGGTGAGGGACTGTTCGCGGCCGTGTCACTGGCATCCGCACCGGCGGAAGCCCCCGGGCAGGCCTCACTCCCGGGCCTTGACCCGAAGCGGACCTACCGGGTCCGGGCCGAACTGCCCACACCCCTCGACGGCGACTACGCGCACACGTTCACTCAGATCAAACCGCCGGCGTGGCTGGAGGACGGGGCCGTTGTCTCCGGCGCCTTCCTCGAACACGTCGGGCTGCCCCTGCCGGCACTGAACCCGGAGCATGCCCTCCTGCTGCACGTCCAGGCCGTCTGACCGGCCCCCAGATCCCTGAAGGAACCCCATGACCAGCATCATCAGCCACGCTGACGCCCCGGCGTCGGTGTCCGCGGTCACCAGCACGCGGCTCGCCGACGGGCGCGAACTGCTGTATTTCGACGACACCTCCCATCCGCTGCAGCGCCCCTCGCGGGACCGGCGCGAGCTTCCCGAACGTGGCCGCTCCGGCGAGATCCGGCACGACGCCCTGACGGGGGAATGGGTGGCGGTCGCCGCGCACCGGCAGCACAGGACCCATCTTCCGCCGGCCGACGAATGCCCGCTATGCCCCAGCACGGACGCGCGGGCCTCGGAGATCCCGGCGGCGGATTACGACGTCGCCGTGTTTGAAAACCGGTTCCCCTCCCTGGGCCCCGATTTCGCCTCCGCCCCGGCCAGCCCGGGCTGGGGCACCCGCGGGCTGGCCGGCGGCCGGTGCGAGGTCGTGGCCTTCACCCCCGCCCACACGGGGACGTTCGCCGAACTCAGTACCCGGCGCGTGCGTACCGTGATCGACGCGTGGGCGCACCGGACCGAGGCGCTCAGTGCGCTGCCCGGCGTCGCGCAGGTGTTCTGCTTCGAAAACCGGGGCCAGGACATCGGTGTGACCCTGCACCACCCGCACGGCCAGATCTACGCCTACCCCTATGTCACGCCGCGGGCCGCGGTGATGGCCGCGGCCGCGCGGAAGTTCCACGAGGACGCGGACGGAACCGCGACCCTGACCGGCAGCATCTTGGCCAATGAACGGTCCGACGGCGCCCGGATGGTCCTCGAAGGGGAATTCTTCAGCGCCTACGTGCCGTTCGCCGCGCGCTGGCCGCTGGAAGTCCACCTGGTCCCGCACCGCCAGGTCCCGGACCTTGCAGCGCTGACGGGCGCCGAGCGGGACGAACTCTCGGTCCTGTACCCGGAGCTGCTGGGCCGCTTTGACCGCCTCTATGGCAGCCCCACCCCGTACATCAGCGCCTGGCACCAGGCCCCGCTGGACCCGGTGCTGCGCCGCTCCGGGTACCTGCACCTGCAGCTGACCTCGCCGCGGCGTGCCGCGGACAAGCTGAAGTTCCTGGCCGGTTCCGAGGCCGCCATGGGCGCCTTCATCAACGACACCACCCCCGAAGAGGTCGCGGCGCGGCTCCGCGGCGTCGGGACGGGAGCGCTTTCATGAGCACGTCAGCCACTGTGGGGACAGCGCTGGCCCGTGCCTTTGCCGGGCATTTCGGCCGCGACCCCGACGGCGTGTGGCAGGCGCCGGGGCGCGTCAACCTGATCGGCGAGCACACGGACTACAACGACGGCCTTGTCCTCCCGTTCGCCATCGACCGCGCCACCACCGTGGCCGTGGCGGCCCGGGCGGACAGGACGGTCCGGATGGCCTCCGGGTTTCCGGGCGCGGAACCGGCCGGGTTCGACCTCGACGCATTCGCGCCGGAGCAGGCGGCCGGCTGGTCCGCGTATCCGGCCGGCGTGGCCTGGGAACTGGAACGCGCCGGCGTTGCAGTTCCGGGCTTTGACCTGTTCGTGACCTCCGAGGTTCCGGTCGGGGCCGGGCTGTCGTCCTCGGCTGCCTTGGAATGCGCTGTCGCCCTGGCGCTGTCCGATCTCACCGGCGCCGGGCTGGGCCGCGCCGACCTCGCGGACATCGGCCGGCGTGCCGAAAACAATGTGGTCGGCGCGCCCACCGGGATCATGGACCAGTCGGCCTCGATGCTGGGCACCAGGGACTGCGCCGTCTACCTGGACTGCCGCGACCTCACCTCCCGCCCGGTGCCGCTCGGGCTGGAGGACTCCGGCCTCCGCTGCCTGGTCATCGACACGAAGGTCTCGCACGCCCACGCCAGCGGCGGCTACGCCGACCGCCGGGCCTCGTGCGTCCGGGGCGCGCAGGGCATGGGCGTCGCAGCCCTGCGCGACCTCGAGGCCGCAGACCTCCCCCGGGCCAGGCGGGCCCTCGATGACGTGACCTTCCGCCGGGTCCGGCACATCGTCACCGAAAACGAGCGGGTGGCCCGGACCGCGGAACTGCTCGGAACGCACGGGCCCCTGGCCATCGGGGAACTGCTGGACGCCAGCCACCGCTCCATGCGGGACGACTTCGAGATCTCCTGCCCGGAACTGAATCTGGCCGTGGACACGGCCCGCGCCAGCGGGGCGATCGGCGCCCGGATGACGGGCGGCGGCTTTGGCGGCTCGGCCATCGCCCTGGTTCCGGCGGACGACGTCGACCGGGCCCGGTCCGCGGTGCTTGCCGCGTTCGCTGCCCGAGGGCTACGGGCACCGGACATCTTCACGGTGCTGCCGGCCAAGGGGGCCCGGCGGCTGTGATCAGCTCCTGGGATCAGCGCCTGCGGCGCGCGCGCTCGGCGGCCCGCCCGTGCAGCGCAGCCACGGCCCAGAAACCGGCCCAGACCGACAGCAGCAGCGCCACCAGCAGCAGCCCGGCGTCGCCCAGGTCCACGGACGCGAACCAGGTGGTCAGCGGGTCCTTCAGGCCAAACACTTCGTGGACGGCTCCGGCGAGGGTGATGACCGCGATGAAGAGGGCGGAGACCGCGGAGATTCCCGTGATCGCCGCGTTGAAGCAGAGTTTGCGCCGCGGGTCGGTCAGGGCCGAGCGGTACATTCGCATCATGCCCACGCCGTTGACGGTGTCGCACAGGGTCATGGCCGCGGTGAAGGCCAGGGGAAGCGCCACGAGGGCGAGCGGGGAAACTCCGGCCATGGACGCCGCTGTCGCCATGACCAGCAGCCCGATCGTGGTGGCGGTGTCGAATCCCAGGCCGAAGAGGAAACCGATCACGTAGATGTTCCGCGGATGCCGGACCCGGGCCAGCGGACGCGTGAGCAGCTTGGCCACGAAGCCCTCGGCGGCGAGGTCCTCGGAAGCGACCGCGGCGCCGTTCCTGGCGCCGCGGTAGGCCTTGAGGGTCCGGAGGAACGCCGAACCGTTGAAGGTGCCCATGGCCAGCAGGAACAGCCCCGACACCCCGCTGCCGATCAGCCCCAGCACCAGGTTCCCGGACGTCCCCTCGTCCATGAAGCTGCCCACCAGCGAGGCTCCCGCCACGACGAGCACCCCGGCAAGGACCACCACGGAACTGTGCCCCAGGCTGAACGCGAAGCCCACGCTCACGGGATGGCGGTGCTCGGCGGCGAATTTCCGGGTGGAGTTGTCGATCGCGGCGAGGTGGTCCCAGTCGTAGCTGTGTTTCACCCCGGCCAGGTAGGCCGTCAGGACCAGTCCGATCCCCAGCGGCTGTCCTCCGCCGGCCGCGCCGGAAACCAGGAGGACGACGGCGGCAAGGTGCAAGGCGGCCACCGCACCGAAGGTGAACAGCAGCCGGGTGCGCAGGGACAGCGTCTCCCGCGCCCGGTACATGCCGGCGACCCCGGCCAGTGTCGTCATCAGTACTTCCTCAGGTTCAGGGGCCCCTGCCCGTACCAGCGTTCGCGAAGGACACCGGCGCAGGCTCCCAACAAATGATTCAGTTCTTCGGTGCTGTTCGACAACGACCGCAGGATAAGCCCGGTGGTCCCGTCAAGAGAAGGGGTCAGCGAAATACCGGCGTACGCGTCATAGCCACGGGTAAGCTCGTGCAGGTCGTCGGCGAGCTCCTGGTTCACCCGTTGGTCGACGACGATCAGCGACCCCAGATGGCTGAAACCCTCCATGAACCCCATGCCCGTGACATCGTCCAGGGACGGCCGGATGAGCACGTTGTCCAGGCCCAGCAGCCCGCCCGCTCCCCCGCCGGAATCCCCGGACTCCACCCGGATCTCCGTCCGCAGCCGCAGTTCCTCATACCGGAATGATGCCCCATCCGGGGACCACCCCGGGGTGACGACTTCGGCCATGACGAGGCTCGACGACGGCCGCAGCGTCACGTGCGTGTTCTGCCGGTAACTGGCCTCCCGGTAGGCGATCACCTGGTCCGGCGCGAGCTCCAGCCGCGCCCCCTCGCCCAGGCGCAGCCGCATCCGCTGCTCGGCGAAGGACCCAGGAGTCCGGTAGATCTTGGTGGCCGACTGCGTCGCCAGCAGCAACTCCGCCCCGTCCGCCACCTCCACGTCAATCAGGTAGAGGTCAGCCCCCAGATAAGCGCCGCCCGGATTCACGAGCACATAACAAACCTGCCCCGAGTCATCCAGATAATGCGGCCGCAACACCCGCAATGCCCCCCGATGGAACTGGTGCGTCGCCACCGACTTTCCCGCACGGTCAGAGATGACGAGTTCGAGCTCCCCCATCGGCGACTTAACCGCTGAGGCGGCGAAGCCGAGCGCCGCCGTCGTGCTCATGAGGCGAGGTCGAGCATCAGGACCTCGTGCCGCACCCATTCGATGACGTGCTCCAGCCCTTCGTCGGTCTTGAGGTTGGTGAAGCAGAACGGTTTCTCGCCCCGGAATTCCTTGGAATCCCGCTCCATGACCGCGAGGTCAGCGCCCACGTGCGGCGCGAGGTCGGTCTTGTTGATGATGAAGAAGTCGGACTTGATCATGCCCTGGCCGGCCTTGCGCGGGATCTTCTCGCCCTGGGCGACATCGATGATGTAGATCGAGAAATCCACCAGTTCGGGGCTGAACGTCGCGGAGAGGTTGTCGCCGCCGGACTCCACGAAAATTACCTGCAGGTCCGGGTGCCGCTTCTTCAGCTCCTCGATCGCCGCCGTGTTCATGGAGGTGTCCTCGCGGATGGCCGTGTGCGGGCAGCCGCCGGTTTCGACGCCGATGATCCGGTCGACGGGGAGGATGCCGTTGGCGGCGAGGATCTTGGCGTCCTCGATTGTGTAGATGTCGTTGGTGATGGCCGCCATGGAGATGTCCCGGCTCATGTGGCGGGTGAGGCGCTCCACGAGCTGGGTCTTGCCGGCACCCACCGGGCCGCCGATACCGATCTTGATGGGCTCAGACATATTCTTCTCCAGACATATTTCGTGTTGTCGGTTGGCTCGGGCAAGAGGTCTAGCTCATGAACATGCGGGCGCGCTGGCGTTCGTGCCGCATCTGGGAGACTTCGAGTCCGGGGCTCACGGCCCCGAAGTCGTCCGACGTCAGGCGGCCGGCCCGTTCGGCGGCGGCAGCGACGCCGTCGGCCGCCTTCCGCAGGATCCGCTGGCCGGCGTTCTGCCCCAGGGGGATGGCACGGACGGCGTTCTGGGTCAGCGACGTGACCGTGGCAAACAGGTAGGCGGCGAGGGCCTCGGCCAGCGGCACGCCCAGGGACCGGGCGATCACCGCGAACGCCAGCGGCTGGTGCCCGGCGGCGCGTCCGGAACCCACCAGTTCCCGGTACTCGTCCAGCTCGCGCGACGGAAAAATCCCGGCCCCAATCTCCAGCAGCCGGCCGCCCATCTTGGTGCTGGCCTCGCGCACCTGCCGCGGGAGCAGCTGGGCGGTCAGCAGCGCATCCAGTTCGGCCGCCGGCACGTCCTCGTAGAGGAACCTGATGGCCAGCGCATCCGAGTAGGTCAGTTGCTGTGAGATGAAGGCTGCCAGCCACACTCCGAACGATTCCTCATCCCGCACCAGTCCGCGCTCAATGTAGGTCTCAAAGCCCAGCGAGTGGGCAAACGCCCCGGTGGGCAGCGCCGAGTCGCACAGCTGCTGCAGCGCGAGCTGGTAGGACGCGGACCTAGTGGCTGTGTTCGGCATGGCGGAAGGGGACAGGCATGACGCGTTCCTGGCGGTCGTAGGGCACGCCGACGTGTTTGAGGTAGTCCTCCACGGTGTGGTCGTACTGGCAAACCATCACCTCGGCCCCGTATTCGGATGAGGCGTCGAAGAACTGGGCCTGCAGGTGGCGGTTGCCCAGGGAGTGCGCCGCCACGCCCATCTCGTAGATGGAGCGCGGGGCGATCACCAGGACGTCGGTGGGCAGCACCGACACCACGATCATGTTGCTCCCGGCCACGTGCAGGATGTCGCCGTCGCGCAGGTCCCCGGAACCGGAGGGAAGCCGGATGCCGAGTTCCTTGCCGTGGTCGGTGGTGACGCGCTGGATGCGTTTGACCAGCTGGGCGCTGGGCAGGATGACTTTTTCCTTGTGCAGCCCGGCGTACGGGTCCGGTCCGGGGGGAAGGTCGTGGGTGTTGCCGAGGACCTTTTCAATGATCATGGTGGTCTCCTCCGGAGGTCAGAAAAGGAAGTAGCGCTGCGCCATGGGCAGGACGTCCGACGGTTCGCAGGTGACGTCCTCGCCGTCGACCGTGACCTGGTACGTTTCCGGGTCCACCTCGATCTGCGGGGTGGCACCGTTGTGCTTCAGGTCCGTCTTCGTGAGGTTGCGGATGCCGGACACCGGCCGGATGACCTTCTGCAGCCCGAGTTCGGCCGGGACCCCGGCGTCGATGGCGGCCTGGGACAGAAACGTGATCGAGGACTGCTGCACCGCCTTGCCGTACGCGGCGAACATGGGCCGCATCGTACGCGGCTGCGGCGTCGGGATGGAGGCGTTGGCGTCCCCCATCAGGGCGTAGGCGATCTGGCCGCCCTTGAGCACCAGCTCCGGCTTGACCCCGAAGAACGCCGGGTCCCACAGCACCAGGTCAGCGAACTTGCCGACCTCCACCGAACCGATGGAGTCGGCCATGCCTTGGGCGATGGCCGGGTTGATGGTGTACTTCGCCACGTAGCGCTTTAGCCGGAAGTTGTCGCTCTCCGCGTCCTTGCCGGATGCCTCGCCGCCGGCGCCGCCGGTGCTGTCCAGCTGCGGGTCCTTGAGCACGCCGCGCTGCTTCTTCATCTTGTCCGCCACCTGCCAGGTGCGGGTGATGACCTCGCCCACCCGGCCCATGGCCTGGGAATCCGAGGACGTGATGGCGAAGATCCCCAGGTCCTGCAGGACGTCCTCGGCGGCGATGGTTTCGGCGCGGATCCGGGAGTCGGCGAACGCCACGTCTTCCGGGATGTCCGGGTTCAGGTGGTGGCACACCATGAGCATGTCCAGATGCTCTTCGATGGTGTTGCGCGTGTAGGGCAGTGTCGGGTTCGTGGAGGCCGGCAGGACGTTGGGCAGCCCGGCGATCTTGATGATGTCCGGGGCGTGGCCGCCGCCGGCGCCCTCGGTGTGGAAGGTGTGGATCACGCGGCCGTTGATGGCCCGGACAGTGTCCTCCACGAAGCCGCACTCGTTCAGCGTGTCGGTGTGGATGGCCACCTGGACGTCGTACTGGTCCGCGACCTGCAGCGAGGTGTCGATGGAGGAGGTCGTGGAACCCCAGTCTTCGTGGACTTTCAGTCCGATCGCGCCGGCGCGGATCTGCTCGGCCAGGGGTTCGACGGCGGACGCGTGCCCCTTGCCGAACAGGCCGATGTTGATGGGGAACCCTTCGGCGGCCTGCAGCATGCGCTGGATGTGCCATTTCCCGGGCGTGACGGTGGTGGCCTTGGTGCCCTCGGCCGGCCCGGTGCCGCCGCCCACCAGCGTGGTCACGCCGCTGCACAGGGCGGTGGCCACCTGGTCCGGGGAAATGAAGTGGATGTGGGAATCCACCCCGCCGGCGGTCAGGATTTTCCGCTCACCGGCAATGATCTCCGTGCTGGCGCCGATCACGATGTCGACACCGTCGGTGATTTGCGGGTTGCCGGCCTTGCCGATCCGGAAGATGTGCCCGTCCCGGAGTGCGACGTCGGCCTTGTAGATGCCGGTGTAGTCCAGCACCACGACGTTGGTGATTACGGTGTCCGGGATGTCTTCGGCGGAGTCGCTCCCGTCCCGGGTCATCTGGCCGTTCTGGCCCATGCCGTCGCGGATGACCTTGCCGCCGCCGAACACCACCTCCTCGCCGTAAACGGTGAGGTCTTTTTCGATTTCGAGGAACAGTTCGGTGTCCGCGAGGCGGATGGCGTCGCCCGTCGTCGGGCCGTAGAGGTCTGCGTACTGCCGTCGGGAGAGCTCGAAACTCACTATTGATCCCCTGCCTGTCCGGATGCGTCGAGTTCGGAATCGTGGCGTCCCGCATCGCGGAGTTTGCCGTTCACTGCATTGCTGAGGCCGTACACCTCACGGTTTCCCGTCAGTTCGATCAGCCGGACCGTCCTGCTGTCCCCCGGTTCGAACCGAGCCGCGGTGCCGGCCGGAATATCCAGCCGCCGGCCGTAGGCGGCCTGCCGGTCGAACCGCAGGGCGGCGTTCGCCTCGGCGAAGTGGAAATGCGAGCCCACCTGGACGGGCCGGTCGCCGGTGTTGGTCACGGCGACTTCCACCGCCTCGCGGCCGGCGTTGATCACCAGCGGCGCGGCGCTGAGGACGTATTCTCCCGGAATCATGTGGGCTCCTCCTAGCGGATGGGATCGTGGACGGTGACGAGCTTGGTGCCGTCCGGGAAAGTGGCCTCGACCTGGACGTCGTGGATCATCTCCGGCACGCCTTCCATGACGTCATCGCGGCCAAGGAGGGTGGTTCCGTAGCTCATGAGCTCCGCCACGCTCCGGCCGTCCCGGGCGCCCTCAATCAGTTCGTAACTGATCACGGCCACGGCCTCGGGGAAATTCAGCTTCAGTCCGCGCGCCTGGCGGCGGCGGGCGAGGTCCGCTGCGACGACGATCATGAGCTTTTCCTGCTCACGGGGCAATAAGTGCATGACGGAATCCCTTCAAGGACCGGACCGGCTGGCGGACTGCGGATGCTGCGGTGTGACCAGCGTAGGCCGGGCAGATTTCCTGCAGGTTTCCGGTGTCATATGTCCTTGCGTCCGGGCACGCGCGCCGGGCGGCCCTACCCGGGCGGACGCCAGCGGGCCTGGAACTCAGGATGGTCGGCATACGGCAGGGCCAGGGTGTTCAAGGACAGGGTGGTCCACTCAATGACATCCGGAACCCAGCCGGCGTCGGCAGGCTCCAGGCTGACCAGCGTGGCCAGGACGGACTGACGGGCTGATTCGATGATGCCGATGAGCTGGCGTTTAGCCTCGCATTCGCGAAGCAGGCGGCGTTCGTACCACTCGCCGGACACGGCCAGCGTGGGGTCGCCGAGCAGCTTCAGCGCGGCAGCTTCGTCTTCCTTTATCCGAGCAGTCAAAAACTCGACGATGTCCACTAACCGAGCCTATGCGCGGCGGCGCCGCACGGCTACGCCTCGCGTTTCCCCTTTTTCGCCGAATCTCCGGCCGCGGGCAGGCTCTAGGCTGGATGGATGAAACGACGCCTCGCCGCCTTTGCCCCTGCCGCCCTCCTGATCGCCCTGACCGGCTGCGGCCAAGTGCAGGACGCAGCCAATAAGGCCGTCAGTGACGGCGCGTCACAGGCTGCCACGGCGGCCGTCAGTGAGGTGAAGAAGCAGGCATGCGCCATCGTGAAGAACGGCCTGGTCAGCGCCAAGGACAAGGAGCTGCTGGGCGGTCTTGCCGCCAGCGCGGAAACTGCGGGCGCCCCGGCTGAAATCACCACCCCGCTGCGCCAGATCGCCAACTCCGGCGACCAGGTTCCGGCTGAGTCGATTAAGGCTCTTCAGGACGCCTGCGCCAAGTAACCACCACCGCCACTGCGGGCCTCGGCAGGGTAGTGGTGCCATTCGGGGAAGGGGTCCGGGGGCAGGGCGGCGTCGGGGTCCGGGCCGGGGTCCGGGAATGGATCTGCGCACAGGAGATTTTCGGGCCAGCGGGGTGGTTCCCAGTCGGGGTGTTCGCTGGCGTAGTGGCGTCCGGCCGGTGAGGTCCAGCCCGGCGGGTGCTCCCTGGTGGCGGCGGCGGGTGTCCAGGTGGAGTTGTGTTTGAGCCGGTGGTGTTTCGGGCAGGGCTGGGCCAGATTCGCCACCCCGGTCCCGCCGCCGTCGGCCCAGGCCAGCAGGTGATCGGCCTCGTTATCCAACGACGGGTTATTACAGCCCGGGAACGGGCACTTGCCGTCGCGCAGCCGCAGCCACTGCCGCATCGCCTTCGTGACCCGGTAACTGGTACGCCCGATCTCCAGCGGCGCCCCGTCGCGGGGGTCGACCAGGACCCGGTGGAACGAATTGGCGCCGTCGGCGACCAGCCGGCGGGCCATCGAGGGCGGGACCGGCCCGTACCCGTCCAGCATGGCCGGTTCCTCCGTGACCCCGAGCAAAGCCATCACCGGGACCGTGACCAGGACCTGCGCCCGCGGCGACGGAACACCCCCGCACCCGCCCGCACCGGCGACTCCCGCGTTTCCGGTGCCGGCGCCGCCT
>NZ_CP022314.1:1505294-1595636 GCF_003352915.1 Arthrobacter sp. PM3 | reverse complement strand
AGGACCTGGCCGGGCCGGCGGTGTGGCTGGCCTCGGCGGGCTCGGACTTCGTCAACGGGCAGACGATCTTCGTCGACGGCGGCATGACGGTGGTGGTCTGATGACGGGCGCAACAATTCTTCCGGCGGTGGTGCCGGTGGCGGGGCCGGCGGTGGTGGCCCATGGGGCGGGGGATCTGCGGATCGAACAGGTCCCGGTGCCGGTCCCGGGCCCGGACGAGGCGGTGGTGGAGGTCGCGTTCGGCGGGATCTGCGGGTCGGACCTGCATTACTGGCTGCACGGGGCGGCGGGGGAGTCGGTGCTGAAGGCGCCGATGGTGCTCGGGCATGAGATTGTCGGGACCGTGGTGCGGGCCGCGGCGGACGGGACCGGCCCCGCGGCGGGCACGCCGGTCGCGGTGCACCCGGCCACCCCCGGGGACGGGCCGGGGCGGTTCCCGGCGGAGCGGCCGAACCTGTCCCCGGGGTGTACGTATCTGGGGTCCGCGGCCCGGTTCCCGCACACGGACGGGGCGTTCAGCCGGTACGCGGTGCTCCCTGCCCGGATGCTCCGGGCCCTGCCCGCCGGGCTGGAGCTGCGGAGGGCGGCGCTGGCCGAGCCGACGGCCGTGGCCTGGCACGCGGTCGGCCGGGCCGGGGACGTGGCCGGGAAGACGGTGCTGGTGATCGGGTCCGGGCCGATCGGGGCGCTGGCCGTGGCCGTGCTGAAACGTGCCGGCGCGGCCCGGATCGTGGCGGTGGACATGCACGAGAAGCCGCTGGAGATCGCCCGGGCCGTGGGCGCGGACGATCTCCTGCACGGGACGGACACCGCGGCGATCGAGGCGGTCGAGGCCGACGTCGTGATCGAGTCCTCCGGCAGCCACCACGGCCTGGCCTCCGCGGTCCGCGGCGCGGTGCGCGGCGGGAAGGTCATCATGGTCGGGCTGCTGCCCACCGGCCCGCAGCCGGTCCTGATCTCCCTGGCCATCACCCGGGAACTGGACCTGATCGGCTCGTTCCGGTTCAACGACGAAATCGATCACGTCATCACCGCCCTCGCCGACGGCACCCTCGCCGCGGACCCCGTCATCACCCACACCTACCGGCTCGAGGACGGCCTGGCGGCCTTCGCCACCGCCCGCGACGCCGCCACCTCCGGAAAAGTCCTGCTCGACTTCCGGCCCAAGCCGGAGTGAGATGACAGCCCGCGGCCGGGGTGTCAGCATGACGGCGTTCCTGGAAGTATTGGGGCTCCTAGGACCGCTGGACCGGGACGAACACCCGCGGCTGGTTTTTCCAGTTCGGCTCCATCTCCGAGATGGTCTCCCGCATGATCCGGTTCGAGGCCTCGCGCGCGGCGGGGGCGTCCCCGGCGGCGATGGCCTCGGCGACGTCCACGTGCCACTGCAGCGCCGTCTCCCGCGGGTGGTCCGGCATCAGGCCGTGGGCGGTGCGGCCGGTCAGGGTTTCGGTCACCTGGCCCACCATGTTGGCGAACATCTCGTTGCCGGAGCCGGAGAGCAGCAGGGAGTGGAACAGGATGTCCAGCTCCAGGAACCGGGGGACATCGCCGGCGCGCCCGGCGTCCCGCATGTCATGCGAGACCGTCACGAGCTCCTGGCGGAGTTCCTCGGGGGCGTTGGCGGCCGCGAGTTCCGCGGCGACCGGTTCGACGGCGGTGCGCAGCTCGGCCAGGGACCGCAGCTGCGCGCCGCGGCCCTCACCGGCCAGGCGCCAGCGGATCACAAGCGGGTCGAAGGGGTTCCACCGGCTGGGCGGCAGCACCCGGATGCCGACGCGCTTGATGGTCTCGACCAGGCCCAGGGACTGGAGGACCCGGACGGCCTCCCGGACCACTGAGCGGGAAACCTTGAGTTCGTCCTCGAGGTGCTCGGCGAGCATGACATGTCCGGGCGGAAGCTCGCCGGCCACAATCTTTGTCCCGAGGTGCTCAATGGCACGATGGTGGAGACTGGTTGACATAGTCGTAAGCATAGTGCGGCGGGCGTCGTCCGGGCCGACCGGCGGCACGGCAGCGCGGGATCATAGACTGTTTGTGACGCGCAAGTGTTCCGCTCCGTGGGCGCGGCTTTCCCGCAACCCACGGGAATACATATGGTTTATAGACAGCCACTGAATCTCAACAGCGGGTTCCGCCCCATGCGGCACAACCTGCCCGAGTCCTACACGAACGTCGTATCGGGACCGCCGTACGTACGTGGTGTACACAAATGAATTGGAGTTTTGATGTCAGCACACATCGGTGTCACCGGCCTTGCCGTGATGGGGGCCAACCTCGCACGCAACCTGGCCCGGAACGGCTTCACTGTCGCCTTGCACAACCGGTCCGTGGAAAAGACAGACGCCCTGCTCGCCAAGCACGGTGACGAGGGCGACTTCGTCCGCACCGAGACGCTGCAGGAGCTCGTTGATTCGCTGGAGAAGCCGCGCCGCGTCCTGATCATGGTCAAGGCCGGCAAGCCGGTGGACTCCGTGATCGAGCAGCTCGAGCCGCTGCTGGAGCCCGGCGACATCATCATCGACGCCGGCAACTCGCACTACGAGGACACCCGCCGCCGCGAAGCCGCCCTGGCCAAGAAGGACCTGCACTTCGTGGGCGTCGGCGTCTCCGGCGGTGAAGAAGGCGCCCTGAACGGCCCGTCCATCATGCCCGGTGGCTCCAAGGAGTCCTACAAGGCCCTCGGCCCGCTGCTGGAGAAGATCTCGGCGAAGGTCGACGGCGAACCGTGTTGCGCCTGGATCGGCACCGACGGCGCCGGCCACTTCGTGAAGATGGTCCACAACGGGATCGAATACGCCGACATGCAGGTCATCGGCGAGGCCTTCGACCTCCTGCGCTCCGGCGCCGGAATCGAGCCGGCCGACCAGGCCAAGATCTTCGAAGAGTGGAACAAGGGCGAGCTGTCCTCGTTCCTGATTGAAATTTCCGCCGAGGTCCTCGGCCACGTGGACGCCAAGACCGGCAAGCCGTTCGTCGACGTCGTGGTGGACGCCGCAGGCCAGAAGGGCACCGGCCGCTGGACGGTTATCTCCGCACTCGAACTCGGTTCGCCGGTCTCGGGCATCGCCGAATCCGTGTTCGCCCGCGCCCTGTCCTCCCAGTCCGCCCAGCGCAAGCTCGGCCAGGAACTGCTGGCCGGCGAGGAAATCGCCGTCGAGGTCCCGGACAGCTTCGTCGAGGACGTCCGCCAGGCCCTCTACGCCTCCAAGCTGGTCTCCTACGCCCAGGGGCTGGACATGCTCACTTCCGCGGCCAAGGAATACGGCTGGGACCTGAAGCTGGACGAGATCGCCTCCCTCTGGCGTGCCGGCTGCATCATCCGGGCCGAACTGCTCAAGGACATCACCAAGGCGTACGCCGCCGACGAGAAGCCGGCCAACCTGCTGTTTGCCCCGGCCTTCACCAAGGCGATCGGCGAGGCACTTCCGGCCTGGCGCCGCGTCGTCGCGACGGCTGTCCAGCTCGGCATCCCGGTGCCGGTGTTCTCTTCCTCGCTGGCCTACTACGACGGCCTGCGCCGCGAGCGTGTCGCCGCTGCCCTGATCCAGGGCCAGCGCGACCTCTTCGGCGCGCACACCTACGGCCGCGTTGACGCCGAAGGCACGTTCCACACCCTCTGGGGCGAGGACAAGTCCGAGATCGCGGCAGTCGACACCCACTAGCCCGCACCGTTTCAGACCGGACGGCCGGCCCTTTCCAGTTACTCTGGACAGGCGCCGGCCGTTCGTGTTTCCGGCCGCGCACGACGCAGTTCAGGACCCCCGCCATGCGGGCTGCCCTTGCCGGCAGGATCATTAACCTCTACAAGCGGTTCCCGGGCTAGCCGGACGGCCGGCAGCGTTCAGCCGGCCGGAAACCTAGATATGGTAGTCGATCAGGTATTCGGCCGGGTCGACGGCGGGTTTGGTCTCGCGCTGCGCGTCGCGGTGCCGCCAGGTGGCCGGGACGCCGGTGACGATCGACTCGGCCGGAGCGTCCTTGACCACCACGGCGTTGGCGCCAATCGCGCTGTCGCGGCCGATGGTGATGGGTCCCAGGACTTTGGCGCCGGCGCCGATCACAACACGGTCCCCGATGGTGGGGTGCCGTTTGATTTTCGCGAGCGAGCGGCCGCCGAGGGTGACGCCGTGGTAGATCATGACGTCCTCGCCGATCTCGGCGGTCTCGCCGATCACGACGCCCATGCCGTGATCGATGAAGAACCGCCGGCCGATCGTGGCGCCGGGGTGGATCTCGATGCCGGTGAGGAACCGGGCCAGCTGCGAGATGAGACGCGCCGGGAACCTTAGGGCCGGGTTCTGCCACAGCCGGTGCGTCAGGCGGTGGAACCAGATGGCGTGCAGGCCGGAGTAGGCAAAGAAGTTTTCAAAAGAACCCCGCGCCGCCGGGTCATGCGACCGGGCGGCGTCGAGGTCTTCCTTCAGTCTTGCGAAGAAGCTCACAAAGACCTTTCTGGCAATCGTGGATCAGCGGCCGGACTTAGCCGCGGATGTCGTCGTACAGCACGGTGGAGATGTAGCGCTCACCGAAGTCGCAGACCACTGCAACAATGAGTTTACCGGCGTTCTCCGGACGCTTGGCGAGTTCCAGGGCGGCCCAGACGATCGCGCCGGAGGAGATGCCGCCCAGGATGCCTTCCTTGATGCCAAGATCCCGTGCGACCCGGACGGAGTCCTCCAGCGTGGCGTCGATGACCTCGTCGTAGACGTTGGTGTCCAGGATGTCGGGGACGAAGTTCGCGCCGAGGCCCTGGATCTTGTGCGGGCCCGGGGCGCCGCCGTTGAGGATGGGGGAGTCCTTCGGCTCGACCGCGACGATCTGGACGTCCGGGTTGCGCTCCTTGAGGACCTGTCCGACGCCGGTGACGGTGCCGCCGGTGCCGACGCCGGCGACAAAGATGTCCACCTTGCCGTCGGTGTCCGCCCAGACTTCTTCGGCCGTGGTCCGGCGGTGGACCTCCGGGTTGGCCTCATTGGCGAACTGCCGGGCCCAGATGGAGTTCTCCGTGTTGGCCACGATTTCCTGGGCCTTCTCCACGGCGCCGCGCATGCCTTCGGAGCCGGGCGTCAGGACGATCTCGGCGCCGTAGGCGCGCAGCATGACCCGGCGCTCGGTGGACATGGTTTCCGGCATGGTCAGGATGACCTTGTAGCCGCGGGCCGCGCCGACCATCGCCAGGGCGATTCCGGTGTTGCCGGAGGTGCCTTCGACAATGGTGCCGCCGGGCTTGAGGGCTCCGGACTTTTCGGCAGCGTCGATGATGGCGACGCCGATCCGGTCCTTGACGCTGTTGGCCGGGTTGTAGAACTCCAGCTTGACGGCCACGGTGGCGTCAAGGCCTTCGGTCAGCCGGTTGAGCCGGACCAGCGGGGTCCCGCCGACCAACTGGGTTACATCGTCATAGATCGGTGCCATGTATGTATGCCTGTCTTTGAAGAGGGATAACTGAGGTCAGCCTAACGAGCGCGTGCAGACCCTAGCTAAGCATTAAGCCACGCAGAGTAATATTTCCTCGCCTTGGCCAGCTTCGGGTTGATGATCACCTGGCAGTACCCCTGTTCGGGGTATTTCGCGAAGTAGTTCTGGTGGAAATCCTCGGCCACGTGGAACTTCGGCAGCCGGCTGACCTCGGTCACGATCGGGTGCCGCCACAGGGCCTGGTTCCGTTCGATCGCCTCTTCGAAGAGGATCTTTTCCTCGGTGGTCTCGTAGAACATCGAGGACCGGTACTGGGTGCCGACGTCGTACCCCTGCCGGTTCAGCGTGGTGGGGTCGTGGAGGGCGAGGAACATGTCCAGGATGACGTCGGCGGGAATGACGTCCTCGTCGAACGTCACCGCCACCACTTCGGCGTGGCCGGTGGTTCCGGAGCACACCGAGTAATAGTCGGGGTTGCGGTCATGGCCTCCGGTGTAGCCGGACACCACCGCGCTGACACCCTTGGTTTTCTGGTAGACGGCGTCGAGGCACCAGAAGCAGCCTCCGCCGAGGACAAAAGTTCTCATGATCTGTTCAATGGTTCGACGCCGCCGATGATTCCCCAAGCCACCTTACGAGACTCTTACACGTGACGGGGACGACGGCGGATAGGGTAAGAATGTGGGTATGGAACCTGTGAACACCGATGTTTCAGCTGAGTCCGGCGGCGCCGCCGCTGCCGCGGCCGACGGCGGTCCCGGCAACGGGGACGCCTCCGGCACCGCGGACCTTCGCACAGCGACGCTGGGAACGGTCCAGCTGGCGGTGGAGGAACTCTGGCCCGAATCGCTCGCCGAGGACTGGGACGAGGTGGGCCTGGTGGCGGGGCACACCGACGCCGAGGTGCACAGGATCATGTTTGCCGTGGACCCGACCGCCGAGGTGATTGAGGAAGCCATCGACTTCGGCGCCGAACTGCTCATCACGCACCACCCGCTGCTGCTCAAGGGTGTCACCTCCGTCGCCGCCAACACGGCCAAGGGCAAGGCCGTCCACCGCCTCATCGAATCCGGCACCGCACTGATGACCGTGCACACCAACGGGGATTCCGCCGTCGGCGGCGTCTCGGACGTGCTGGCGGACGCCCTGGGCCTGCAGAACGTGACCCCGCTGACCCCCGCCGCAAACGGGCTCCCCGAGGAAGGCATCGGCCGGGTCGGCGACCTCGAGGAGGTCCTGACCCTGGGCGACTTCGCGGCCCGCGTATTCGGCATCCTGCCCTCGGTCGCCGGCGGTGTGCGGGTATCCGGTGACCGGGCCGGGCTGGTCCGGCGGGTGGCCGTCTGCGGCGGCGCCGGCGACTCCCTCTTCGGCGAGGTGCGGGCCAGCAACGCCGACGTCTACCTGACGGCGGACCTGCGCCACCACCCGGCGTCGGAAGCGCGGGAAGCGGCGGTCAACGACCGGCCGTACCTGATCGACGTCTCGCACTTCGCCAGCGAGTGGCTGTGGCTGCCCGCAGCCGCCGAAGCCCTCGGCAACGTGCTCACCGACCAGGGCCACGACGTCGAAATCCGGGTCAGCACCACCAACAGCGACCCGTGGGACTTCATTCTGACTCCGGGCGGGGACTAGAGTCTAGGAAGCGCCGGCACGGTGCCCGGCTCCGGCCGGAAGGGAACAAGCGGAGGTAATAGTGGCGAAGGCAGCACCGGCGGAACAGTTGAAGTTGCTCGAATTGCAGGCACTGGACGCCAAGCTCAAATCCCTCTCCAACCGCCGCCGAAGCCTGGAGGCCGACTCCCGGATCACTGACCTGGAAGCGGCCCTCGGCGTCGCCAACGGTGAACTCGGCGCCGCCAGGATGGCCGTCCATGACGCCGAACTCGAACTCAAGCGTGCCGAGGCGGACGTCGAGCAGGTGGCGTCACGGATCGAGCGCGACGAAGCCAAACTCAACAGTGGCACCGGCCTGTCCAAGGACCTCGTCGCCCTGCAGCGGGACCTCGTCTCCCTCAACAAACGCCGCTCGGACCTCGAGGACGTCGAACTCGAAGTCCTGGAACGGCTGGACTCGCTGCGCGCCCGCCAGGCCGCGCAGCAGAAGATCGTCGATGACATCCAGGGCTCCTTCGGCGCGATCCGCGCCGAACTGGACGCACAGCTGGCCGAGATCGCCGCGGAAGCCACCGTGGTGCGCGGCCAGCGGGCCGAGTTCGCCGGCGGACTGGACGCGGGAATGCTCGCCGTCTACGAGAAGACCCTGGCCAAACGCGGCGTCGGCGCGGCGCGGCTCTTCCACGGCACCTCTGAAGGGTCCGGGATGCAGCTCAGCCCGGGCGACCTCGCCGAGATCAAGGCCGCCGCGGAGGACGACATCGTCTTCTGCCCGGACTCCGGCTGCATCCTGGTCCGCTCCGCCGAGTGGGCCTAGCCACCGTGCTGCTGGCTAGCTGGGCAGGATGATGTTCAAGGTGTGCGGCTTGCGGGCCGTGCCCTCAACGAGTTCTGCCGCCCACTTTTCGGCTGCGGCTTGTCTCAGTTGCGCGGGAGTCTGCGGCGCCTTGCCCCTGCGGCTGAGCAGATGCCGCGCCAGCTCGCCCCGGGTGTGCTTGGCAAAGTGGCTGACCACCTTCCGCACCCCGCCGGCCTCGGTGAAGACGTTCACGGCCACGGTCCGCTCCGCCGGGGGAGCCCAGGCCGCGGCGTAGGTGCTGGACCGGCAGTCCACCAGCAGGTGGCCTTCCGTGGCCGCCGCCAGCGCATCGTCGAGCAGGGGCTTCCAGAACGAGGCAAGCCGTCCGACGTCGGGCAGTGCGGTCCCCATCGACAGCCGGTAGGCCGGCACCCGGTCCGCGAAGCCGATGGCACCCCACAGCGCGGAAATCACCAGGACCGACTCGTCGGCCTTCTTCCGCTGCGCGGCCGTCAGGGTGCTGTAGCCGAGGGCGTCATAGAGCACCCCGGAATACACCTGATGGGCCGGGGCGGCAGGTTCGGCGTGCAGGCGCGTGTTGCGTTCGACGTCGGCGCTCAACGATGCGCCGACGCGCAGTAGCGCCAGGGCATCCTCGTGGGCGCTGACGGTGCCCAGCGCGTCAAGGACCTTGGCCCGGGCGCTGTTGAGGGCGGGAAAGCTCAGGGCCGTCCAGTCGGCGGCGTCCCCGCCGGTCGCGGGAGTCTTGCCCTCGGAGGGCGGCAGCAGAATTAGCACCGTACGATCTTACCGGCGCCCGCCGGAGCCCGGTCGGGCCCCGCTGCTGGGTCAGGCGGCCCTGGCCGGAGGATCCGGTGTCACATCCGGTGTCACCGTCGGGGGCTCTGCCGGTGCCGCGGCCTGCGGCGTTGCCAGCGGGGTTGACAGGGCGGCGGTCTGCGACGCAGCCGGCTCCGCTGCCGGCGCGCCTGAGCTGGCCGCCTGGTTCTCGCGGGCCAGGAAGGCGCCGAGTTCGGCGATGGTGCTCATCAGGGGAGCCGGGAAGACGACCGTCGAATTCTTGTCGACCCCGATCTCGACCAGTGACTGCAGATTCCGCAGCTGCAGGGCCACAGGGTGCGCCATCATGGTGTCGGATGCCTGGCCGAGGGCCACGGCCGCGATGGACTCTCCCTCGGCGGAGATGATCTTGGCCCGCTTCTCCCGCTCGGCCTCGGCCTGCCGGGCCATGGCCCGCTTCATGCTGTCCGGGAGCTGGATGTCCTTGAGCTCGACCAGGGTCACCTCGACACCCCACTCCAGGGTCAGGGCATCCAGGATTTCCCGGATGTCGCCATTGATGCGTTCGGTCTCGGACAGAGTCTGGTCCAGGCTGTGCCGGCCGACCACCTTCCGCAAGGTGGTCTGGGCAATCTGGTTGATGGCTGCCGCCACGTCCTCGATCGCCACCACCGACTTCACGGCGTCGATCACCCGGTAGTAGGCCACGGCCGAAATGTCGACGCTGACGTTGTCCTGGGTAATGATGCCCTGCGACTGGATCGGCATCGTCACGATCCGCAGACTGACCAGCTGGAGCCGGTCCACCACCGGAATGATGAACCGCAGGCCTGGCATCCGCACTGCCACCACGCGCCCCAGCCGGAAGAGCACGCCCTGTTCGTACTGGCGGACAATTTTGATCGACAGCCGGGCGACAATCAGCACCAGGATGATTGCGAGCAGCCAGATGATGATGGCAGTCCAGTTCATCGGGATCGCTTCCTTGACTAGCAGAAAACCCTCCTCCAATTCTGCCACCGGGCGCGGCAAAAGGCCCCGGTGGGGCGGGGCGGCCGGGAGGGACGTAGAATGAACAGCGGATGGGTTGACCAGGCGGCCGCGCGTCACGCAAGTGGCTCGAGGAACGTCCGGGCTCCGCAGAGCAGGGTGGTGGGTAACGCCCACTCGGGGTAACCCGCAGGCCAGTGCCACAGAGAACAGACCGCCTGCGTGCGGCGTGTGCCTGCACAGGCCGCAGGGCAGGTAAGGGTGAAACGGTGGTGTAAGAGACCACCAGCTTCCCGGGTGACCGGGAAGGCTAGGTAAACCCCACCCGGAGCAAGGCCAGACAGGGCACGTTTGAGGGCTGCTCGCCCGAGTGCCCGGGTAGGCCGCTGGAGGGCGCCGGCAACGGCGTTCGTAGATGGATGGCCGCTACTCCCGCGCCGGCAACAGCGCGGGAGCACAGAACCCGGCGTATCGGTCAACCCATCCACACACTTGGCCGCCGGGCTGTACGGGACCTTGGGAAAACCTTGGGGCATGGTTGACTTCACCCGGGCGAAAACTCACACTTCAATGAACGCTTCAGGTAACGGTGCATTGAGCGATGGTTGAGGAGTCATGGTGCCGGACGATGCAGCATACGACTATGTGATCGCCGGGGGTGGCACAGGCGGCAGCGTCCTGGCCGGCAGACTTACCGAGGACCCTTCGGTGCGCGTGCTCCTGCTTGAGGCAGGAAGATCCGATCGCCACCCGTTCATCCACATGCCAGCGGGCTTCCCGAGATTAAAGGGAGGCCCTTATCAATGGGCGTACAGCAGCGTTCCGCAAAGGCACAGCAACGGCCGCAGCATCCCGCTACCGCAGGGCCGCGGGCTCGGCGGCGGCGGCTCCATCAACTCCCAGGTCTTCACGCGGGGCGTGGACGCGGACTACGACGGGTGGGTCGCGGACTACGGGTGCGAGGGCTGGTCCGCCGCTGAGGTGGCCAAGTATTTCGTCCGCTCGGAGTGCAATTCAAGACTCTCCGGACCCCGTCACGGAACCCAGGGTCCGCTCGGCGTCTCGGACCTCCGCCGTCCGCACACGCTCTCGGCCGCGTTCGTGCAGGCCGGCCAGGAGTTCGGGCTGCCCTACAACAACGACTTCAACGGCGCCGAGCAGCACGGCGTCGGCTTCTACCAGACCACCACGAAGAACGGCCGCCGGTGCAGCGCAGCCGTCGCCTACCTGAAGCCCGCGCGCAAGCGGCGCAATCTGACGGTGCGTGTGAACGTCACCGTAGCCAAGGTGGTGATCAAGAACGGCCGCGCCGTGGGCGTCCAGGCGATCGAAGACGGCGTGGCGCGCACCTACAGCGCACGCCGGGAGGTCATCGTCGCCAGCGGCGCCTTTGGATCCCCGAAGCTGCTACAGCTCTCCGGCATTGGCGACCCCGCGGACCTCGCGGCCGCCGGCATCGACGTCATCCATGCGCTGCCGGGTGTGGGGAAGAACCTCCAGGACCACCTGGATCTGGACATCATCTACGAACTCACTGACGACCACAGCCTGGACCGGTTCAACCGCGTGCGCCCGGCGACCGTCATGGCCGGGCTCGAGTATGTGGCCTTCCGCTCGGGACCGTTCGCGTCCAACCTTGTCGAGGCCGGCGGTTTCAGTTACGCCAACAAGGACGAGGCGACGCCGGACCTGCAGTTCCACTTCCTGCCCGCCGCACGGTCGGAGCCGGGCATCACGTCGCTGCAGCCCGGCTTCGGGATGACGCTGAACTCCTACTTCCTGCGCCCGCGAAGCCGGGGGACGGTGCGGGCCGCCTCGGCGGACCCCGAGCAGATCCCGCTCATCGACCCGAATTTCCTCGCCGACGATTATGACCTCGAGATGACGATCGCCGGCGTGCAGCAGAGCCGTCAGATCATGGAGCAGCCAGCGATGGCAGCGTTCACCAAGAGGGAGCACATCGGCGACGGCTCGCGGGTGGCAACCCGCGACGAGTACGTGAACTTTGTGCGCTCCTACGGCCGGACCTCGTACCACCCGGTCGGCACCTGCGCCATGGGCACCACGGACGATTCCGTCGTCTCACCGCGGTTGAAGGTTCATGGGCTGGAGGGCCTGCGGGTGGTCGACTCCTCGATCATGCCCCGCCTGATCAGCGCCAACACCCAGGCGCCCACCATCATGATCGCGGAAAAAGCCGTGGACATGATCCTGGAAGACGCCGGCAAGCTGGCGCCCGGACTGAGCGGCTTAGCCGGTTCCTCCCTGGCCCCCGACGGCGTGTGAGTCATTTCACGCCCTCCGGGCGCCGGAGGCTGCCGGTCCGCCCGTAGAATTGACGGTGAACGTAGAAGTTCCGCCGCCGGGTCTGCGTTCGCAGCCGGCGGCTTTTCTTTGCGCTCAGGCAGGCGCCCGGGGTGGACCGAATCCCCGGTGACGCCCAGGTACCGGACACCCTCCGGCGGCCGACTTCCCCCTACGAGGACGTAGGGGGTGGATTCTAGGAAGGTAGTTCTGTGAGCCAGACGTCAGATTCTTGTCTTGATACGTGGATGGGCCGCGAGGCGCTCGCCGAGGCGATGATCCCCCTGATCGGCCGGCTGTACCGGGAAAACAACGTGGTGACCTCCATCCACGGCCGGAGCCTGATCAACAAGTCCACCATGAACATCCTCAAGGCCCACCGCTTTGCCCGCCGGATGAGCAAGGAGGAGCTGCGCCTCGAGGAAACGGCTCCGCTGCTGGAGGCGCTGACCAAGCTGGAGCTCGGCGCTGCAGCCATCGACATTGCCCGGCTGACTGAGAAGTACCGCGCCGAGGGCGAGGGCGTCAGCCTGGATGAATTCCTGCGCGAGGAACTCGCCGAGGTCGTCGGCAAGCGCGGCGGCGATGACCGGACCAGCACCGACGTCGTCCTCTACGGCTTCGGCCGCATCGGCCGGCTCCTGGCCCGCCTCCTGATCGAAAAGGCCGGCGGCGGCCACGGCCTGCGCCTGCGCGCCATCGTGGTGCGCCGCGGGTCGGACAACGACCTCTCCAAGCGTGCCAGCCTGCTGCGCCGCGACTCCGTGCACGGTTCGTTCGAAGGCACCATCCGGATCGACGAGGATGCCAACACCATCACCGCCAACGGCGTGCAGATCCAGGTCATCTACTCGGATAACCCCGCCACCATCGACTACACCGCGTACGGCATCCACGACGCCCTGGTGGTGGACAACACCGGACGCTGGCGTGACGCCGAGGGCCTGTCCCAGCACCTGCGGAGCACCGGCGTGGCCCGTGTGCTGCTGACCGCCCCGGGCAAGGGCGAGCTGAAGAACATCGTGCACGGCATCAACCACCGCGACATCACGGACTCCGACACGATCGTTTCCGCCGCCTCCTGCACCACCAACGCGATCACCCCGGTCCTGAAGGCCCTCAACGACCGCTACGGCGTGGTGCACGGCCACGTGGAGACGGTCCACTCCTTCACCAACGACCAGAACCTGATCGACAACTTCCACAAGGGTGACCGCCGCGGCCGCTCCGCCGCCCTGAACATGGTGATCACCGAGACCGGTGCCGCGAAGGCCGTGGCCAAGGCGCTGCCCGAACTGCTCGGCAAGCTCACCGGCAGCTCCATCCGCGTTCCCACCCCGGACGTGTCGCTGGCCATCCTGAACCTGAACCTGGAGAACGGCACCACCAAGGACGAAGTCAACGACTATCTGCGGGAACTGTCGCTGCACTCCGACTTCCGCAAGCAGATCGACTACATCGATTCGCCCGAGGTTGTCTCCACCGACTTCGTCGGCTCCCGCCGCGCAGGCATCGTTGACGGCCTGGCCACGATCTCCAACGACAAGAACCTTGTGGTCTACGTCTGGTACGACAACGAATTCGGCTACAGCTGCCAGGTGGTCCGCGTCATGGAGGAAATGGCCGGCGTCAACCCGCCGTCGTTCCCTGCCAAAGACGCGGCCGCCGTCCTGGAGGCCGCGGGCCTGCCGGCCCAGGTCTAAGGCGCGTTCGCTCTTTCCCGGCCGATGCACTGGAATCGGCCGGGAAAGGGAACCACAATGGAGCCATGGAACAGAACCCGGCTCTTGATGAACACGAGACCACCCTCGAACACGCGCTGGACGTGGCACGCAGCAACGCCAAGGAAGCCAAACGGCTCCTGGACGACGCCGTCGCCAAACGCCACGCCGGCGACGTCAACGACGACCGGGTGAGCCAGCTCCAGGAGCTGCTGGACCTGGCCAACGAAGACCTCAGACGGGTCACCCGGGACCAGTAGATCACGGCGCACCGCCACCAGTCCCCAACACTGTGGACAAACCCCGGGACGCCGCCGCGCCGGCGTAGGCTCAGGGCGTGCAGCAACCTCACCCCCGCAGGCCGCTCCCATGACCGTCACCTGGACGGACTTCCGGCGTGCCCGGCGCCGCTCCCGGCAGGCCTGGCTCCTTCTGGCCGCGGCCTGCCTGGCCGGTCTCGGCTTCCTCACCTGGTTCTTCACGGCCGGGCAGTTCTCCGTCGCGGAGCCCCAAATCCCTGGGCCCAGCGAAGCCCCGGTGCTGGCCCGCGGATGGATGAACCCGGTGGATGCGGTCCAGGCCGTCCCGCATGCAAGCGCCGCGGCCGTGCTCGACACGCTCGCGGTGAGAGGCAGGGCGGCCAAGGACAACTATGACCGCAGCGCGTTCGGCCAGGCCTGGCTCGACGTCGACGGCAACGGCTGCGACACCCGCAACGACATCCTCCGCCGGGACCTGGAGGCCGCAACTTTCGTGGACGGGGCGCCGTGCCAGGTGGCCGGCGGAACCTTCCGGGAACCGTACACCGGCCACGGGGTCACGTTCCGGCGGGGCCCCGAAACCAGCACGGCCGTGCAGATCGACCACGTCGTGGCGCTCGGCGACGCCTGGCAGAAGGGCGCCCAGCGGCTGACCGCCCAACAGCGCGAACACCTCGCCAACGATCCCCTCAACCTCATTGCGGTGGACGGTGCCGCCAACCAGGACAAGGGCGCTGGCGACGCCGCCACCTGGCTGCCGCCGAACAAGGCCTTCCGCTGCCACTACGTCGCGCGCCAGATTTCGGTCAAGGCCGCCTACCGGCTGTGGGTCGCGGCCGCCGAGAAGGAGGCGATGAAACGGATCCTCGCGTCCTGCCCGGGGCAACAGACCATCGTGGCCCGGTAGCCGGCTGCACCGCCTGTGGCCGCTGCGGCTTACGGCCGCTACGGCGAGCAGGGCTGGGCGGCGAGTTCTGACTCAAGACGTTCGACGTCGGCCCGGCCGCACAACTCCGTGGCCGTCGTCGTCACCGTGGCGGTTCCGGCGGCGACCGCGGCGCGAAACGCGTCCTCGAGGCTGCGGCCCTGGGCCATCCGGAGCACGAAGGCAGCCAGAAAGCTGTCGCCGGCTCCGACTGTGCTGCGGACCTGCACCTGCGGCACCGCCAGCCGGAGGACGCCGGACCCGGACGCGAGCACCGCCCCTTCGCCGCCGAGGGTCAGGGCGACGTGCTGCGCGGCCCCGTCCGCCACGAGCGAGCGTGCGGCCTCTACCTGGCTCTCCTCGCTGTCCAGATTGGTGCCGAAGTGCGCGCCGAGTTCCCGGCGGCTTGGTTTGACCAGGAAAACACCTTCGGCCAGCGCCGCGGTAAGAGACGCGCCGGAGGCGTCAACGACGCAGCGCGCCCCGCGCTCGTTCGCGAGGCGGGCGACGCGTGCATAGAAGTCGTCCGGGACGCCCTTGGGCAGGCTCCCGCTCGCCACCACGTAGCCGCCGGCGGGTGCGGATTCCGCGACTGCTGCCAGGCACCCGCGCCACTCCGGCTCGCTGAGTTCGGGACCCTCAAGAACAAAACGGAACTGCTTGCCGGTGCCCGTCTCATCGACCGTGAAGTTCTGGCGCGTGCTCCCGCTGATCGGCACCACCAGCGTGGGGATGCGTTCGGCTTCGACCAGCCGCCGGTATGCTTCGCCGGTGGGGCCGCCGGCGGTGTAGGCGGCGATCGTCTGCCCTCCGAGCCGGTGCACCACGCGGGACACGTTGACACCGCCGCCACCCGGGTCCAAACGGCCGGCATGGCACCGGAGCTTGTGTTCGCCGATGACTTCGGCGGTGACCGTGCTGACGTCCAGGGCAGGGTTTACGGTGAGCGTGAGGATTGGCAGCATCGCCGTTGGTGCGGGGGATCCCATGGCCCCAGCATAGGAGTTCCGCCCGGCATGATTCCCGGGCTGGATGGCCCTTGTAGCCGTTCCGCCGCCCGGCGGACAATGAGCGCGGCAGGGTAACCCGCCACGGAGGGGCACGGGAACAGGGAACATGGTGCATGACGACGGCAGCCCGGGCAAGGGACGCGACGCTCACAAGGCCGGCCACAAGAAGGGGCCCGGCGGCTCGGGGCGCAAAAGGGCGCGGCTCGACGCCGGGCTCTACGAGTCTGAACTCCTGCGCCTCCAGGCCGAACTCGTGGCCCTGCAGGAATGGGTCCGCAGTACCGGCGCCCGGGTGCTGGTGATCTTCGAGGGCCGGGACGCCGCCGGAAAAGGGAGCGCCATCAAACGGGTGACCGAGTACCTGAATCCCCGCTTCGCCCGGATCGTCGCCCTCCCGGCCCCCACCGAGAGGCAGCGCGGCGAATGGTATTTCCAGCGCTACATTCAGCACCTGCCCGCGGCCGGGGAGATCGTCCTCATGGACCGTTCCTGGTACAACCGGGCCGGCGTCGAACACGTGATGGGCTTCTGCACCCCCGCGGAACACAAACGGTTCCTGGCGCAGTGCCCGGTCTTTGAGCGCCTGCTGATCCAGGACGGCATCCTGATGTTCAAGTACTGGTTTTCGATCAGCCATGCCGAGCAGGAGCGGCGGTTCAGGTCCCGGCTGGATGATCCGATGCGGCAGTGGAAGCTCTCGCCCATGGACCGGGAAGCGATCCTGCGGTGGGAGGACTATTCCCGGGCCAAGGACGAAATGTTCGTGCAGACCGATACCGCGGAGTCACCGTGGTTCGTGGTGGAAGCCGAGGACAAGCGGCGGGCCCGGATCAACCTGATCGCCCATCTGCTCTCCAGCATCGACTACACCGAAGTGCGTACGGACCCTGTCACGCTGCCGGAACGGCCCCGCGCCGTCAACTACACCCGGCCGCCGCGGGAACTCTTCCGCTACGTTCCGGACCACGCGGCCAGCCTGGGAGTGCCCCCGGACGACTGACCGGACACTCCGGCCGACCGGATGCCGGCGGGCGGCCGGGGCGGGTAGGGTACCGGCATGGATATCATTCTGGTTCCCGGATTCTGGCTGGATGCGTCGTCGTGGGCGGAGGTGACGCCGCCACTGGTGGCGGCGGGGCACACGGTGCACCCGCTGACGCTGCCCGGCCTGGAATCGGTGGACGCACCGCGGTCGGGCATCGGGCTGCAGACGCACATTGACGCCGTCGTGGCCAAGATCGACTCCCTCGAAGCGCCGGTGGTGCTGGTCGGGCACTCCGGCGGCGGCGCGATCATCCACGGCGCCGCGGACGCGCGCCCCGACCGGGTCGCCCGGGCCGTCTACGTGGACAGCGGCCCGCTCGGCGACGGCGGCGTGATCAACGACGAGCTCCCGGCCGACGGCGACGACATCCCGCTGCCGCCCTGGGAACTGTTCGAGGACGCGGACCTGACCGACCTCACCGACGAGCTGCGCGCCATGTTCCGAGACCGCGCGATACCGCAGCCGCGCGCCGTGGCCCAGGACCGGCAGCAGCTCCGCGATGAACGCCGCTTCGACGTCCCGGCCACGGTCATCGCCTGCGAGTTCCCGACGTCGATGCTGACCCGGATGATCGCCGAAGGCCACCCGTTTGTGGCGGAGCTCGGCCGGATCCGCGACGTCGACTACGTGGACCTGCCCACCGGGCACTGGCCGCAGTTCACCCGGCCGGCCGAACTCGGCGCCGCCATTCTGGCCGCGGTGGACCGCACTGCCTGAACCCTGAAGTCAGTGGCCGAACGGGTCCGGGTCCACGCCAGGCAACCAGGTCAGGCCGGGGACACCCCAGCCGTTCTTCTTGGCCTGTTTCATGGCCTTGCGGGAATAGCGGTCGATCAGCCGGTTGACGTACAGCTTGCCGTCGAGGTGGTCGTACTCGTGCTGGATGACGCGGGCAAACCACCCGGTCGCCTCGAACTCCACCGGGTTGCCGTCACCGTCGAAGCCCCGGACCCGGGCCCATTCGGCCCGCTTGAGCGGGTACTGGCCGCCGGGGAAGGACAGACAGCCTTCCTCTTCCTCGTCGGGGTCCGGCAGGGCCCCGGAGACTTTGGAGAGCGTCAGCACCGGGTTGACCACGACGCCGGTGGGCGGGGCGCCGTCGTCGTTGGCGTACTTGTACACGAAAATCCGCTTGCCGACCCCCACCTGGGGGGCGGCCAGGCCGACGCCGTTGGCGGCGTCGTTGGTCTCGAACATGTCGGCGATCAGGGTGCGGAGTTCGTCGTCGAAAACTTCGACTTCCGCGGCCCGGCGGTGCAGCACGGGCTCGCCCCAGATCGTGATGGGCAGGACAGTCATGTCAGTAAGGTTCCTCTAATGCTGGGAGAGAGGGGCGGTCAGCCGGCGATCGTGCGGCCCACGACGTCGCGCATGATTTCGTTGGTGCCGCCGAAGATGGTCAGCAGCCGGGCAGCCAGGTAGGCCTGCGCCACCGGGTATTCCAGGATGTAGCCGTAGCCGCCGTGCAGCTGCAGGCAGCGGTCGGTGACGGACTTGGCCCGCTCGGAGGCCCACAGCTTGGCGCGGGCCGCGGCGGCGGCGTCGAGTTCACCGGCGTTGAAGGCCAGGATGGCCTGGTCAACATACGTTTCGGTGACCTCGACCTCGGTGAGGATGTCGGCGAGTTCGAAGCGGCTGTTCTGGAAGTCGATGATCCGCTCGCCGAACGCGTTGCGGTCCTTCGTGTAACGGACGGTCGCCTCGTAAACAGAACGCACGACGGCGGAGCTCGCCACGGCGATCGCCAGGCGGCCCTGGGGGAGCTGCTCGGCTGCGTACTGCAGGCCCTTGCCTTCCTCGCCCACCAGGTCCGCGTGCGGGACACGGACGTTGTCGAAGAACAGCTCGGCGGTGTCCGAGGCCTTGAGGCCCATCTTGTCCAGCTGGTTGCCCGCGGTGTAGCCCTCGCCCTTGCGGACCATGAACAGCGAGAAGGAGTCCTGGTTTCCGCGTCCGCTGCCGCCGTCGGTGCGGGCCAGGACCAGGGAGGCGTCGCCGGAGATGCCGTTGCCGATGAACGTCTTCTGGCCGCTGATCAGCCAGTCGTCGCCGTCGCGCACGGCTTTGGTGCGGATGCCGCGCAGGTCCGAGCCGGCGCCCGGTTCGGTCCACGCGATCGAGGTGACGGTTTCGCCGGAGACCATGGCCGGAAGCCAGCGGGCCTTGAGGTCATCGGAGCCGTAGGCCAGCAGGTGGGGGAGGACGAGGTCGTCATGGAGGTGGAACGCCAGGCCCGCGGCCAGGTGGTTGCTCTTGGCGAATTCCTCGTCGAGCACCGCGCGGAAGCGGTAGTCGGTCATGCCCATGCCGCCGAACTCTTCCGGCACGGCCAGGCCCAGCAGGCCCTGCTCGCCGGCTGCCGTCCACAGGTCCCGGGACATCATGTGGTCCTTGTCCCACTGGGCGTAGTGGGGAGCCACGGCGCGGGCGTTGAACTCGGCGGCCATCTCCCGGAACATCTCGTGGTCTTCTTCAAAGAGCTTGCGCTGCATTGCGGTTCCTTCCAATGACAAGTCCTGGGACGACGGCGCGTGAGGGCCAACAACTCGGTACAGCCAAAGCCTGCGCAGCGACAACCTGCACAGACACCAAAGGCCGCACCGGATAACCGGTGCGGCCTTTGGAAAAGGTCGGACAATCACTGCCGTCCTTCATGAGGGTGAGCGACGGGGGTTGAACCCGCGACCTCCTGGACCACAACCAGGCGCTCTGCCAACTGAGCTACGCCCACCATGCGTCCTATCAGGCCCCCGGCGAACCGGCGGGCTGGAAAGGCAACGACAAATAGCTTACCTGTTGTTCGGGGTTGCTTTTGCCACTTTTGCGAAATTCGCCAAAATTTCCGCGAAACGTGGTGCAGATTACATCCGCCCGCCCCGGTGCGGTCACTCCGCGGCGGACGGCCCGGCGGTGTCGGCGCCCATGACGCGCTTGGCGATCTGCTGCGCCGTGGCGCTGTCCGGACCCGGGGCGGGGACGAACACCGCCTCGCGGTAGTACCGGAGTTCGTCGATTGAGTCCTTGATGTCGCCCAGTGCCCGGTGGCCGCCCATCTTGGCGGGGGACTGGAAGTAGGCGCGGGCAAACCAGCGGCGGGAGAGTTCCTTGATGGTGCTGACGTCGATCACCCGGTAGTGCAGGTGCTCCACAACCTCGGGCATGTCCCGGACCAGGAACACGCGGTCCGTGCCCACGGAGTTGCCGCCGAGCGGGGCCTTTTTGGGGTCCGGCACCCATTTGCGGATGTACTCGAGCACGGCGGCCTGGGCTTCGGCCATGGTCTTGCCCTGCGGGAGTTCGGCCAGGAGGCCGGACCGGGTGTGCATGTCGCGGACAAAGTCGTTCATCTGGGCAAGCGCGGCGTCGTCGGGCTTGATGACGACGTCGACGCCGTCACCCAGGATGTTGAGCTCCGAATCGGTCACCAGTGCGGCCACCTCGATGAGGGCGTCGTGCTCGGTGTCCAGGCCGGTCATTTCGCAGTCGATCCAGACGATGCGTTCGTTAGTTATAGGCACCTGCCCAGCCTACCGTTCCGACGCCGGGGAGCCGTCCGGTGCTAGGATTTCGGGTACGCGGCCGTCGAGGATTTTCGGCGGCGTATTTGTTAAACGCGACGCCCCTGGCCGGAAAATCCGGCCTGTTGTGGGCGGACATGTGACCCGCAACAGATAGGACGATCCTGACATGACGGCGCCTGTGCCTGCGGCGGGGGAAACGGCTGCCGGTACGTCCCGCCCGGCCGCCACCCGCCCGACTGTGTCAAACCCAACCTCGTCCCGCCCGGCTGTGTCCAGCCCGGCCGTGTCCAGCCCCGCTGTGTCCAGCCCCGCCGGGGCTGACGCCCTGGGCGACGTCGACAATCCCCGGTCCCCGATCCTTGCCGGTTTTCTGGGGTCGCTGTTCATGATGATCGGTTCGATCGGCGTCGGCTGGCTGGCCCCCGTGTCCGGGCTCCGCCGCGTCCCGCTGTTCATCTGGATGCGGACCGAAGCCATCGGCGTTGCCCTGTCAATCGTCCTGCTTGCCTTCGGCGGCATGCTGCTGGTCCGCGCCTGGCTGCGGCTGGGCCAGCGTGTCCGGGTCTGGGGAGACGGCGCCCGCAAGGCCACGCTCCAGGCGACGGTGGCGTGGGGCCTGCCGCTGATGTTTTCCGTGCCGCTGTTCAGCCGGGACGTCTACGCCTACATCGGGCAGGGCCGGCTCATGGTGGAGGGATTCAACCCCTACGAAAACGGCATCTCGGCGCTGTCCAACTACTTCCAGCTCGGCGCGGACAAGATGTGGACCGAAGCCCCGGTTCCGTACGGCCAGCTGTTCCTGTGGATCGAGCAGTTCGTGGTCTGGGCCACCAACGTGCACCCGGAGGGCAGCATCATGCTGTTCCGGGTGGCCGCCCTGGTGGGCGTCGTCCTCTGCGTGATCTACGTGCCGAAACTGGCCGAACTCCACGGCGTGAACCCGAACCGGGCCCTGTGGCTGACGGCCGCCAACCCGCTGTTCCTGACCAACTTCATCGCCAGCGTGCACAACGACTCGCTCATGATCGGGCTGGCCCTGGCCGGCCTGTACTTCTGCGCCACGCGCCGGGTCATTCTCGGGATCGTGCTGGTCACGTTGTCCATTGCGGTCAAGCCCATCACGGTGGTCTTCCTGCCGTTCATCGGCCTGCTCTGGGCCGGCAAGAACGCCAGCTGGCCGCGCAAGTTCCTCTTCTGGGGCCTGACGGCCGGCATCAGCCTGGCCCTGCTGTGGGCGATGAGCCGGGTCAACGGATTCGGCTTCGGCTGGATCAACGGCTTGTCCGCCCCGGGCAGCATCTGGATCTGGTACGCGCCCGTGGGCCTGGTCGGCCTGATCGTCGCCTCGATCTCCAACTCGTTCGGACTCGACGGCTGGGGCCTGGCCAAATGGGCATTCGACGCCGGCAAGCTCCTCGCGGTCGGGATTGTCGCCTGGCAGATTTTCCGCGGCGACTACGACCGCCTGATGCGCCGCCTCACCCTGGCGTTCGCCGCCGTCGTGCTTCTGTCCCCGATGATCCAGTCCTGGTACATCGTCTGGCTCATTCCGCTGTTCGCGGTCACGGGCATCCGTGACGACTGGCAGGTCAAGGCGCTGTACTTCATCGTGTCCTTCTTCATGGTGTACGCGATCTCGGACCAGCTGGACGTCTTCCCCTACCTGCAGACCGCGGACCTTGGCCTGGCCCTGGCGCTGGCCCGCAACGCCGCAGCCATCATCGCGCTGCTGTTTGCGCTCTACCTGATCTTCCTGGACCCGAAGACCAAGCTGCTGTTCAGCAAATCGGACGAGCCGGTCACCACCCGGCCGATCATCTAGTCCCCCTCATTCGGCCGGAAGGTTCTTCAGCGCCTCCTTGCGGGAAAGCGGGCTGAGCTCCTCCCGGTGCCGCTGCACGAACGCCCGGACCCAGTCCGGGTCCGTCCTTGCGTACTGGCGCAGCGCCCACCCGATCGCCTTGCGGATGAAGAACTCCCGGTCGGCCAGGTTGGCCTCGATCACGGACGCCAGGAGGGCCGTGTCCGTGGCGGTCTTCGCCCCCAGCTGCGCCGTGATGGAAGCGCGGCGGATCCAGAAATCGCTGTCCATGCTCCAACGGCCCAGGACCACCGTCAGCTCCGCCCGGTGGGCCTGCAACAGGCCGCCGAGCCGGTGGGCCACGCCGTCCACCAGGTCCCACCAGGCACCGCTGCGGATGATTTCCTCGTACAGGGCCAGCATCCCCAGGTCCCGGGCCGCGAGCCTGAGCCCCGTGAGCTCGATCGCTGCGTAGCGTTCCTCCCGGCAGACGGCTGTCCGCCACAGTGCGAGGACCACGGACTGCAGCTCCGCCACGCCGGCCGGCGGGTACTCCGCGGCCGCGGCCCTGACGATCCTGCGGACCTCCGGGACCCGCACGCCCAGGAACGGCATCTGCGATTTCATGTAGGCCTGCGCCCCGGCAGCGCGGCCGGGATCGGCCGCGGCCTGCAGCCGGCTGCGGATCGCATCGAGCAGTTCAGTGGTGGCCATGAAGCCACTGTAGACATCCCGCGGGGGGCTTTAGAGTTTAAGCCAGCTAGCCGCGGTGCCGCGTCGGAAGGAAACCCATGTCCATGATCAAGAGTCCCGGGGAGATCGCCCTGATGCGCGAGGCGGGCCGCGTGGTCGCCGCCACGCTGGGCCGGGTCCGGGGCGCCGCCGCCGTCGGCGTCTCGCTCAAGGAACTGGACGAGGTCGCCGCCGCATCCATCGCCGACGCCGGCGCCACCCCGGCGTTCCTGAACTACCGGCCGCGGTGGGCCTCGGTCCCGTTTCCGGGCGTGATCTGCACGAGCGTGAACGACGCCGTCGTCCATGGCATCCCGAACGGGTACCGGCTGCAGGACGGGGACCTGCTGAGCGTGGACTGCGGCGCGTTCCTGGACGGCTGGTGCGGCGATGCCGCGGTCAGCTTCATCGTGGGGACGGCGGACCCGGTGGACCAGGCGCTCATCGACGCCACGGACGCCGCCCTGGCCCGGGGGATCGACGCTGCACGGGTCGGGAACAAGATGGGGGATCTCGCCTACGCGATCGGCGGCGCCGCGCGCCGGGCAGGCTACGGGCTCCTTGCCGACCACGGCGGCCACGGGATCGGCCGGACCATGCACGCCGAGCCGCACGTGCCAAACGACGGCCGGCCGGGCCGGGGCATCAAACTGACCGAGGGCCTGGTCATCGCGATCGAGCCGATGCTCATCCTCGGCCGCAAGGACGACTACTACCACGACGAGGACCAGTGGACCCTCCGCTCCGCCAACGGGCGCCGCGCCGCGCACAGCGAGCACACGGTGGCGATCACCGCCGAGGGGCCCGTGATCCTGACGCTGCCGTGAGCCGGCCAGTCAGGCGCACGACGGCGCGTCCGGGCACCGCGTCGCTGACCACCGAGAAGCCGGCCGCCCGGAAGAGCCCCAGGGTGCCGTGATAGAGGTCCGCCGGGCCGACCTTGGGCCGCTGCCCGGGATCCACCGGATAGCCCTCCACTGCCGTCGCGCCATGGGCCAGGGCGTGTCCGACGGCGGCATCCAGCAGCGCCCGGGCAACGCCCTGCCGCCGATGGCCGGGGGCGACGACAAAACAAGTCACGGACCACACGTCATTCGCGCCGTGATCCCCGGCCACTTCGGGGCCCGCCGCTGTGAACACCTTTGAACGCAGGATTCTCGGGTAGCACCCGCGGGGCTCGACGGCGCACCAGCCCACCGGGATCCCGTCGCGGAAGGCCAGCACCCCCGGAGCCGGGGCGCCGCCGTCGAACTTGTGCCGCAACTGGCCTTTGCGCTGTTCCGGGGTCGACTCGGACCACTGCCTGCCGGTGAGGGCGAAGAAACGGCACCAGCAGCGCGACGGTTCGCCGCGTGCGCCGAAGAGGCGTTCGACGTCGGGCCACTGCGCCGCGGCGGTGGTGATGGTTTCCGGCCCCGGGAGTTCTGCTTCACCCATGGAAACAGGCTAGCGGCCGAGGCGGGCTGACGGTTGGCACCGGCCCGGGCACGGTATAACGTCACAGCCAAGGGAATGCCTTGATGAGGAGGCGCGGCCGTGACCATTATTGACAACGCCGTCTACGTGGACGGCCGGCGGACCGCTGACCCGGAAGACCTCGAGGAGACGTATTTTCTCCTGCGGCAGCGCCAAGGCATGGCCTGGATCGGGCTCTACCGGCCGGACGCGAACGAGCTCCGTTCGGTGGCCGAGGAATTCGACCTGAGCCATCTGGCTGTGGAGGACGCGCTCGCCGGCCACCAGCGGGCGAAGCTGGAGCACTACGGCGACACGTTGTTCCTGGTGCTGCGTCCCGCCCGGTACCTCGACGACGTCGAAAAGGTGGAGTTCGGCGAGATCCACGTGTTTGCCGGACCGGACTTTGTGGTCACGGTCCGCCGGGCGGAGTCGCCCGACCTGGCCCGCGTGCGCCGGCGCATGGAGTCCGAGCCGGAATTCCTGGCACTTGGACCCGACGCGGTGCTGTACGCGATCGTGGACCAGGTGGTGGACGAGTATGAGCCGGTCGCCGCCGGGCTGGAAAACGACATCGATGAGATCGAGGATGACCTGTTCGCCGCGGATCCCGGCGTGTCGCGCAGGATTTATGAACTCTCCCGCCAGGTCATCACGTTCCAGCGCGCCACGGCTCCGCTCGCCGGAATTTTGCAGACGCTCATGGCCGGGGGCCCGGACGGGGTGCCGGACCCGGAACTGCAGGACCATTTCCGCGACGTCCTTGACCACGCGCTGAGGCTGGGGGAGCGGGTGACGGCTTTCCGGGCCCTGCTGCAAAATGCGCTCGCCGTTAATGCAGCCCTCGTGGCCCAGCGGCAAAACGACGAGATGCGGCTGCTGACGGAGTCCAGCTTCGCCCAGAACGAGCAGGTCAAGCGGATCTCGTCGTGGGCTGCGATCCTCTTCGCCCCGACGCTGATCGCCTCGATCTATGGGATGAACTTCCGGGCCATGCCCGAGCTCGACTGGATCTTCGGCTATCCCATGGCGCTCGGGCTCATGGTCGGGATGGGCGCCGTCCTGTTCCTGGCGTTCAAGCACAACAAGTGGATCTGACGCTGCGGCGCCGGGCTGCGGACAATCCGCAGCCCGGCGCCGGCCTGCGCCCCAGGAGGGAATCGAACCCCCGACCGGCGGATTAGAAGGCCGCTGCTCTATCCCCTGAGCTACTGGGGCACGCTGGTGCCCGCCGGCTGCTGCCGGGGACGCCTCAAAAAGTTTACAGTGCCGGACACCCGGTGACGGTCATTGGGGCGCTGCCAGCGATGGCTCCGTGGTTTCCGGCACCACTGCCTTATGTGGAGAACCGTCCGCCTGGCGGGTGCCGCCGATGCCTGCCGCCACGACCAGCGCTATCCCCGCAATGCCGCCAGGCCCGGGCACCTGGCCCAGGATTACGAAACCAATGAGGACGGCGATGGCCGGTTCCAGGCTCATGAGCGTCCCGAAGACCGAGGCCTTGAGGCGGCGCAGGGCCATCAGTTCCAGGCTGAACGGGATGACAGGCATCAGCAGTGCCAGGCCGGCTCCCGCGAGCAGCATCTGCCAGTCGAGCCGGCCAAATACCGCCGGTCCCACGGCAATGGTCGTCGCCGCCGCGGCGACGGGAATCGAGACCGCCAGCGCCTGCAGGCCGCCCAGTTCATCACCGGCCCGCTGCGTCAGGAGGATGTAGGCAGCCCAGCCGGCGGCTGCACCCAGGGCGAGGAGGACCCCGACCGGGTCCGTGCCGCCGTGCCACGGTTCGGTCAGCGCAGCGACACCGGCTGCCGCTACCAGCGCCCACCACCGCCCGGCCCTGCGTCCCCGGACGACGGCCACGGACAACGGCCCCAGGAACTCGAGGGCGCTGGCGGTGCCCAACGGGATCCTGACGGTTGCGGCCATGAACAGCAATGTCATGCCTGCGGTGACGAGCCCCAGCAACGTGCAGGTGACCAGGCCCGACCGCGTAAACCGTGCGCGCCACGGGCGCATCAGGACGACGAGAATCAGGGCAGCCCAGGCCAGCCGCAGCCATGCGACGCCCCCAGGGCCCAGACGGTCCGTCAGCGACACGGAGGCGGCCAGGCCCAGCTGCACACAGCACATTGCCGCGGCAGCCATCGAGGTTCCAGTGCGTGCCGTGTTGGATGTACCGGGGGAAATTCTCGCCATGGCTCCAGTAGACCGCCGGTAGATCGTCTACGTCCACGTGATAATCATCCATAAAACGTCCACTAAACATGGACAATAGGGGGATGGAGACCCGCCGGCTTGAAATCCTGCTTGAACTGGCCCGCCAGGGCTCAATGCGCCATGTCGCCGATACTCTGGGAACGACGACGTCGACCGTCTCCCAGCAAATCGCGGCCTTGGCCCGGGAAACCGGCACGCCGTTGCTGGAACCTGCAGGGCGTGGCGTGCGTCTGACCCCCGCAGGCCGCCGCCTGGCCAACCACGCGGTGACTATACTCGGCGCTGTCGCCGCCGCCACCGCTGAGCTGGACGCCGACGCCGAACCCGCCGGAACGGTCCGCGTGGCCGGATTCGTCACCGCCGTCCGCAAAATCATCATGCCGATTGTCGGTGACCTGGCCTCCAGCCATCCGGACGTGAAAGTCGAGGTTCGGGAGCACGAACCGGTCGAGGCCCTTGCCCTCCTTGCGTCCGACACCGTGGACCTGGCCCTGACGTATGACTACAACCTCGCGCCGGACGGCACCGGCGCTGCTTTTGACTCGTTCCCGCTGTGGAGCACGGCGTGGAGCCTCGGCGTCCCGGAGGGCGCCAGTGGACACCTTCCCGCCGACGCTCCCGAAGTCTTCGCGGCCTTCCGGGACCATGACTGGATCGGCAACTCGCGAAACCGGGCGGACGAGGACGTCCTGCGGCTGATCTCGTCGATGGCTGACTTTGAGCCGCGGATCAGGCACCAGGCGGACAGCCTCGAGCTGGTCGAGGACCTCATCCTCGCGGGAATGGGGATCGGCCTGCTGCCCTCGGACCGCCAACCCCGGCGCGGCGTAGCCCTCGTCCCGCTCGCCCGGCCCGGCGTCCGCCTCCGTGCCTTTGCGCGCACGCGGCACGGTAACAGCAACTGGCCGGCCCTCGCCGCGGTCCTGCGGCATGTCAGGAGCAGGGCCGCGGTCATGGCTCCCTGAGCCTCGAACGAGTCCGCCTTCTCGCGTCCGAGTGCCCCGAATTATTCACATATCCCTGTCGTCCACATATCCCTGTCGTCCACATAGTCCAGTTGTCCACAAAGCGCCGTTGTCCACATAGCGCCGACTGGGCCTCCCGGTCCGGCGCCGGGGGCAGGATGCTGGAACTGCCCGGCAGGGCATGACACTTCGAGACAGGACATGAGAATGAGCGACAACATTACGGTCCGGGGCTTCGTCGCCACGGAGATCAGAAGCTCGACCACCCCCGGGGGTGTGGCCACGGCGTCCTTTCGGCTTGGGTCCACCTACCGCCGCTACGACCGGACCTCCAGCACCTGGGTCGATGGCAACACCAACTGGTTCACCGTCCAGGGCTACCGGCAGCTGGCCGGCAACATCGGCTGCAGCGTCAAGAAGGGCCAGCGGGTCATCGTTGTCGGCCGGCTGAAGATGCGGAGCTGGGAGAAAGACGGCAGGGTCTACCACGACGCGGAAATCGACGCCGATTCCGTCGGCCACGACCTCATGTGGGGATCCGCCAACTTCACGCGCACGGCCGGAGCCGGAAAACAGGGGGCCGCAACGCCCGGCGCCCCGGACGCGCCCGGCCACGGCGAAGGCGGCGACGCGCCTCCGGAGTCGGGGGCCGGCGGCGACGGCTTCGACGCCCCTGTGACGTATGTCGATGACGAGACAGGCGAGGAAACGGAGGTGGACCAGGAAACAGGCGAACTCAAAGCCGCCGCAGCCTAAACCCCTGACACTGCGCGGGCAGCGGCGGCAGGCGGGGGCCGCCAGATGGCACAATGACCGGGTGAAGCACGCCAGGAACGCCGACGGACCCGCGACTCTTGACGAGCCCGGTATGGCCGCAGCAGTCGCGGTCGCGGTAAACCCTCCCGGCCGCCGTACGCTCCGTTGTTCGGATGGTCGCTCGCATGGCCGCCCGCATGGCCGCTCGCCGGGCCGGGCAGCGGTGGTATTGGCCACGGTGATGCTCCTGCTGGCAGTCCCCGCGTGTTCGGTCCCCGACCCGGCCCAAACCCTACCGGCCCCGACATCGCCGGCTGACACCACGGGCACTGAGATCCCGCGCACTGACGCCCCGCTCACGGGTACCTCACGAAACGACTCCGGACGCACCGGCGCTGCCGGGACCGCCGTCGCGGACATGAAATCCAAGGTCGTGGCGGTCCTGGACGGTGCCGCGCGAGCCGGCGGCGAGCCCCGCACCGATGACGTCCGCGCGGCTTTGACCGGCACCGGAATACCCGCAGCCGACGTCGAAGTGACGGCGGCCCGGACGCCCACCGGTCTGGCCGCCGACGCCGTCGAAGCCGCGGTCCGCGACGGCGGAAGCTGCATCGTGGCCCAGATCCGCCGCGGCAGTGTCGCCGTCAGTGTGCTGCCTGCCCTGGCCTCCGGCGGCTGCCTCGTCGGCGTCCAGGACTGAGCGGGGAGTGAGTGGGGACTGAACCGGGACTGAGACAGGGCGGCCGTGCCACGCCCCGGCTGGAGCTGACCGGCGCCGCCCGGCGTCGTAAACGGGCGGATCCGGGCCGTCCGGAATGTGAGTTATCCCGGCCGAACCACTAGATTTGTAGGCATGGCGGAATTTATCTACACAATGACCAAGGCCCGTAAGGCTGTCGGCGAAAAACTCATCCTCGATGACGTGAGCATGTCCTTCTTCCCGGGGGCCAAGATTGGCGTTGTCGGCCCGAATGGTGCCGGTAAGTCCACCATTCTCAAGATCATGGCGGGCCTGGACACCCCCTCCAACGGTGAGGCCCGGCTCAGCCCCGGCTACACGGTGGGCATCCTGCTGCAGGAGCCGCCGCTGAACGAGGACAAGACCGTCCTGGGCAACGTCCAGGAAGGCGTCGGCGAAATCTACGGCAAGATCCAGCGCTTCAACGAAATCTCCGAGGAAATGGCCAGCCCCGACGCTGACTACGATGCCCTCCTCGAGGAAATGGGCCAGCTGCAGGAAGCGATCGACGCAGCCGACGCCTGGGACATCGATTCCCAGCTGGAACAGGCCATGGACGCGCTGCGCTGCCCGCCGGCCGACGCCGATGTCACCCTGCTCTCCGGCGGTGAGCGCCGCCGCGTCGCCCTCTGCAAGCTCCTGCTCCAGAAGCCGGACCTGCTCCTGCTCGACGAGCCCACCAACCACCTCGACGCCGAGAGCGTGCTGTGGCTTGAGCAACACCTGTCCACCTATGCCGGTGCCGTCCTCGCCGTCACCCACGACCGCTACTTCCTGGACCACGTGGCCGAATGGATCGCCGAAGTGGACCGCGGCCACCTCTACCCCTACGAGGGCAACTACTCCACGTACCTGGAGAAGAAGCGCGCCCGGCTGGAAATCCAAGGCAAGAAGGACGCCAAGCAGGCCAAGCGCCTCAGCGAGGAACTCGAGTGGGTCCGCTCCAACGCCAAGGGCCGCCAGACCAAGTCCAAGGCCCGCCTGGCCCGCTACGAGGAAATGGCCGCTGAGGCAGACCGCACCCGCAAGCTCGACTTCGAGGAGATCCAGATCCCGCCGGGACCGCGTCTTGGCGGACTCGTGCTCGAAGCCAAGGACCTCCAGAAGGGCTTCGACGACCGCACGCTGATCGACGGCCTGTCCTTCTCGCTGCCCCGTAACGGCATCGTTGGCGTCATCGGCCCGAACGGCGTCGGCAAGTCCACTCTGTTCAAGACCATCGTGGGCCTGGAACCGCTCGACGGCGGCGAGCTGAAGATCGGCGATTCCGTCAAGATCTCCTACGCCGACCAGAGCCGCGGCGGGATCGACCCCAACAAGACGCTGTGGGAGGTTGTGTCCGACGGGCTCGACTACATCCAGGTCGGCCACGTCGAAATGCCGTCCCGCGCCTACGTGGCCGCATTCGGCTTCAAGGGCCCGGACCAGCAGAAGAAGGCCGGCGTCCTCTCCGGTGGTGAACGCAACCGCCTCAACCTGGCGCTGACCCTCAAGCAGGGCGGCAACCTGCTGCTCCTCGACGAGCCCACCAACGACCTCGACGTCGAAACCCTCAGCAGCCTCGAAAACGCGCTGCTCGAGTTCCCGGGCTGCGCCGTCGTCGTCTCGCACGACCGCTGGTTCCTTGACCGGGTGGCCACGCACATCCTGGCCTACGAAGGCGACGAGGAAAACCCGTCCAAGTGGTACTGGTTCGAAGGCAACTTCGAGTCCTACGAAGAGAACAAGGTGGAGCGACTGGGCCCGGACGCGGCCAAGCCGCACCGCGTGACGCACCGCCGCCTCACCCGCGACTAGGACAGACCCGCGACTAAGTCCGCACGGCAAAAAGCCGGCCCCCGAGGGGGCCGGCTTTTTGCATATCCAGCGCATTTCCCGGCCCGGCAGGAATGGCGGCGGGGTGCTGCAGGACGGTCCTCTACAGGACAGCGGACTGGACGGCCCCTGCGGACTTGTCCGCCTGGTCGCTGGGGACGCGGATCATGCCTTCCTGCGCCACCGTGGCCACGTGCCGGCCGTCGCGGCTGAAGATCCTGCCGGTGGCCAGGCCCCGGGCACCCTGGGCGCTGGGGGATTCCTGGACGTACAGGAGCCATTCGTCCACCCGGACCGGCCGGTGCCACCACATGGCGTGATCCAGGCTCGCCACGGACATTCCGGGCGTAATCCAGCTCATCCCGTGCCTGCGGAGGATCGACTCCAGCAGGGTGTAGTCGCTCGCATAGGCCAGGGCGGCCCGGTGCAGGCCGGCGTCGTCGGGCATCGGGCCGAAGGTCTTCATCCAGACCGCGTTGCGGGCTTCCTTGCGTCCCTCGGCCGAAACGTACAGGGCGGGGTCGACATGGCGGATGTCGAAGGGCCGTTCATAGGCCCAGTGCCGGGCCACAGGGTGGTCGATTTTGCCCAGCAGGTCCGCGGTGCTGGGCAGCGACTCGGGGTCCGGGATCCCGGCGGGCATTTCCGACTGGTGGTCGATGCCTTTGTCCTCGGCCTGGAACGAGGCGATCATCGACAGGATGGGCATGCCCTCCTGGTAGGCGTGGACCCGGCGCGCCGAGAAGGACCGGCCATCGCGCAGACGCTGCACGCCAAAGGTGATCGGTTTGTTGGCGTCGCCCGGCCGGAGGAAATAGCCGTGCATGGAGTGCACGCTGCGCTCCGGTTCGACCGTGCGGCTGCCGGCAATCAGGGACTGCGCCAGCACCTGACCGCCGAAGACGCGCTGCCGCGGCTGCCGCTGCGAGGGGCCCATGAAGATGTCCTCGTCCGTGCGCGCGCCTTCGAGCTCGCCAAGGTTGAGGAGTTGGATGAGCAGTGCAGTGGGGTCCTGGGCCGGCAGGCCCTGCAGTCCGGCGTCGGCTTCAGTCATGGTCTGACTCTAGACGGCGCCGTGACTCTGTCAAAAAGGCAACACTGGCAAAGGCGGCGCCAAAACCGCGACGTCAAAAAGCCGGGCTCCGTGGAGGCGGGCGCGGCTCCATAGAAGCGCAGCCGGTAAAGTCGGTGGTGTGTCTGATGTCCTAACCCAGCCCCTGCACTTCACCGATCCCCGCGACCTCGCCGATCTGCGTACCTTCGCCACACGGGCCAAGTCCGTTGAGGACGGTGCCATCCGGCTCCAGGCCACGGGGCCGGTGCTGGCGGCCTATGTTTGTGTCCTGCGCCCGCGGCTCCTCGGCGAATCGACGCCCACCATTCTGGGGCTGCGCACCATGGCGCTGGCGCAGCCGGCGGACACCGACGTGACCGTGCCGCTCTCCGCCGTGCTGGACCGCCTGGCCCGGGCGGGCGAGCACGACGTCGAACTTCCCGTCCCGCCGATGACCGTCAGTGAGTCCTGGGCCGGAATCGGGGCACCGCGGACAGGCTGGGAACCGCTTGGCGCCCTCCATGACACTGTCCTGCGCGCCGCTGCGGAAGCCGGCATCCGCGAGATCTCCGCGATCATCCCGGACAAGCCCGGCGCCCTGATCGTCAACAACGCCCGGGCGACGGTATGGGGCCGTGAACTGCCCGAGGCCGGCGGGCTCCCGGCCGGCGCCGCTTTCGCCGGGCTCACCCTGGGTTTCCTGGCCGACGGCGAGCAGCGGCTATTCCGGGCCGGGCGCTGGTTCCGCCTCAGCGGCGACCGCGGCCACGTGCTAGTCCGGACCGGCTCCGGACTCTAGCAGAACGGGTTTCCCCGCCCGCCGCGCTCAGGCGGCGGTCACGACGGCGAGCGTGACCGGCGTTTCCTGGCCCTCCCAGGTCCCGATGAGGGCCCGCGCGGCCGGTTCCTCCGCCGCGTCAAGCCGCCGCCGCACCACGATTCTCAGTTCCCCGGACCGGATCACCGATCCCTCCCGGGTCTCCTCGACCGTGACGTCCTCGACGTCGGGCACGGCCGCCGCTGCCGCTTCCGTGCTGTGTACGAGTACGGATTCGGGAAGCACCTTCTCGGCGCCGTCGACCTGCAGATAGTGCTTCGCCTGGGGCTGGCCGGCCAGGACCGCCCCGGCCAGGGCACGGACGTAGCAGGGGTCCGCGCAGGCGTCGTAGACCCAGCGCGTTCCCAGCACCGAATGTTCCAACGTCCCGACAAGGAAGCCGTCGGCGCCGACCAGGGGAGCGCCGCGGTAGCTTAGCGGGACCTGGAAGACGGCGCCGCCGGAGCGCACCAGGATCGTCTCCAAGCCGACCTCGCCGCCGGGATCGTCGAAGCGGAAGTGGCCCACCTTCTCCGGCGCCGATCCCGAGTCCGGGAGCCAAGGCCGGCCGGGCAGCCAGCGTTCGAGGAGTTCCATTTTCGTCGGGGTGAGGGTCGCCTGATGAATGATCGCCATGACCGCCAGCTTAGACCCGCCCGAAGTGCCCACTGTGGGCCCCGGAAAGCCATCCGTTCAAGGACCACGAGCTTCAGGATGCCCACCGCCCCGCCGTCGTCCCGGCGACGAAAAAGGTGCGCCGGTTGGCCTCCAGCCTGGGCGCAAAACCGAACTTGCACCCCCATACCCGGCTGGGTATTATTTAGGCAGAAAGACCCCGGAGACATTCCCCCAAGTGCCTCCGGGGTCTTTCCCTGTCCGGGCCTAGGCGTCCGACGGGCTGTTGACCATCGAGAGCGCGGCCCGTTCCATGTAGTCCCAGAGCGTTCCCTCGTACAACGGCGGCAGGTCCAGGGCGTCCACGGCGGCGCGCATGTGGTGCAGCCACCGGTCCTTCGCCTCCGGCGTCACACGGAACGGCATGTGGCGCATCCGCAGCCGGGGGTGCCCGCGCTCCTCGCCGTACGTCGTCGGGCCGCCCCAGTACTGTTCCAGGAACATCAGGAAGCGCCGCTTGGCCGGGCCGAGATCCTCCTCCGGATACATGGGACGCAGCAGCGGGTCAGTCGCCACGCCGTCGTAAAACACGTCGATGAGCTTCACGAAAGTCTCGTGTCCGCCGACGGCGTCGTAGAAGTTGTCGGTGTAGCCTGGCTGGCTGAACGGATCGTTCTGCAGGAGCTGGCGGGGCTGCCGGGGTTCGCCGGCGCTGGGAATGGTCATGGCTCTATTCTCCGGCCTGCTGCTGGGGTGCGGTGTCGGGCTCATCCGCCGGCGGCTCCTCCGGCGGGATGTAGGTGCCCTGCGACCGGTTGCCCACGCGCAGGATTTCGCCGTTGCGCAAGTACCAGATGGCGCCGTCCTCGGCGCGGACCCGGGTGATCCGCAGGTTCATGGACTCGACGACGCCCACCACCTCGGAGGTCTCGATCACGTCGCCGATCCCGTACTGGTCCTCGAGGGTGATGAAGATGCCGGCCAGGAAGTCGCGGATCAGCTGCTGGGCGCCGAAGCCGATGGCGATACCGAGAATACCCACGCTGGTCAGCAGCGGTGCGATGTCCACATTCAGGTTCTTGAGCACATACATGATGGTCAGTGCGGCCACCAGGACGCCCACCACGCTCCTGAGGAGGGCACCGATCGTGTTGGCCCGCTGGACCCGGCGCTCGTGGTCCAGCGCCCGGAGCGCCGGGGTCACCCAGCGGAAGTGCCGCTTCTTGAAGAAGGTGCTGCCCTGGGCGACACGCTTGGTGATCCCGGAAATCACGAAGGACGCCACGAGCCACACCGCAACGCCGACGCCGATGCTGATAAGGACCCCCGGGAAATTGACCGTCGAAATTTCCGAAAGAGTGATGGGATCGGCTGTTGTCATGCTGTACATCGGTGGGGCTGGCTCCTTGCTCCTGGTCCCTGCGGGTTGTTAATCGCTGCCGGGCTGCTGTTCGGCCTGCGCGTTGGCGTTCGCCGGCCGCATAACGCTCTGTTCCCTTTCAACATTAGCGCCGTACCGTGGCACCCATGCGCATCCTGGTTCTTGGCGGTACGGCCTTCCTGTCTTCCGAAATCGCCGGGCAAGCCCTGGCCGCCGGGCACGACGTCACCTGCCTGGCCCGCGGAAGCGTTGCCGCCCCGCCCCGCGGAGCCACATGGGTGCAGTCGGACCGGACCAGGGGACACGCCGCCTATGCGGCCGTGGCGGCAGGCAGCCGGGGCCCGGGCGGCTGGGACGCCGTCATCGACGTCACCCGGGATCCGGAACAGGGCCGCGAGGCACTCGATGTCCTTGCGCCAACGGCCAGGCACTGGACTGTCGTGTCCAGTTGCTCGGTCTATGCGGATCACTCGGTTCCCGGCGCCGGGGAGGACGCTCCGGTCCTGCCTCCACTGGCACCGGGCACCGCCCTGACGCCGGAGAACTACGGCGAGGCCAAGTCCGCGATCGAACAGTGGGCGACGGGACTCGCGCCGGACAAGGCGCACCTTTGCCGCGCGGGGCTGATCGGCGGGCCGGGTGACGGCTCGGACCGGTACGGCTATTGGCCTGCCCGATTCGCCCGGGACGATGATCCGGTCCTGGTCCCGGACATCCCCGGGGACTCCACCCAGGTCATCGACGTGCGGGACCTCGCGGCCTGGATCGTGGCCGCGGCGGAGAAGGGCGTCACGGGCGCCCTGAACGCCGTCGGCGAGGCCGTGCCGTTTGCCGCGTACCTGGACGAATGCCTGCGCCTCACGGGCCGGACGGCGGAGGTGACCGCGGCCCCGGGTGGCTGGCTGGCAGGGCAGGGCGTGAACTACTGGGCCGGCCCCGACTCGCTGCCGCTGTGGCTGCCGCCGGGCCACGAGGGCTTCGCGGCCCGGAGCAACGATGCAGCGCTGGCGGCCGGCCTCCGGCTCCGGCCCTGGGCACAGACGCTGCGCGACACCCTCAGTGACGAGCGCAAGCGCGGCCTGGCCCGGGAACGCAAGGCGGGACTGAGCCCGGAGAAGGAACGGTCGACCCTGGCTGCCTACCGGGCGCAGTCCGCCTGAGCAGCATCAATCCAAGAGGGCAGCATCAATCCAAGAGGGCAGCGTCAGTCCGACGGGGCAGGGTCGGCCGTCCCGGGCGCGACCACGGCCGTGGGCTCGTGCAGCACCGGAAAGTTGACGCTGCGGGCGATGAAGCAGACCTTGTTGGCCTCGGCGTGAAGCTCCTCGAGTAGGTCAGGAGCGGCCGGTGCGGCCAGGGACACCCGCGGCTTGAGTGTGACGGATTCGAACTGGCCGCTGCCGTCCCGGTTGGTCCGCATGAGCCCCTCGGCCTGGTCCTCGTACGCCGTCACCACCACGCCGTGCTTCACGGCCACGTGCAGGAAGGAGAGCATGTGGCACTGGGACAGCGCCGCCAGGAGCAGCTGCTCGGGGTTGTACCGGCTCCGGTCCCCGCGGAACGTCGGATCGGCCGAGCCCGGCAGCACCGGAAGGCCGGGGATTTCGACGTCGTGGTCCCGTGAATAGCCTCGGTACGACGCCGTCCCGTCCCCAAGGTTCCCGGTCCACCGGACAGTCAGCGCGTAGCGGTGCTCATCGAGGCTCATGCGGCCAGTCTAGTAGCGCGGAATCGGCAGGACCCCGGCACCGCCGCGCGGTGCCGGGGTCCTGCGCAGGGCTCGCCTGTGGTCCGCCGGCCCTAGATGTCGGCCTGGCGGGCGCGCAGGGCGCGGACCACGCCGTCGCGGTTTTCCAGCATCATGCGGCGCAGCGCCGCGCTGTCCTCCGGCAGGGCGGCCAGGAACGCGTCGGTCCGGTCCACGGTGGCCTGCGTGGTCAGCTGGGCCGGGTAGAGCCCGACGACGATCTGCTGGGCCAGGGCGTGGGTGCGGCTGGCCACGATCCCCGGGACGGCTTCGAAGTACTTCTCGGCGTACGGTTCCAGCAGGGACGTGTCCAGGACCCGGGTGAAGCCGGTCACCGCGGAGCCCTGCAGGGCGTTGGAGAGCTCGCCCTTGACCACAATGGATTCCCAGGCCTCGGCCTTCGCCTCGGGGGTGGGGATGGCCGCCTTCGCCAGGGCTGCCGCGTTTTGTCCGTTGGCCGTGTTGTCCTGTGCCAGCTCCTCGTCGATCCGCTCCTGCCCGGCGCGTCCGCCTACGACGAGGGAGGCCAGCAGCTCCCACCGCAGGTCCTGGTCCACGCTCAGCCCGTCGAGGGTGAGCGAGCCGTCCAGCAGGCCGGAAATTGTATCCAGCTGCCCGGCGCTGCGGGCCAGCAGGGCGTAGGACTTCACGAACTGCAGCTGCGCGTCCGAGCCGGGCGGCACGGCCGAGGCGAGGTCCCAGAGGGTGTCGGCCGCGGCCACGGCGGTGGCCTCCTTGTGCTCTTCGGCCACGTAGAAGGTCAGGGTGGTGGCCAGCTGGCGCAACTGGACCAGGATCACGGAGGAGTCGGATTCCTCGGCAATGTTGGCCAGGATCAGGTCGACATAGCCGCGGGCCGGGCTGTCGCCGTCGCGCGCCGCATCCCAGGCCGAGCCCCAGACCAGCGTGCGCGGCAGGCTCCGGCTGAAGTCCTTCAGGTGGGCCGTCGCCGTGGCGAGGGACGTCGGGTCGAGCCGGACCTTCGCGTAGGCGAGGTCGTCGTCGTTGAGCAGGACGAGGTCCGGCCGGGCCAGGCCGGCGAGGGCCGGAACCTCGGTGCGTTCGCCGTCGACATCGAGCTCCTCGCGGTGCACGCGCTCGAGCTTGCCGGCGTCATTGAGGTTGTAGAAGCCAACGGCGAGCCGGTGCGGCCGGAGCGTCGGTTCACTCCCGGTGGCCGACTGCACGATCGCGAAGGAGCCGATGGTGCCGTCAGCGGCCGCGGCGATGTCCGGGGTCAGGGTGTTGACGCCGGCGGTCTCCAGCCACAACCGGCCCCACTGGCCCAGGTCACGGCCGCTGGCCTTCTCCAGTTCGGCCATGAGGTCGCTGAGCTCGGTGTTCTGCCAGGCGTGCTTGCTGAAGTACTCCCGGACCCCGGACATGAATTCCTCCGGACCCACCCAGGCGACGAGCTGGCGCAGCACCGACGCGCCCTTGGCGTAGGTGATGCCGTCGAAGTTCACCTCGACGTCCTGGAGGTCGTTGATCTCGGCGAAGATCGGGTGCGTGGTGGGCAGCTGGTCCTGCCGGTAGGCCCAGGATTTCTCCACGGAGGCGAAGGTGGTCCAGGCGTGGTCGAACTCGGTGTTCTCCACTGCGGCCAGGTGGGACATGTACTCGGCGAAGGACTCGTTGAGCCAGAGGTCATTCCACCAGCGCATCGTGACGAGGTCGCCGAACCACATGTGCGCGAGTTCGTGCAGCACGGTGATGGCGCGCCGCTCCACCTGGGCGTCGGTGACCTTGCCGCGGAAGACATAGCCTTCCAGGATTGTGACGGCCCCGGCGTTCTCCATGGCGCCGGCGTTGAACTCCGGCACGAACAGCTGGTCGTACTTCTCGAACGGGTACGGGCAGCCGAACTGAGCCTCGAAGAACTCGAAGCCCTGCCTGGTGAGTTCGAAGATGTTGTCCGCGTCCAGGTACTGCATGAGGGACTTGCGGGCGAAGATGCCCAGCGGGGTCACGCGGCCCTGCGCGGAGGTGACCTCGCTGCGGACCGACTGGTACGGCCCGGCGATCAAGGCCGTGACATAAGAGGACAGCCGCGGGGTGGGCGTGAACTCCCAGACCGAGCGGGCGCCGCCGTCTTCACCGGGAATGGTCTCCACCGGCACCGGGGTGGGGGAGTTGGAGACGACGTCCCAGTGCGAGGGCGCCGTCACGGTGAACGTGAAGCTCGCCTTCAGGTCGGGCTGTTCGAACACGGCAAACATGCGGCGCGAATCGGGCACCTCGAACTGTGTGTAGAGATAGACCTCGTTGTCCACCGGGTCCACGAACCGGTGCAGGCCTTCTCCGGTGTTCATGTAGGGGGCCTCCGCGACCACGAGCAGGTGGTTCTCGGCCGCCAGGTCCGGGAGCTGGATCCGGACACCGTCGGAAACCTCCGCCGGATCCAGTTCACGCCCGTTGAGGCTCACGCTGTGCACGGCGTGGGTGACAGCGTCGATGAAGGTCGACGACCCCGGCTTGGCCGAGAACTTCACGGCCGTGGTGGACCCGAAGACGTTCTCGCCGCGGGTCAGGTCGAGGCTGACCTCATAGGACTCGACGTCGATCAGGGCGGCGCGCTCGCGGGCTTCGGTGCGGGTCAGGTTCATACCGGGCAAAGGGGCCTCCAGAAGACGATGGATACTGCCGTCCGGCCGCAGCCGCCGGCGATACTGTGAAATTATTCTTTCACGTCAGCGCGCTGAGGCAAGGGAGCCGGCCACAGAGTTTCCCGCGGCAACCCCGCCGGAGGCGCGGATCCCGGCCCGCCGAAGGTGCGGGCGCGTCGGGGGTAGCGTTGGGAGTATGGGAAAGTTCAGGGACTCAGCCGACACCAGGGCGTTGCGCTTCGCCATCGGGTTCCCGCTCATGCTGGCGGCCGGATTCGTGGTGTGCGCCCTGCTGGTCCGCCCGGAACTGCCCGAACCGCTGGCCGTCCGTTGGACCGACGCCGGGGCCGCGGACTTCGCGCCGTTCGCCGCCGTGACGGGCGCCGGGGCAGCCCTGATCGTGGTGATCGGCTGGGCCGTGCTGCTGCAGGCCGTGCCGCTGTCCCGTCCCGCGATGATGCGCCGCATCATGATGGGTGCCGGGTTCTCCCTGAGCCTGTTCATCACCACGGTCCTCGCCGCCGTCCTGGTCGGCCAGATCGGACTGCCCGACGCGCGGGCGTCCCACGTGGACGTCTCTGTCCTGGCCCTGGGAAGCGGCCTGGCCGTTGGCCTGGGCGTCGTGATGGGATTTGTCTTCAAGGCTGACGAGCGCTGGTCCGTTGACGACGACCTCGCCATGCAACAGGCACTGGAACGCGAACAGGACCCGGAACTGGCCAGGGACCGCGTCGGCCTCTGGGTCCACGCCCGCAGTTCAATCTTCGTCATGCTGGGCATCGCCACTCTCTTGCCCGCCGCGCTCCTGAGTATTTCCGTCCCCTGGCTGGCCGGGCTGCTGGTGGCCGCGGCGCTCGTGGCGGCGGCGTTCCTCTTCGCCCGGATCCGGGTTGACCGCACCGGGCTGCGGGTCTTCGCCGCAGGATTTGTCCGCGTCATGGACGTCCCGGCCGCGGCCATCGACGCCGCCACTCCCCGGGAGGTCAGGGCGGCGGACTTCGGCGGTTGGGGCTACCGGATCCACGGGAACACCACGACGCTGCTGGTCAGCAGCGGCCCCGCGGTGGTGGTCGACCGCTCGGACGGGCGCCGGCTCGCGGTCAGCGGCGGCAGCGCCGTCTCGGCAGACAATATTGCCCGCACACTGTCCCGGGTGGCGGCCCGGGCCCGCCGGAACGGCGGAACACAGCAGTAAGAGCGGCCGGACACCGTAGTAACACGCCGGACCCGCACGTCACACGGACGCCCCGCGGCACGGCCCCCGGGGGCCCGGCCTAGTAGGCTTGGACCAGCCCCCACCCGCCCCCGGCCGCCGCCCGGCGCCGCAACCGAACGGACCCGCCGTGACCACTTCTGACTTCCCCCGCGTGCACATTGCCACCGACCACGCCGGAATGGAGCTCAGCGCCCACCTCGTCAGCCACCTCAGCGCCAAGGGCTACGAGGTGGTGGACCACGGGCCCAAGGTCTACGACGCCCTCGACGACTACCCCTCGTTCTGCATCAACGCCGCACTCGCCGTCGTCGCCGACCAGGAAGCGGGAACCCACGCCCTGGGCATCGTTCTGGGCGGCTCCGGCAACGGCGAACAGATCGCAGCCAACAAGGTCAAGGGCGTGCGCGCCGCCCTGGCCTGGAACCTGTCCACTGCGCAGCTCGCCCGCGAACACAACGACGCCAACGTGGTGGCTGTCGGAGGCCGCCAGCACAGTGTGGAGGAGGCTACCGCCATCATCGAGGCCTTCCTGGCCGAGCCGTTCAGCAACGACGAGCGCCACGTCCGCCGGATCGGCAAAATCGCCACCTACGAGCGCACCGGCGAGGTTGTCGTCTAGTGCCGGAAGGGCACTCCGTCCACCGGCTGGCACGCCAGTTCGGTGACGTTTTTGCGGCGGAGAGGCTGAGCGTCTCAAGTCCGCAGGGGCGGTTCGCGCCCGGCGCCGCCTTGTTGGACGGCCACGTCATGACGGCCGCGACAGCTCACGGGAAGCATCTCTTCCTTGAGTTCGACCACGGCGTGGTCCTGCACGTCCATCTGGGCCTCTACGGCGCCTGGGATTTCGGCGGGGATGCCGCGTTCCGCGGCGCCTCCAGCATCGGGGCGCCCCGGAAAGTGGGGGAGCGGGAGGTTTACGACGCCGGCGCGGACGCCGGGGCCGACGCCGCTGCATCGCCTGCGTACGCAGGGCCGCCGGCGCCGGTCGGCGCCGTCCGCGTCCGGCTCGTTGGCGCGCACGGCTGGGCGGACCTGCGCGGCGCCACGACGTGCGAGGCCATTACCGGGCCGGAGGCCGCGGGCGTCCTGGCCCGGCTGGGCCCGGACCCGCTGCGCAACCTGCCGGGCGACCGGGACACCTTCGCCGCCGTCGTCACCGGCAAACGCACACCCGTCGCTGCCCTGCTCATGGACCAGAAGGTGATTGCCGGCGTCGGGAATGTCTACCGGGCCGAACTGCTGTTCAGGCAGCGCATCAACCCGTGGCTGCCCGGGACGGCACTGTCATCGGACGCTGCCCGCCGGCTTTGGGACGATACCGCGGCCCTGATGTCCGACGGCGTCCGGGACGGCCGGATCATTACGACGCCCCCGCAGTACTGGGGTGCCGTCCGCGACGAACCCGCGGTGACGCCCGCCGACGGACCGGCGGCAGGCCTGCCGGACCCCGGCAGGTCCCACTTCGTCTACCGCCGGCACGGCCAGGACTGCCGCGATTGCGGAACCGCGGTGGCGCTTACGGAGCTGGGCGCCCGGAAGCTGTACTGGTGCCCGCAATGCCAGCAGGCCTGACCGGCGGAGAAGCAGTCCAGGATGAGGACGAAAAAAGCCCCTCCGGGGAGGGGCTTTTTTCTTCACATTCTTTACATGCCTCACGGCGTGCGTGGAGGGGACGACGGGAATCGAACCCGCGTAATCAGTTTGGAAGACTGAGGCTTTACCATTAAGCTACGTCCCCAGGAGATGTGCCTGATTTCAACGTGAATTTAGCAAGCTGAATTCGAGCAAAACTTCCGGTCGGCTGTTCAAGCCGGATACAACTAAACCTAATGCAGGGCCCCGGTGTCAAATGTGCAAATCAGCGCGGTATGACCGTAGACTGTTCTGTGCACTTACGGGGTGTAGCTCAGCTTGGCTAGAGCGCCTGCTTTGGGAGCAGGAAGTCGCAGGTTCAAATCCTGTCACCCCGACTCTGCAAGCACTGCCAGCCCGTGGCACTGCAGAACCCTATTCCCCCCACACCAGGAGTACTTAGACTGTGAAGAGCGCTGTCGAGAACCTCACCCCCACGCGGGTCAAGCTCAATGTTGAGGTCCCCTTTGAGGAATTGAAGCCCAGCATCGCAGAGGCATACAAGAGCGTTGCTTCGCAGATCCAGGTCCCCGGTTTCCGCAAGGGCAAGGTTCCCTCCAAGCTCATTGACCAGCGCGTCGGCCGCGGCTACGTCCTGGAGACGGCCATCAACGAAGGGCTCAACGGCTGGTACCAGGCTGCCGTGCAGGAAACGGGCATCCGCCCGCTGAGCCGTCCCGAGGTTGAAATCACCGAGGTTCCGGACCCGTCCGCCACCGACGGCGAGCTCAAGTTCCACGCCGAGGTGGACATCCGTCCCGAGATCGAGCTGCCCGACTACGCCGGCATCAAGGTCGAGGTTGCCGCGGCCGAGTCTTCCGACGCCGACGTCGACAAGGCCCTGGACGAGCTCCGCGGCCGCTTCGGCACCCTGAAGACCGTGGACCGCCCGGCCGCCGACAAGGACTTCCTGACCATCGATATCGCCGCCTCGATCGACGGCGCCGAGGTCGACTCCGCCGCCGGCCTGTCCTACCAGGTGGGCGCGGGCACCATGCTCGAAGGCCTCGACGAGGCCGTTACCGGCCTCAGCGCCGACGAAGACGCCATCTTCGACACCACCCTGGTGGGCGGCGAGCACGCCGGCGAATCCGCCCAGGTGAAGGTCACCGTCAAGGCCGTCAAGGAGCGCGAGCTCCCCGTCGCCGACGACGACTTCGCCCAGCTCGCCAGCGAGTTCGACACCCTGGCCGAGCTCCGCGAGGACCTCGCCAAGCAGGCCGCCGAGTCCAAGGTGGTGGAGCAGGGCGTCGAGGCCCGCGACAAGGTCCTGGACAAGCTCGTTGAGCTCGTCGAGGTTCCCGTTCCGGCATCGATCGTCGAAGAGCAGCTCGAGCAGCACTTCAGCGCCGAGAACGCCCACGGTGAAGGCGAGCACGACACCGAGGAGCACCGCGCCGAGGTCAAGGCCAACACCGAGCGTGCCTTCCAGAACGAGATCATCCTTGACGCCATCGCCGAAAAGGAAGAAGTCAATGTCAGCCAGAACGAGCTGATCGACTACATCGTCACCACCGCCAGCCAGTACGGCATGGACCCCAACCAGTTCGCGCAGATCATCGACCAGAGCGGCCAGGTGCCCATGATGGTCTCCGAGGTCCGCCGCCGCAAGGCACTGGCCGTCGTCCTGGGCCAGGCTGAGGTCACCGACTCCGAGGGCAACAAGGTTGACCTGAGCGAGTTCGTCCGCCCCGGCGACGAGGCCGCTCCGGCCCCCGCCGAGGCCGTCGAGGACGAAGCTTCCGAGGAAGCAGCTGCCGACGCCACGCCGAGCGATGACCCGGCAGCAGTGAAGTTCTAGCAATATCGCGAACGGCCCCTGGATCACCGATCCGGGGGCCGCTTGTTTTAAACCACGTGTCCTGGCCTTCTGTCCCGGCTTCTGTCTTCGCCGCCAGGGGCGTTCCGGCAATCGTGCGCCGACAGCGAACAGCCCCGCGCCCGCGCACAAACGGGCCCGGAAAACCGTTAGTGTCCATGTAGGAAAGTTCAGTGATGTCGTTCAGTGAGATCACCGTCGCCAGTGAGAGGTAAGTACATATGTCACAGCAAGCAGGGGCACCCCGGATGGCCACGGTCGACCCGGCAGCCCAGGATAACTACATTTACAACCGCCTGCTGAAAGAGCGCATCATCTGGCTCGGCTCCGAGGTCCGCGACGACAACGCCAACGCGATCTGCTCACAGCTGCTGCTGCTCTCGGCGGAAAACCCCGAGAAGGACATTTACCTCTACATCAACTCGCCCGGCGGCTCCGTAACCGCGGGCATGGCCATCTACGACACCATGCAGTTCATCCCTAACGATGTGGTCACCGTGGCAACCGGCCTGGCCGCGTCCATGGGCCAGTTCCTGCTCTCCTCCGGCACCAAGGGCAAGCGCTACGCCACCCCCAATGCCCGCATCCTCATGCACCAGCCCTCCGGGGGCATCGGCGGCACGGCCTCGGACATCAAGATCCAGGCCGAGCTGATCCTGCACATGAAGAAGGTCATGGCCGAGCTGACCGCGGACCAGACCGGACAGACCGTGGAAACCATCCTCAAGGACAACGACCGCGACAAGTGGTTCACAGCAACGGAAGCCCTGGAATACGGCTTCTTTGACAAGATCGCCGCGCACGCCGGATCCGTGGCCGGCGGCGGCGGAACGAACGCCAACGGTTCCACGGCCGGGAACTGACGGGCAGGTAGCGAGAAATGACTTCAGGAGCAATGAACATGAACTACAACTTCGGATCGACCGCCGGCCACATGCCGAGCAGCCGCTACGTCCTGCCGCAGTTCGAAGAGCGCACGCCCTACGGCTTCAAGCGCCAGGACCCGTACACCAAGCTGTTCGAGGACCGCATCATCTTCCTCGGCGTCCAGGTCGACGACGCCTCGGCCGATGACATCATGGCGCAGTTGCTGGTGCTCGAGTCCACCGACCCGGACCGCGACATCACCCTCTACATCAACTCCCCGGGCGGCTCCTTCACCGCCATGACCGCGATCTACGACACCATGACGTACATCCGGCCCGAGATCCAGACCGTCTGCCTGGGCCAGGCGGCCAGCGCCGCCGCTGTGCTCCTGGCCGCCGGCACCCCGGGCAAGCGCCTGGCCCTGCCGAACGCGCGGGTCCTGATCCACCAGCCCTCGCTCTCGGGCGGCCAGGGCGGCCAGGCCTCGGACCTCGAGATCCAGGCCGCCGAAGTCATGCGGATGCGCTCCTGGCTCGAAGACACGCTGGCCCGCCACTCCGGCCGGACGCCGGAGCAGGTCAACAACGACATCGAGCGGGACAAGATCCTCACCGCCGCCGAGGCCATGAACTACGGCCTCATCGACCAGGTCCTGGATTCCCGCAAGATCAAGCCCCAGGCCATCACCCGCTAACCAGCACCAGGCGACGCCGGTGCGGCACCTTCACATGGCCGCACCGGCGTCCGCTTTCCACCCATCGGGCCCAAAGTGACCTAGAGTGGAACATGTCACAGCCAGCAGCAAGCTACTAAAGGGGTTCACACATGGCTCGGATTGGCGAGAGCACGGATCTGCTGAAGTGTTCTTTCTGTGGAAAGAGCCAGAAGCAGGTCCGCAAGCTCATTGCCGGGCCCGGCGTCTACATCTGCGACGAGTGCATCGAACTCTGCAACGAGATCATCGAAGAGGAACTCGCCGAAGTAGCCGACCTCGGCAGTTTCGAACTGCCCAAGCCCCGCGAGATTTTCGACTTCCTGCAGGAATACGTGATCGGGCAGGAACCGGCCAAGCGCTCGCTCGCCGTCGCCGTCTACAACCACTACAAGCGGATCCAGGCCGGGCACGCGCCCAAGAGCGGCAGCCTCGCCGACGGCGTTCACCACGACGACGTCGAGATCGCCAAGTCCAACATCCTCCTGATCGGCCCCACCGGCTGCGGCAAGACCTACCTGGCCCAGACCCTGGCGCGCCGTCTGAACGTCCCGTTCGCGGTCGCCGACGCCACGGCCCTGACCGAGGCCGGCTACGTCGGCGAGGACGTCGAAAACATCCTCCTGAAACTCATCCAGGCCGCGGACTATGACGTCAAGAAGGCCGAGCAGGGCATCATCTACATCGATGAGATCGACAAGATCTCGCGCAAGAGCGAGAACCCGTCGATCACCCGCGACGTCTCGGGCGAGGGCGTGCAGCAGGCGCTCCTGAAGATTCTCGAGGGCACGGTCGCCTCCGTCCCGCCGCAGGGCGGACGCAAGCACCCGCACCAGGAATTCATCCAGATCGACACCACGAACGTGCTGTTCATCGTCGCCGGTGCTTTCGCCGGCCTCGAGGAAATCATCGGTTCACGGTCCGGGCGCAAGGGCATCGGCTTCGGCGCCCCGCTCAACGAGGTCAAGAACACTGCGGATTCCTACGGCGAGGTCATGCCGGAGGACCTGCTCAAGTTCGGCCTGATCCCTGAGTTCATCGGCCGGCTGCCGGTGATCACGACCGTCTCGAACCTGGACCGTCCGGCCCTGATCCAGATCCTGTCCACGCCAAAGAACGCGCTCGTCAAGCAGTACCAGAAAATGTTCCAGCTCGACGGCGTCGAACTGGTCTTCGACGAGGAAGCCCTGAACATGATCGCCGACCAGGCGCTCGAACGTGGCACCGGCGCCCGCGGGCTCCGGGCCATCATGGAGGAAGTGCTGCTTCCGGTCATGTTCGACCTCCCCAGCCGTGACGATATCGCCAGCGTCGTGATCACCGCCGACGTCGTGGCCAAGAAAGCCCCGCCGACAATGATCGCCCACGACGTCGTGGCCAAGCGGCGGAATAAATCCGCTTAATTCCCCGCTACACCCTCTTGGCGCGCCATGAGTGCGCCATGCCCTGAAGACTTTCGCCCCCAAGATTTCCAGAGGAGACCGCCTGTGTCTGAAACTGTTTCTAATAAGGCCGATTTCTGGTTCGATCCGATGTGCCCCTTCGCCTGGGTCACCTCCCGCTGGATCGGCGAAGTGGAAGACGTCCGCGACATCACGACCGAATGGCACGTCATGAGCCTCTCTGTGCTCAACGAGGGCCGGGACGAGCTGCCCGAGAACTACAAGGAACTCATGCAAAAGGCCTGGGCCCCGGTCCGGGTCATTACGGCCGCCGCCGAACAGCACGGCACCGGGTACATCAAGCCGCTCTACGATGCCATGGGCACCAAGATCCACAATGAAGGCAACAAAGACATCGACGAGGTCATCGCCAAGTCGCTGGCCGAGACGGGCCTGCCCGCCGGGCTCGCCGCGGCCGGGCAGTCGGAGGAATTCGACGCCCGGTTGCGGGCCAGCCACGAGGCCGGGATCTCGCTCGTGGGCCAGGACGTCGGCACGCCGGTGGTTGCGTTCAACGGCACCGCATTCTTTGGCCCGGTCCTAACCAGGATCCCGCGCGGCGAAGAAGCCGGACGCCTCTGGGACGCCACGGTGACCCTGGCTTCCTTCCCCTACTTCTTCGAAATCAAGCGCAGCCGCACCGAAAGCCCCGTCTTCGACTAAACCGCGGCGCCGCCGGCGTCCCGAATGGGCAGGGGAAGAATTACTGACGTGTAATTCTTCCCCGCCCCTTGCGTTTGGGGGTGACCGGGATCACAATTGATCTTACCCACTTCGAAAGAATTGGGACGCAGGAACCAAAGATTCAGTGACACTTATCCGACGCAGCCTTCGGCAAAGTCAGATGATGGCTACCAGTGACGAGGTAGGAAGACCTGGAAATCTAAGGATCCCGCCAGATTGTCTAAGACGTCACGTGACAATCGAAAAGTCGAAGCCCCACCAACGGCAAAACGCTGATGGGGCTTCCCCTTTGCCCAAAAGAGGGCGGCCCAAGAGTAGGCCCGCGAATAGTCGGATCAAAAATTGTGTACGGTGCGCATGACCTGGACGGGTCATGCGCACCTGTGTTTGCCGGGAGCCGCCCCGGTGGTGTCCGCCGCGGGGTTAGTCGCGTCGGTCGCGCCGGTCGTCCCGGCGGTCGCCGCGGTCGTCCCGCCGGTCATCCCGGCGGTCCTCCCTGCGATCGCCACGGCGGTTGATCCCGTGGGCGACCACAACGGCCCCGCCGACTGCGGCGGCGGTCCTGCGCATGCGTCGTGCTGCCAGCGGCATGTCAGGCTCCTTCTTTCGTTTCTTCGGTGGACTCGGCTTCGGCGTCGGCCTGGAATGCAGCGATGACAGCTTGGGTCGGGATCCGGCCGCTTGCCACGAGCTGGCCGCCGGCCTTGCGGACTGCGGTGCCGAACGGGGCCGCCCACTGGTTTTCCCAGACGAGCACGGCGGCGGAGTGGCCGGGTGCGATCGTCTCGGCAAGGTCCATGACGTCCTGCTCGGAGAGCACCATGGCCAGTTCGGCCTCGGCCGTGCGCAGTTCGCCGAGCTCGCTCGGGTCGAGGTCGGAAATCTCGGCCGTCTCAAGCGTGCCGTCCTCGGTCTTTCTCAGGAACACCATGTCGAGCACCCTGATGAGGTCACGCTGGACGAGGTCCTCCAGGAACGGGGCGACCTGGCCCTTGCCGAAGTCGGGACCCGGGAACTCCACGACGAGCCAGTCCACCGGCCCCAGTTCATCGAATATCTCAGCCATGCGGATGACCTCCGTGTCTTCTTGGGTGGAAGGCGATCCGACGGACCGCCGCAGCTTCATTCTGTGCCCCCGGCGAGGTGCGGCGCCTCATCCGCTCCGGGTGACCTCGGCGGCGACCCGCACGGGTTCAGGGCCGAAGGAACAAGCCCGGCGGCCCGGCTGTTGCTTCCAGTGACAGGGCAGCGGCTCCGGTGCCATGATCTCCGGGCATCCCGCCCGGTTTTGTCCTGTGCCCACCTGCGAACATTGGAGTGCCATGCCCGTTACAGCCCACCTTGACCTGACCCTTAAAGCGGAGGCCTTGCCCACGGCGCCGGCGGTGCTCCGCGACATTCCCTCCGATACGCGTGACTTTGACGGCTGCCTCGGCGTCGACGTGCTGGTTGACAGCAATGATCCGGCGCACTTTCTGGTGGTCGAACAGTGGGTGTCGATGGAACACGACGCCGCCTATCGCGCCTGGCGGGCAGGCGACGGCGCAAGCGGATTGGGAGAGCTCCTGGCAGCCCCGCCGGTGCTGACACACTTCGGGACGTCCTTCGAAATCTGAGCCTCCCTGACACGCCGAAGGGGCCCCCGGTCCGGATCAGAACTGCTTCCCCGAACCGGACCGGGGGCCCCTTCTAGTGCTTCCGCCGGAGACTACGCCTGGGCGGGCTCCTCGGGAGCTGCCAGCACCACATCACTGACGGCCAGTTCACCTTCGCCGGCCACAAGCGCGATCTCCCGCGCGTTGGCCGCGGCCTTCAGGTCCGCCAGGCCGGCCTTGAGCTGGGTGATGATCCCTTCCGGCGCCGTGATTGCGGCCGAGAGCACCTCGGTGCGCTGCTTGACCTTGGCTTCGGACTTGGCCTTGCGGATGCCGCTGAGGGCGGTGCCGACCGTCGCCAGGAGCGTCGTGTCGCCGTCGACCTCCACCGCGGCCGGCCACTGGGCCCGGTGCACCGACCCCGCGCGCCACCAGCTCCAGACTTCCTCCGTGGCGAACGGCAGGAACGGTGCGAAGAGCCGCAGGAGCGTATCCAGGCTCGTCGCGAGGGCGGCCAGGACGGACGCTTGCTGCTCCTCGCCGGCGGCGCCGTACGCGCGGTCCTTGATGAGCTCCACGTAGTCGTCGGTGAAGTTCCAGAAGAAGCTCTCCGTGATCTGCAGCGCCCGGGCATAGTCGTAGCCCTCGAACGCCTTGGTGGCCTGCTGGACGACGTCGGCAAGCTGGGCCAGGACGGCCCGGTCCAGGGGGTTGCTCAGCACGGACAGGTCGCCGGACGCCACAGAGTCCTCGGTGGCGCCCAGGTTCAGCACGAACTTGGAGGCGTTCAGCAGCTTGATGGCCAGGCGGCGGCCGATCTTCATCTGGGCGATCTCGTACGCCGTGTCCGCCCCGAGCCGGGCCGAGGCGGCCCAATAGCGCACGGCGTCGGAGCCGTACTCCTCCAGCACATCGGTGGGAACAATGACGTTGCCCTTGGACTTGGACATCTTCTTGCGGTCCGGGTCCAGGATCCAGCCGGAGATCGCGGCGTGCTTCCACGGCGCGGTCTTCTGCAGTGCGTCCGCGCGCACGGCGGAGGAGAACAGCCAGGTCCGGATGATGTCGTGGCCCTGCGGCCGCACGTCGAAGGGGTAGACCTTGGCGAAGAGTGCCTCGTCGGTGCTCCAGCCGCCCACGATCTGCGGGGTCAGGGAGGACGTGGCCCACGTGTCCAGGACGTCGGCGTCGCCCGTGAAGCCGCCCGGCACGTCGCGCTGGGCTTCCTCGTAGCCGGGTGCGGCGTCGGCGGCCGGGTCCACGGGCAGCTGGGCGTCCGCGGGCAGGATCGGGGCGTCGTAGTCGGGGTTGCCGTCGGCGTCCAGCGGGTACCAGACCGGCACGGGCACGCCGAAGAAGCGCTGGCGGGAGACCAGCCAGTCGCCGTTGAGCCCGGAAATCCAGTTCTCGTAGCGGGAACGCATGAAGGACGGGTGGAACTCGATCTCGTTGCCGCGGCCGATCAGGCGCTCGCGGCGGTCCTCTTCCCGGCCGCCGTTGCGGATGTACCACTGGCGGGAGGTCACGACCTCGAGGGGCTTGTCACCCTTCTCGAAGAAGTTCACCGGGTGCATGATCTTCTTCGGCTCGCCGTCCAGCAGGTCCGCCGCAGCGAGGAGCTCCACCACGGCCTCCTTGGCGCTGAAGACGGTCTTGCCGGCGATCGCGGCGAACGCGCCACGGCCTGCTTCGGTGGTGATCCAGTCCGGAGTGTCGCCGATGATGCGGCCGTCGCGGCCCACGATCGCGCGGGTGGGCAGCTGCAGTTCACGCCACCAGGTGACGTCGGTGAGGTCGCCGAAGGTGCAGACCATGGCGATGCCCGAGCCCTTGTCGGCCTTGGCGAGCGGGTGGGCCTTGACCTCCACCTCGACGCCGAACAGGGGAGAGGTGACCTTCTTGCCGAACAGCGGGCGGTACCGCTCGTCGTCGGGGTTTGCCACCAGCGCGGCGCACGCGGCCAGCAGTTCGGGGCGGGTGGTCTCGATGAAGATCTTCTCGCCGTCGGCGGTGAAGAACGGGTAACGGTAGTAGGCGCCGGCGACCTCGCGGTCCTCCAGCTCGGCCTGGGCCACCGCGGTGCGGAACGTGACATCCCACAGGGTGGGCGCCTCGGCCATGTAGGCGTCCCCAGAGCCCAGGTTGGCCAGGAAGGCGCGCTGGGAAATCGCGCGGGACTTGTCATCAATGGTCCGGTAGGTCAGGTTCCAGTCCACCGACAGGCCCAGGGTCCGGAAGAGGTGCTCGAAGACCTTCTCGTCCTCGACCGCGAGCTCTTCGCACAGCTCGATGAAGTTCCTGCGGGAGATCACATCGAAGTCGCGCTGGTTCTTGGCGGGCTCGGCCGGGGGACGGTAACCGGCGTCGTAGGCGATCGCCGGATCGCAGCGCACGCCGTAGTAGTTCTGGACGCGGCGCTCGGTGGGCAGGCCGTTGTCGTCCCAGCCCATGGGGTAGAAGACGTTCTTGCCGGTCATGCGCTGGTAGCGGGCCAGGACGTCGGTCTGCGTGTAGGAGAACATGTGTCCGACGTGGAGGGAACCCGACGCCGTCGGCGGGGGAGTGTCGATCGAGTAGACCTGTTCCCGGGTGGTGTCCGGATTGAACTTGTAGGTCCCTTCGTCAAGCCAGCGCCGGGTGAGGGCGGCTTCCAGCCCCTCGAGGGCGGGCTTGTCCGGAACGTTGATGGGGGCGGTGGTGGGCGTGTCTGTACCCTGCGTGTCTTCAGCCATGGGTCAATTCTTCCATGGCAGGCGGCGCCGACCTGCAGGAGCATACTCAACGGGACAATTCCGGGACAATTCCGGGACAATTCCGGGACAATTCCGGGCCCAACACGGCCGGAAGCTTCGTGATCAAGCGCGTCCGGGACGCCCCGCGGACGACGACGGCGGCCCGCGCGGGCGCCTCGGGCTTGCCGTTAGGGTGGTGTCATGACTGAGGGAACCCACAACGCAGGAACTGCAAATACAACAACAGCAGCCAAAGCGGCAGTAGTGACCGGCGCCAGCACCGGCATCGGCGAAGCCACCGTGCGCGCCCTGCGCAAGGAAGGCTGGACCGTGTTCGCGGTGGCCCGCCGTGCCGACCGGCTCGATGCGCTCGCCGCCGAGACCGGCGCCGTCGCGCTTCCGGCGGACGTGACCGACGACGCCGACATCGCCAGGCTGCTCGATGAGGTGACCCGGGCCGGCGGCATCGACACCCTGATCAACATCGCCGGCGGCGCCCGGGGCGCCGACAAGGTGGCCGAGGCCAAGACCGGGGACTGGGAGTGGATGTACCAGGTCAACGTGCTGGGCAGCATGAAGCTGATCCGTGCGTTCCTGCCCATGCTGCGGGCCTGCGGCGAGGGCACGGTCCTGAACCTCACGTCGACGGCCGGCCTGGCGGCCTATGAGGGCGGCGGCGGCTACAACGCGGCCAAGTTCGCCCAGCACGCCCTGACCGGCGCCCTGCGGCTTGAAGAGGCCGAGCACAACGTCCGGGTCATTGAGGTGGCCCCCGGCCTGGTCCAGACGGAGGAGTTCGCGCTGAACCGGCTCGGGGACCGGGACGCGGCCGCCAAGGTCTACGCCGGCGTCGAGAAGCCGCTGACCGCCGCGGACGTCGCGGACGTGGTCCGCTACGCCGTCGCCCTCCCGCATCACGTCAACCTGGACGAGATCGTGATCCGCCCGGTGGCCCAGGCCTCCAATTTCAAGATGATCCGGAAGGGCTAGCCGGCGTCCGCCGGGATGCTGAGAGTGGCCACGACAGCGGCGTGGTCCGTGCCCGGCACCTGGTGCACCGCGTAGGCGCTGCCCTGGATCTCAGTGCTGGTGACGATGTGGTCGATCGTGATGCCCGGCAGCGGCAGGCCGTCCATGGGCCAGGTGGGGATCAGCCGCGACCCGGCCGCAACGCCGACGTCCGCCAGCGGCCGACCGCCGTCTCCAGCCAGCAGCTGGCGGAACTCGGCGTGATCGTAGGTGGCATTGAAATCGCCGATCAGCACCACGTTCCCGGGGCGGGCGGCCACCTTGCCCAGCGCGGCGAGGTCCTGCCGCCACCGCGTGACGCCGGCATCCACCGGCGGCTTGGCGTGCACGACAGTTACCTCCACGGTCGCGGACCCGTCCCCGAGGACGGGCCGGAGCCGGACCGTCGGCATGACGAACTGGGAATCCGGCACCATCCCCGTCAGCTCCAAGGGGTGGACGGAGAAAACCGCGGTGCCGGAGGCGCGGGCGGCGGGACGGCTGACCCGGTGGGGCAGCAGGCCCGCCAGTCCCGCGGCGTCCAGCCGCTCCTCCAGGGCGGGTGTGTGTTCCTCCACGGCCAGGAGCCCGATGCCGTTGTCCCGGACCAGCCGGACGATCGCGGCCGCATCCGCCTCACCATGCAATGCGTTGATGTTCATCACCTTCAGCTCCACCCGCCGGGTCGCTGCGCCCGGCGCCGAACGGGCCAGGCCCGGCGCGAAGATCCAGAACAGCTGCAGGGCCAGCAGCGCCGTCGTCGTCGCGAACAGCCAGGCGCGCCGGCTCAACGACGCGAAGGCGACCCCGGCGGCGGCGGGGACCGCGAGCCAGGGCGTGAAGGACAGGAGCTGGACCACCAGCCGTGGCCACGCACCCGGGACCGCCCGGAAGACAGAGAGCACCGCCACCGGGGCCGCGGCGAGCAGTGCGAGGACGAGCCACGCCGTGGCCCGTCGCGGCGGGGGCGGAATCCGGCCGCTGCGGCCCGGGCCTGGTCCTGACATGCTCCTGAGTCTAGGCCCCGGATGCCGTTCGGCAACGGCTTTTTTCGGGTAACATCGACGTAGCAGCGTTGATCCGGCCATCACCGGGGAGCTTCCGGAAGAACACCCTCGCATGCGGCGGCGACCAGCAGCGCAAGCCGGGCCAGTAGAACCGGACGGGTAAGCCCGTCACAGCAGTAATGAGCGGCCGACGCCGGTGCACCACTTTCTCGAATGGTTTTTCGAAAAGATACGCATCCGGTACCGGTAAGTGAGGTGGTACCGCGGTGCCCGCGGTGTCGAAAGACAACGCAGGGGCCGTCCTCGCATCCTGAATGAATACATGTGTTCGCCGCTCAACCCAGGATGTCGAGATGACCCATTACCCCAAGGCTTCAGCCGCACCCTCCGACGCCAGCAGTTCCTCCTCCGCCGGAGTGTCCGCTTCCGTCAAATTCCCGGAGATCGAGGAGCGCATCCTCAAGTACTGGGACCAGGACGGCACCTTCCAGGCGAGCATCGACCAGCGGGATTCTGATCTTCCTGGCGGAAAGCGCGGCAGCAACGAATTCGTGTTCTACGACGGGCCGCCCTTCGCCAACGGCCTGCCGCACTACGGCCACCTCCTGACCGGCTACGCCAAGGACCTCGTGGGCCGGTACCAGACCCAGCGCGGACGCCGCGTCGAGCGCCGCTTCGGCTGGGACACCCACGGCCTGCCCGCCGAGCTGGAAGCCATGAAGCAGCTGGGCATGACGGACAAGACCCAGATCGAGGCCATGGGGATCGACAAGTTCAACGACGCCTGCCGTGCCTCCGTGATGAAGTACGCCGACGAGTGGAAGAGCTACGTCACCCGCCAGGCGCGCTGGGTGGACTTCGACAACGACTACAAGACGCTCAACGTCGAGTACATGGAGTCCGTGCTGTGGGCCTTCAAGCAGCTGCACGAAAAGGGTCTGACCTACAACGGCTACCGCGTCCTGCCGTACTGCTGGAAGGACGAGACGCCGCTGTCCAACCATGAGCTGCGCATGGACGACGACGTCTACAAGAACCGCCAGGACCAGACCGTCACGGTCACCTTCCCCATCACGGCCGGCGAATCCGGGCTGTCCCGGCAACTCGCCGGGGTGCAGGCGCTCGCCTGGACCACCACGCCCTGGACGCTGCCCACCAACGCTGCGCTCGCCGTCGGCCCGGAGATCAGCTACGTGGTCCTGCCGGCCGGCCCGAACGGGATTAAGGCCGCCGCGGCCGACGCCCCGGTCACGGGGTCCTTCCTGCTGGCCGCGGACCTCCTGGGCGCCTACGCCAAGGACCTCGGCTACGGCGACGGCGCCGAGGGCGTGGCCGCCGCCGAGGCTGCCGTCACCTCCCGGCACGCCGGCGCCGAGCTCGAGGGGCTCAGCTACGAGCCGCTCTGGGACTACTTCCACGACGCCGAAAAGTACGGCACCGAGAACGCCTGGCGTTTCCTCGTGGCCGACTACGTCACCACCACCGACGGCACCGGCATCGTCCACCAGGCTCCCGCCTACGGCGAGGACGACCAGAAGGTCTGTGAAGAGGCCGGCATCCCCGTGGTCCTCTCCGTCGACGAGGGCGCGAAGTTCCTGCCCCTGTTCAGCCACGGCCCGCTGGCCGGGATCGCCGGGCTGCAGGTGTTCGAGGCCAACAAGCCCATCACCCAGGCGCTGCGCGCCCAGGGCCGGCTGGTCCGCCAGGCCAGCTACGAGCACAGCTACCCGCACTGCTGGCGCTGCCGCAACCCGCTGATCTACCGCGCCGTGTCCTCCTGGTACGTCGAGGTCACCAAGTTCAAAGACCGCATGTCCGAACTCAACCAGGAGATCAACTGGATCCCTGGCAACGTCAAGGACGGCCAGTTCGGCAAGTGGCTCGCCAACGCCCGGGACTGGTCCATCAGCCGCAACCGCTACTGGGGCAGCCCCATCCCCGTGTGGCAGTCCACGGACCCGGACTACCCGCGCACCGACGTCTACGGTTCCCTGGCCGAGATCGAGGCCGACTTCGGCCGGCTGCCGCTGAACAACGACGGCCAGGTGGACCTGCACCGGCCTTTCATCGACGAGCTGACCCGCCCGAACCCGGATGACCCCCGCACCCCGGAAGAGGGCCAGTCGGTGATGCGCCGCGTCGAGGATGTCCTGGACGTCTGGTTCGACTCCGGCTCCATGCCCTACGGCCAGGTGCACTACCCGTTCCAGAACGAGGAATGGTTCGACACCCACAACCCGGCGGACTTCATCGTCGAGTACATCGGCCAGACCCGCGGCTGGTTCTACATGCTGCACATCCTTTCCACCGCGCTGTTCGACCGCCCGGCCTTCCGCAACGTCATCAGCCACGGCATCGTCCTGGGCTCGGACGGGCAGAAGATGTCCAAGAGCCTGCGCAACTACCCGGACGTCTCCGAGGTCCTGGACCGTGACGGTTCCGACGCCATGCGCTGGTTCCTGATGTCCAGCCCGATCCTGCGCGGCGGCAACCTTGTGGTCACCGAGCAGGGCATCCGCGACGGCGTCCGCCAGGTCATCCTGCCGCTGTGGAACGTGTACAGCTTCTTCACGCTGTACACCAACGCGGCTAACGCTGCAGCAGGACAAGCGGCCGGCTATGACGCGAAGCTGCGCTACGACGGCTACGCCGACACCCTGGATACGTACCTGATGGCGAACACGGGCGACCTCGTCCGGCACATGACCGCCCAGCTGGACAGCTACGACATCTCCGGGGCCTGCGACGAGCTCCGCGGCTACCTGGACATGCTCACCAACTGGTATGTCCGTCGGAGCCGCCAGCGTTTCTTCGACGAGAACGCCGACGCCTTCGACGCCCTCTACACGGCGCTCGAAACCGTCTGCCGGGTCGCGGCCCCGCTCCTGCCGCTGGTCACCGAGGAAATCTGGCGCGGCCTCACCGGCGGACGCTCGGTGCACCTGGCCGACTGGCCGGACGCGGACCTGTTCCCGGCCAACCCGGACCTGGTCGAGGCGATGGACCGGGTGCAGCAGATCTGTTCCACCGGCTCCTCGCTGCGCAAGGCCGCGAACCTGCGTGTGCGCCTGCCGCTGCAGGAGCTCACCGTCGTGGCGCCCGGGGCTGCGGCGCTGGAAGGCTTCGCCGCCGTCGTCGCCGATGAACTGAACCTGCGTGCCGTTCGCGTGCTCGACGCCGACACCGCCTCCCCGGAGGAGTTCGGCATTGAGCAGAAGCTCGTGGTCAACGCCCGCGCCGCCGGTCCGCGCCTGGGCAAGAATGTGCAGCAGGCCATCAAGGCCTCGAAGTCCGGCGACTGGTCTGTCAGCGGCGAGGGCACGGTCACCGCCGGCGGACTCGAACTCGAGCCGCACGAATACACCCTCGAAACGGTCGTGGCCGAAACCGCGGAAGGCGCCGGTTCCCGGGCTGCCGCCGTGCTGCCCGGCGGCGGGTTCGTGGTCCTCAACACCGAGGTCACCCCGGAGCTTGAGGCCGAAGGAGCGGCCCGCGACATGGTCCGCGCCATCCAGCAGGCCCGCAAGGACGCCGGGCTCAACGTCAGCGACCGGATCCACACCACCGTCACCGCGACGCCGGAGATCATCGACGCCCTGCTGGCCAACGAGGAGCTCGTCACCGCCGAGACCCTGACGGTCCGGCTGGACACTGTCCCGGCCGACGTCAAGGAACCGCAGGTCAGTGTTGCGAAGACCACCGCAGAAGTAGGGGCGTGAACCATGTCATTCGAACCGACCGACGAATTCTCCGTGGAAAGCGTCTACGCCGAACTCCTGGGCCGGGCGCCGGAAAACAAGATGGAACCGCGGCTTGCCCCGCTGTTCCGCGCGATGGAGATCCTGGGGGAGCCGAACAAGGCGTTCCCGATCATCCACGTCACCGGCACCAACGGCAAAACCTCCACGGCCCGGATGATCGAGGCCGGGCTGCGCGCCCACGGCCTGAGCACCGGCCGCTACACAAGCCCGCACCTGTCCAAGGTCACCGAACGGATCAGTATCGACGGCGCGCCGGTGCCGGATGAGACTTTCGTGCGCATCTGGGACGAGATCCGGCCGTACCTGCAGATCGTGGACAGTGAACTCGAAGCTGAGGGCCAGCCGCGCCTGACCTACTTCGAGTGCCTGACCATCCTGGGCTTCGCGATCTTCGCGGACCAGCCGGTCAACGTCGCCGTGATCGAAGTGGGCCTGGGCGGCATCACCGACGCCACAAACGTCGGCGACGGCCAGGTCTCCGTGGTCACGCCGATCTCCCTGGACCACACGGAGCTCCTGGGCGACACCACCGGGGACATCGCCTACGAGAAGGCCGGCATCATCAAGCCCGGCGGCTTCCTGGTCAGCGCGGCGCAGCCGGTGGACGCGGCCCAGGTCCTGCTCGAGAAGGCCCGGGAAGTCAACGTGCCGTTCCGCTTCGAGGGCGTGGAGTTCGGCGTGGAGTCCCGCACGGTCGCCGTCGGCGGCCAGATGGTCACCATCCAGGGCCTCGCCGGCCGCTACGAGGACCTGCTGGTGCCGCTGCACGGCGCGCACCAGGCCGAGAACGCCGCCGTCGCGATTGCCGCGCTCGAAGCGTTCTTCGGCGGTGAAAAGGCGATCGACACTGAAATCCTGCAGGAGGCCTTCGCCACCGTCACGTCCCCGGGCCGGCTCGAGGTGGTCCGCAACTCACCGACGATCCTGGTGGACGCCGCCCACAACCCCGCGGGCATCAGGGTTTCCGCCGAAGCCATCCACGAGGCGTTCAACTTCACCAAGCTCGTGGTGGTGGTGGGCGTCCTGAAGGAAAAGGACGCCGAGGAGATCCTCCGCCAGCTCAAGGAGTCCCTGGGCGCACTCGCCACCGAATACTGCTTCACCCAGTCCAACTCGCCCCGGGCCGTGCCGGCCGAGGAGCTCGCCGAGATCGCCCTCGATCTCGGGTTCGGCGAGGAAAACATCCACGTGGCCGAAAAACTCGACGACGCCCTCGAATGGGCCGTGGAACGCGCCGACGCCGACAACGAGCCCGCCGGCGGGGTCCTCGTGACCGGTTCGATCACACTTGTCGCCGATGCCCGGATCCTGCTCGGAAAGGCGGACTCGTAAACGATGGCCAAACTGACCAAAGCCCAGCGCGAATGGCGCCCGGGCATGCCCAAAAAGCGGCGCTCCACCAAGGTCCTGTTCGCCTCCACGGTCCTGCTGCTGGAAGCATTCGTGGTCCTCTTCGGGATGCTGGCCGTCTTCGGGCTGCACCGGAACGAGATTCCGGCCACCGTCGTCTTCCCCGTGGGGATCGGCCTGTGCCTGCTGTACATCTTCACCTGCGCGGTGCTCACGAAACCGTGGGGGGTGGCCCTCGGCTGGGTCCTGCAGCTCGTCCTGATCCTTGCCGGCCTCGTGGAACCCGCCATGTATGTGGTCGGCGGCCTCTTCGCCGTGGCCTGGTGGTACGGCATCCGCACCGGGATCCGGATTGACCGGGAAGCCGCCCAGCGGGAGCGCGAGCAGGCCGAATGGGAAGCCGCCCACCCCGAAGAGCAGACCAACTAGACTTAGTCCGAACCCCACCCCAACACATTGGAGCAGCTGTGAGCATTGAGCGCACCCTCGTCCTGATCAAGCCCGACGGCGTCGCCCGCAACCTCTCCGGCGCCATCCTGGCCCGGATCGAAGCCAAGGGCTACACCCTGGCCGAGCTCAAAAAAGTCGACGCGAGCCGCGAACTGCTGGAGCAGCACTACGAGGAGCACGTCGGCAAGCCGTTCTACGAGCCGCTGGTTGAGTTCATGCTCAGCGGCCCGGTGGTCGCCGCGATCTTCGAAGGCCACCGCGTGATCGAGGGCTTCCGCTCCCTCGCCGGCACCACGGACCCGACGACGGCGGCACCCGGCACCATCCGCGGCGACTTCGGCCGCGACTGGGGCCTGGCCGTGCAGCAGAACCTGGTCCACGGCTCGGATTCAGCGGAATCCGCCGAGCGTGAGATCAAGATCTGGTTCTAAGGTTCCGCCGGCCGCGGTGGCGGCGCAAAAAAGCCGGGGCTGGTGTTCGATTCCGAACACCAGCCCCGGCTTTTCGCGTAGGTGCTGCTTTTAGTAGCCGGACGTCCCGATGAAGACCTGGATGAAGGCGAAGAAGATCGAGGCGATGACGCCCACGTACAGCAGGGCGACGATGATCCAGCCGGAGTCGCCCAGGACCTTGGTGGGTCCCGCGGGAAGCGCGATCACGCCGTGGGTGATGTTGCGGACCGTCACCCAGACGAACAGCGGGATCATGGCGGCCCAGACGATCATGCAGAACGGGCAGAGGATGTGGATGGAATAGAGAGCCTGGGACCACAGCCAGACGACGAAGACGAAGCCCAGCGTGACGCCCGTCTGAAGCCCCAGCCAGTACCAGCGGGAGAATTTGGCGCCGGCCAGCAGGCCCATGGCTGTGGTGATGATCACCGCGAACGCGACGATGCCGATGAACATGTTCGGGAATCCGAACACGGAACTTTGCGGCGTCTGCATCACCTGGCCGCAGGAAATCCACGGATTCACATCGCAGATCGTGACGTGGTTCGGGTTCTTCAGGACTTCCAGTTTCTCCAGGACCAGGGCGCCGGAGGCGAGCCAGCCGACCACGCCGGTGATCAGCAGTAGCCAGGCGAACGGGCGGTCACGGGTCATCGCGGGAAGGGGACGGTCCGCGGAGGCCGTGCCGGCGTCCGGAAGATGCACGGTCGCGTCGCCGGACGTGCTGGAAATCTCGGGCATGGAATGTGTGTCCTTTTGATCGTTTTGACCGTGTGCTTCTGGCCTGATTGTAACGCCGCAGACTGGACGGAACCGCAGAGTACCGGCCACCTCGTAACGTAGCCGCCGGCGCACTTCCAGCCCGGCCTACGCCAGCTTTGACGGCTCCTGTGAGACAATGATCGTGGCTGGAACCCGATCCACATCCGGATTCCGGTCCGGCGATTTTGTTTCAAGACCGCCAATGATGAGCAGGGAGCTGCGGATCCTCATGGTTCCGGCTGTCCCGCAATGCCATTGGACGGCACCTGGTTGTGACGTTTGGGTCAACGGGTTCCACAACAATCTCGCCGGCCCTCCAGGGCTGCCGCACCCCACTGTCGGTGCGAACCTGAGGGTACCCAATTGACTTCTGTCAATGCCCGCGGGTGTTGACGCATATTTGCCCCAACGGGCGCCGGATGTGGCGGCGCATCAGGGGCAGGAGTGTCGCCACATATGGATAATGACCAGGTTGTAGCCGGTAACGAAGAACGAGCAGTTGCCGGGGAAAATGCTGAAACGGCCGAAACCGAGGCTCCGGCAGCGCCGAAGAGGGCGGTCCGGACCCGGCGCAAGGCGCCCGTCGCAAAGGTGGACGCCGCGGCGGCCGCGGAGGCCGTCGCTGAGGCGGCGGCCCTGGCAGCCGCTGCTGAGTCGGATGAGCCCCTCCCCGCTTCGGAAGCGGCCGGAACGACTGATGCCGCCCCTGAAAGCGCTGCTGCCCCAGAGAGCAAGGCCAAGGCGCCGGCACGGCGCACCCGTGCCCGCAAGCCGGTGACCGCGCCGGAACCACTGCCTGCGTTCGCCGAGGAAGCCGACGCCGGCGTTCCCGCCGGTGCAGCCGAGGTTGCCCCTGCAGCCGCCGAGCCTGCCGTCGCCGAGAAGCCGGTCCGGCGCCGGGCCACCCGGGCCAAGGCCGCCCCCAAAGCCGAAGCGGCGGCAGAGACACCCGCAGCGGCCCCCGCAGGGGAGGCCCCGGCCGAAGCCGCCACAGCCGAGGCAAGCGCAGCAGCGCCCGCTGAAGCTCCGGCCGAAGCGGCACCCGTGGAGACCGCCCCCGCCGCGGCGGCCGCCGCTGAAGAAGCCCCCGCCGAAGCTCCCGCCGAGCCGGCGGCCGCCGAGGCGCGGTCCGAGGAACCGACGGAACGCCCGGCCTCGTCGCTGTTCCTGGAGCCTGGTGCGCTGACGTCCGTGATCTTCCAGGCCCCCGACCTCAGCACTGTGGTGCGCCCGGCCCCGGCGGCCGCCGAAACCGAAGAAGAGGAAGCCGACGAGGACGAGGACGCCGGCAGCCGCCGTCGCCGCCGCAGCCGCGGCCGGCGCGGTCGCAGTCGTACCGCCGCCGAGTCCGGCACCGAAGGTGAAGGCACCGACGAAGAAGGCGACGAAGGCCAGGACGTGGCGCTCGAGGACGGGGTGACCTCGCGCCGCCGTCGTCGCCGCCGCCGCGGCGACCAGGACCTGGAACTGACCGGCGGCGGGGACGACGATCCGCCCAACACGGTCACCCGGGTGCGTGCGCCCCGCGCGATCAGCGAAGCCCCGGCCAGCAACCGGGTCACCTCGGTCAAGGGTTCCACCCGGCTCGAGGCCAAGAAGCAGCGCCGCCGCGAATCCCGCGACACAGGCCGCCGCCGCACCGTCATCACGGAGGCCGAGTTCCTGGCCCGCCGCGAATCCGTGGACCGGCAGATGATCGTCCGCCAGCGCGACGACAGAATCCAGATCGGCGTCCTCGAAGACGGCGTCCTGGCCGAGCACTTCGTGTCCAAGACCCAGCAGGACTCCCTGATCGGCAACGTCTACCTGGGCAAGGTCCAGAATGTGCTGCCCTCCATGGAAGCTGCATTCGTGGACATCGGACGCGGCCGCAACGCCGTCCTGTACGCCGGCGAAGTCAACTGGGACGCCGTCAACCTCGAGGGCAAGCAGCGGCGGATCGAGAACGCGCTCAAGTCCGGCGACTCCGTCCTGGTCCAGGTCACCAAGGACCCGGTCGGCCACAAGGGCGCCCGGCTCACCAGCCAGATCTCGCTGCCGGGCCGCTACCTGGTGTACGTGCCCGGCGGCTCCATGACCGGCATCTCCCGCAAGTTGCCCGACGTCGAACGCAACCGCCTCAAGCGGATCCTCAAAGACCGCCTGCCCGAGGACGCGGGCGTCATTGTCCGCACCGCGGCCGAGGGCGCGTCCGAGGAAGAACTGACGCACGACATCAACCGCCTCCGCGCACAGTGGGAAGGCATCGAGAACCAGTCGACGTCCTCGAAGATCCTGGCCCCCGAGCTCCTCTACGGCGAGCCTGACCTGACCATCAAGGTGGTCCGTGACGTCTTCAACGAGGACTTCTCCAAGCTGATTGTCTCCGGCGAGGAGGCCTGGGACACCATCGAGGCCTACGTGACCTACGTGGCACCGGACCTGGTGGGCCGGCTCGAGAAGTGGACCAAGGACACGGACATCTTCGCGGCCTGGCGCATCGACGAGCAGATTCACAAGGCGCTGGACCGCAAGGTCTTCCTGCCCTCGGGCGGTTCCCTGGTGATCGACCGTACCGAAGCCATGACCGTGGTGGACGTCAACACCGGCAAGTTCACCGGCTCCGGCGGCAACCTTGAGGAAACTGTCACCAAGAACAACCTCGAAGCGGCCGAGGAAGTCGTCCGGCAGCTGCGCCTGCGCGACATCGGCGGCATCATCGTGATCGACTTCATCGACATGGTGCTCGAATCCAACCGCGACCTCGTGCTCCGCCGCCTGGTGGAATGCCTGGGCCGGGACCGGACCAAGCACCAGGTGGCCGAGGTGACTTCGCTGGGCCTCGTGCAGATGACCCGCAAACGGATGGGCACCGGGCTGCTGGAAGTCTTCGGCGAACAGTGTGAAGCCTGCGCCGGACGCGGCGTCGTCACCCACGACGAACCGGTCGAGCACCGGCGCGCCAACACGGTCGCGGCGGAGCACTACGTCCCGCGGACCGAGGCCCAGCCTGCCGCCCGCACCGAGCGCAAGAGCCGCCGCCGCGGCCGGGGCCAGGGCCCGGAGTCCGCTCCGTCCGCACCGGCCGCCGCCCACCCCGAGCCGACCGAGGCCGAAAGCCACGCCAAGGCCGAAGCCACCCGCGCCGCGCTGGCGAAGGTCGCCGCCGCGGCCCACGCCGCCCACCTGCACGACGGGGAAGCTGCCGCGGCCAGCGAAGCGGGGGCCCGCCAGGCCGCCGTCGACGCCGTCAGGAAGCTCGCCGAGGTTGAAGCCGCCGCCGGGGAAGCATCTGGCGAAGCTCCCGGTGAAGCCCCCGCCCGGCCTGCCGCCGTGCTGACCTTCGGCGGTGAGCAGGTTGCGCTGCCATTTGTTGAGCACGCCGACGACACCCCGGCCCCGGCGCTGAGCCTGGATCTGCTGACCGAAGCCTTCGCCAACCTGGGCGAGGCCGAGGCAGCCAAGCAGGACGAACCCGAGGCTGCCAAGCAGGACGAGGCCGCGCCGGCAGCGCGTGCTGCGGAAACCACGGCACCGCGTGCCCGCCGCGGCCGCCGCAACCGGAGCGCCAGCCGCGCCCAGGGCGCAGCCAACGAGACCTCGGTGGAGCACCACGAGGCAACCGGGCATGCTGCGGCCGGCTCGGTCCACGAGGCGAAGGCGCCCGCGGCCCGGCCGGTTGTCCCGGCCGGCAGCGAGCCGATCATCCTCGGCGTCGGCGTCCCGGCATCGGAGCTGTAAAACCTCAGCACTGACCCGGCGGGCCCGGGCCGGAGCAGGCGTAACAATACGTCCGCTCCGGCCCGGGCCCGTCCTGCCGTTAACTGGCCCGGCCCGGGTCAGCGGTTAGGCTGGAACCCTGACACGGGGTGCCGCGCATTCGGCCGGCTGAGATCCAGACCCGTTGAACCTGTCCGGTTAGCACCGGCGAAGGGATGTCTGACATGACCTCACCCTTGAAACAGTCCGGTTTTTTGCCCGCTGATTCTCTGTCGTCCGGGCCTCGCCCAGGGTTTCAGCCGTCCGAGCCCGTCCGCGTTCCGCGCGTGCTGGCCATCGCCGGCTCCGATCCTTCCGGCGGGGCCGGGATCCAGGCCGACCTGAAGAGCATCGCGGCCCACGGCGGCTACGGCATGGCGGCCATCACGGCCCTGACGGCGCAGAACACGCGCGGCGTGCGGGCCGTGCATGTACCTCCGGCCGGGTTCCTCACCGCGCAGCTGGACGCCATCAGCGATGACATCGGCATCGACGCGGTCAAAATCGGCATGCTGGGCGACGCCGCGGTGATCGATGCCGTGGGCACCTGGCTGGAGAAGGTGCGCCCCGCCGTCGTGGTCCTGGATCCGGTGATGGTTGCCACCAGCGGTGACCGCCTCCTGCAGGAATCGGCCGAGGCGGCCCTGCAGTCACTCCTGCCGCTGGCGGACCTCATCACGCCGAACCTTGCCGAACTCGCCATCCTGCTCAAGGAACCGGTCGCGGGGGACTGGGCCGAGGCCCTGGCCCAGGGCAAACGCCTGGCTGCGCTGACCGGCACCACGGTGCTGGTGAAGGGCGGGCACCTCGCCGGCAGCACCAAGGACGACGGCGACCACAACGACGGCGCCGCACCGGCCGGGGAGGGCTGCCCGGACGCGCTGGTCAACACCGGGGGCCTGCTGGGCCAGGAGACCGTGGTGGTGCCGGGGGAGCGGATCGCCACGACCAACAGCCACGGCACCGGATGCTCCCTGTCCTCGGCCATGGCGACGGTGCAAGCCAGGACGGGGGACTGGGAGCAGTCGCTGCGGGAGGTCAAGCCGTGGCTGCTCGGCGCGCTCCGCGAAGCCACGGTCCTGGACGTCGGCACAGGGAACGGTCCGGTCCATCACTTCCACCACGTGCAGGGCCGCGCAGCAAGCATGGGACCGGCTGAGGGCGAGTTCGCCGCGGCCCTGCGTGCCGGGGCCTCAGCCGACCTCGACGCCATCTACGCCCTGGACTTCATCCGCGGACTCGCCGAGGGCACGCTGCCCGAGCACGAGTTCGCCTACTACCTGGCCCAGGACGCCATCTACCTCAATGGCTACGCCCGGGTCCTGGCCCGAGCCGCCGCGATCGCTCCGACCGAGGCCGAGCAGCTGTTCTGGGCCCGCTCTGCGCAGACGTGCCTCGAAGTGGAGTCCGAGCTGCACCGTTCCTGGCTCAGCACCCGCCCCGCACAGGCCGCACTGGGACCGGTCACGAAGTCCTACGTGGACCACTTGCTGGCCGCGTCTGTGTCCGGCAGCTACGGGGTGCTCGTGGCGGCGGCCCTGCCGTGCTTCTGGCTCTACGCCGAGGTCGGCGCCACCCTGCACGCGGAGTTCCTGGCCGGGGGCGCCCCGGAGGCGCACCCCTACGCCGACTGGCTGCGGACCTACGCCGACGAGGACTTCGCCGCCGCGACCCGGCAGGCCATCGCGTTCACTGACGCGGCGGCCCGGCGGGCCTCCGCCGGCGAACGGGAGGCCATGGCCTTGGCGTTCCGGCAGTCCTCGCGCTATGAAGTGCAGTTCTTCGACGCGCCGAGGCTCCACGCCTGACCCGGCCGGCGCCCCGCAGCCGGTACGATGGTGGGGCACGGTTCCGGCAGTCGTTGCGGCACCACAGGTTAGAGGGCACAGGGCTTAAGGCCACTGAGCCGGACATTGTGGTGCTTATCACGGACTACCCGCCGGAACCAGCCTCATTTGCGGCCGAAGGCGAAATTAGCGTATTCTAGATCTTCGGTGCTTACGCCAACACTTGGGTTATACCCCTGAGAACTGTCCGCTTTGGAACTCCAAATGGATCAGTCGCGGGGATAGCTCATGGGTTCCCCCGGGGAATCCACCGGCGTTGAGGCACAGCGTGAGCCGGTCCAAAAACTTTGGTCCCAGGTTCCGCACGCAAATCTAGTAATAAACGTCGAGAGAAGTGAGTCCCCCAAGTGGTGTACGCGATTGTCCGCGCAGGCGGCCGCCAAGAGAAGGTTTCCGTTGGAGACTTCGTTACCCTGAACCGCGTCGCCGGTGGCGCCGGCAGCACCATTGAGCTGCCCGCACTGCTCCTGGTTGACGGCGAGAAGGTCACGTCCGCTGCTGCGGACCTGGCCAAGGTAACCGTTACGGCTGAGATCCTCGAAGACCTCCGTGGTCCGAAGATCGTCATCCAGAAGTTCAAGAACAAGACCGGCTACAAGAAGCGCCAGGGTCACCGTCAGGAACTGACCAAGGTCAAGATCACCGGTATCAAGTAACCTCCCGTTACTGTTCAGGTTTTCAACAGATTCCCCAGAATTTAAAGGCAGGCATTTCACATGGCACATAAAAAAGGCGCGAGTTCCACCCGCAACGGTCGTGACTCCAACGCTCAGTACCTCGGCGTCAAGCGCTTCGGCGGCCAGGTAGTTTCCGCAGGCGAGATCATCGTCCGCCAGCGCGGCACCCACTTCCACCCGGGTGCAGGCGTGGGCCGCGGCGGCGACGACACCCTGTTCGCCCTGACCCCCGGCGCCGTCGAGTTCGGCACCCGCCGCGGTCGTCGCGTTGTGAACATCGTGGCTGCAGCAGCTGCAGAGTAACAACAAGTTCCAAGTCGGTGGGGCGGGCCAGTAGGTCCGCTCCACCGGTGTTTTAACCGCATTACAATCAACTGGGGCCTTCTTGGGCCCCGGGGAACAGCACTGAGGAGATCCACGTGGCCAGCTTTGTAGACCGGGTAGTACTGCACGTATCCGGCGGTAGCGGCGGCCACGGCTGCGTTTCCGTGCACCGGGAGAAGTTCAAGCCCCTCGGCGGTCCCGACGGCGGCAACGGCGGCAACGGCGGCGACGTCATCCTGCGGGTCGACCCGCAGACCACCACCCTCCTGGACTACCACCACGCCCCGCACCGGCACGCGACCAACGGCGGTCCCGGCATGGGTGACTGGCGCGGCGGCAAGAACGGCGAGACCCTGATCCTCCCGGTTCCCGAGGGCACCGTGGTGAAGTCCAAGTCCGGCGAAGTCCTGGCCGACCTCGTTGGCGAAGGCGCCGAATACGTTGCTGCCGCCGGCGGCATTGGTGGCCTCGGCAACGCCGCGCTGTCCTCGCAGAAGCGGCGCGCCCCGGGCTTCGCGCTGCTCGGCATCGAAGGCGAATCCAGCGACATCGTCCTGGAACTGAAGACCATCGCCGACATCGCCCTGGTCGGTTTCCCCTCCGCCGGCAAGTCAAGCCTCATCGCGGCGATGTCCGCAGCGCGGCCCAAGATCGCCGATTACCCCTTCACCACCCTCATCCCCAATCTGGGCGTCGTCCAGGCCGGGGACGTGCGCTTCACGATCGCTGACGTCCCGGGCCTGATCGAGGGCGCCAGCGAGGGCAAGGGCCTGGGCCACAACTTCCTGCGGCACGTGGAGCGCTGCGCCGCACTGGTGCACGTGCTGGACTGCGGAACGCTGGAATCGGACCGTGATCCGCTCTCCGACCTCGCCATCATCGAGGCCGAGCTCGAGAAGTACGCCGTGGACATGAGCTACGCCGGCAGCGACGGCGAAGTGGTTCCGCTGAACCACCGCCCCCGCCTGGTGGCCCTGAACAAGGTGGACCTGCCGGATGGCAAGGACATGGCCGAGTTCGTCCGCCCCGAACTGGAATCCCGCGGCTACAAGGTCTTCGAGATCTCCGCGACGAGCCACGAAGGCCTGCGCCAGCTGGGCTTCGCCATGGCCGAGATCGTCAAGAATGCCCGCGACGCCGTCGCCGCCACCCCGCCGAAGGTGCACGCTCCGGTGCTGCGCCCGCGCGCCGTCAACGAAACCGGCTTCACCATCCGACGCGAGGAGAAGAACCTCGAACCGCTCTTCCGTGTCCTCGGCGACAAGCCTGTGCGCTGGGTCAAGCAGACCGACTTCACCAACGAGGAAGCGATCGGCTACCTCGCCGACCGCCTCGCGAAGCTCGGCGTCGAAACCGAACTCTTCAAGCAGGGCGCCAAGCCGGGCGACACCGTGGTGATCGGCGAGGACGACGGCGTCGTCTTCGACTGGGAGCCGACCATGATGGCCGGCGCCGAACTGCTCGCCTCGCCGCGCGGCACCGACGTGCGCTTCGCCGACATCGGCGACCGCCCGACGCGCGGCCAGAAGCGCGAGGAACAGCAGGAGCGCCGCGAGGCCAAAGCCGCAGCCCGTGCCGAGCTCGAAGCGGAGCGCAAGGCCGGCATCTGGACCGAGTCCGTCAGCGGCCGCCGCGCCCGGCAGCCGCTGAAGGAGAGTGGACTGGGCGAAGCCGATGACGAGTAAGACCGTCGTCGAGCACCGTTCCCGGCCGGCCGCCGCCCACACCCTGAAGGCGCACGAGCTGCCGGCCCCGGACCGCTCGGCGCTTTCCGGGGCCCGCCGGATCGTCGTCAAGGTGGGATCGTCGTCCCTGACGTCGATCAGGGGCGGAATCTCGGAAGAGGCCGTGACAAACCTCGCCGACGCCCTGGCGCACAAGCGCAACGCCGGCGCGGAAATCATCCTGGTGTCCTCCGGTGCGATCGCCGCCGGCCTGGCCCCGCTGGGACTCGAGAAACGCCCGCGCGACCTCGCCACCCAGCAGGCGGCCGCCAGCGTGGGCCAGGGCCTCCTCATGGCGCGGTACACGCACGCGTTCGGCGCGCACGGGGTCACCGTCAGCCAGGTACTCCTGACCGCCGATGACTTCATGCGCCGCAGCCAGCACACCAACGCGTTCCGTGCACTGGACCGGCTCCTGAACCTTGGTGTGGTCCCGGTGGTCAACGAAAACGACACCGTCGCCACCCACGAAATCCGCTTCGGCGACAACGACCGGCTCGCCGCCCTCGTGGCCCACCTGGTCCGGGCCGACGCGCTCGTGCTGCTGTCCGACGTCGACTCCCTCTACGATGGTCCGCCGTCGCACGGTGCCAAACGGATTCCGCACGTCTCCGGCCCCCACGACCTCGACGGCGTGTCGATCGGAAGCGCCGGCAAAGCCGGCGTGGGTACCGGCGGCATGGCGACCAAGGTCGAAGCCGCCGGCATCGCCGCCGGCTCCGGCATCCACGCCCTCGTGACGTCCACGCCCAACGCGGCGGCGGCACTGGCGGGGGAGGACGTGGGAACGTGGTTCTCCGTCAACGGCGCACGCAAGCCGATCCGGCTCCTGTGGCTCGCCCACCTGGCGTCCGTCCAAGGCACACTGGTGCTCGACGACGGCGCCGTCAAGGCCGTCCGCGACCGCCACACCTCGCTGCTGCCGGCCGGGATCGCCGCGGTGCACGGCCACTTCGAGGCCGGTGACGCCGTGGAGATGGTTTCCCCCGACCACACCGTCATCGCGCGCGGACTGGTGAACTATTCCGCCGCCGAGCTGCCCCAAATGCTCGGTCGTTCCACCCGTGAGCTCGGCAAGGCACTGGGCCGGGGCTATGACCGCGAAGTTGTTCATGTTGACGATCTGGTGCTGGTCTAGGACTCCTGCTCGCCTAAACTGGACCTATGACTGAGGCCCTGACTTCCGCTGCCGTGCCCGCCGACAACGCACCCTCCGATGCTGCCGCTGCCGGCGGCACTGTGCCCGCCCAGGGGTTCGGATCGCCGGGTCCGGCACCTGAAGCAGTGGCGGCCGACGTCGAAGCCGCCGTCCACGCCATCGCCGACCGCTCGCGCCATGCGTCCCGCAAGATGGCGCACGCCAACCGGGCCTGGAAGGACCGTGGCCTGCGCGCCATCGGCAAGGCGCTGCTGGAGCACAAGAGCCAGATCCTCGCCGCCAACGCCAAGGACATCGCGGCCGGCCGCGCCAACGGCACCAGCACGGCCCTCCTGGACCGCCTGACCCTGAACGACGCACGCATCACAGCCCTCGCCGCTGCCCTGGAGAACCTCGCCACCCTGCCCGATCCGGTCGGGAACGTGGTGCGCGGCCAAACCCTGCCCAACGGGCTGCGCCTCCGCCAAGTCAACGTCCCCATGGGCGTCGTGGCCGCGATCTACGAGGCCCGTCCCAACGTCACCGTCGATATCGCCGGCCTGGCCCTGAAGAGCGGAAACGCCGTGATCCTGCGCGGCGGAACCGCCGCCGCCGCGACCAATTCCGCCCTCGTCACGATCCTCCGGGACGCCCTGGAATCGGTGGGCCTGCCCGCCGACGCCGTCCAGACCGTGGACCAGTACGGCCGCGACGGCGCCAACGCGCTCATGCGGGCCCGCGGCCGGGTCGACGTCCTCATTCCCCGCGGCGGCCGCGAACTCATCCAGGCCGTCGTGACCAACTCCTCCGTCCCGGTCATCGAGACCGGCGAAGGCAACGTCCACATCTTCCTCGACGCGTCCGCCAGCGAGGACATGGCCGTCGACATCCTGCTCAACGCCAAGACCCAGCGGCCCAGCGTCTGCAACACGGTGGAAACCCTCCTGGTGCACTCCAAGTCGACTGTCCTGCCCGCCGTCGCGGCCGCCCTGCACTCCGCCGGGGTCACCCTGCACGCTGACCAGCGCATCCGCGCCGCCCTGCCGGCGTCCATCGACTCCGTGCCCGCCACAGAGGAGGACTGGGCCACCGAATACATGGACCTGGACCTGGCCGTGGCCATGGTGGACAGCCTGGACGAGGCGGTGCGGCACATCCGCAAGTGGTCCACCGGCCACACCGAGGCGATCCTGACCAACGACCTCGCCAACGCGGAGCGCTTCATCGCCGAGATCGATTCGGCGGCCGTGATTGTGAACGCCTCCACCCGCTTCACCGACGGCGGGGAACTCGGCCTCGGCGCCGAGGTGGGGATCTCCACCCAGAAGCTCCATGCCCGGGGCCCCATGGGGCTGACGGAACTGACCACCACCAAGTGGATCGTGCAGGGCGAGGGCCAGATCCGGGGTTAGCAACCCTGTAACATGGAACGGAAGACCGGAACGGCGGACACCTCCGCCGTCGTCACCTTTTGAACTCTTTAGGGGAGAACATGCTGTCGCAGCAGATCGCCACTTTCGTCGCCGCCGCTGGCGAATCAGGCCACGAGGAACTCGCGCCGCTCATCGCACCGCCGTTTGTCATTGGCGGTACCATGTTCGCCATTCTGGTGGTCCTGCTGCTGATCACGCTGTCCTACTCCAACCTGGGCAAGCGCCACGCAGTCGTGGAAGAGCACGCGGATCCGCACCGCCAGCACCCTAACAAGCACGATCACGGCCAGGGTCACTAATTATTTCCGCCACCAGGAGGCAGCGCGGCGCCGAGCGCCGCCTGCGTCTGGGTGTGATGGGCGGCACGTTCGACCCCATCCATCACGGACACCTCGTCGCGGCCAGTGAGGTCGCGGCCAAATTCGACCTCGACGAAGTCGTGTTCGTCCCCACAGGCGAGCCCTGGCAGAAGAGCGCCAAGAAGGTCAGTGAGGCCGAGCACCGGTACCTCATGACGGTCATTGCCACGGCCTCGAACCCCCGGTTCACCGTCAGCAGGGTGGACGTGGACCGTCCGGGCCCGACCTACACCATCGACACCCTGCGCGACCTCCGCACGCTGCGCCCCGACGCCGATCTCTTCTTCATCACCGGCGCGGACGCCCTGGCGCAGATCTTGTCCTGGAAGGACATTGATGAGCTGTGGTCGCTGGCGCACTTCGTGGGCGTCACCCGGCCCGGGCATGTCCTGGACGGCATGGGCCGCAAGGACGTCAGCCTCCTGGAGGTTCCGGCCATGGCGATTTCCTCCACGGACTGCCGCACCCGGGTGGCCGAGGGCAACCCCGTCTGGTACCTCGTTCCGGACGGCGTGGTCCAGTACATCGCAAAGTACGGCCTGTACGACACCCGTCCCGACGCCGACCCCGCACCGCATGATCCCGCCCTTGAGATAACCCAACCAGCCAGCACTGAATGAGTTTGCCATGAGTCAGGAACAGCCTCCCATCCGCAGCCGCCGCGAACTGCGGCAGGCCAGAGATGAACGCCTGGACACTGCGGCACCGGAACAGTCAGCCGGGACCGAGACGGCGGCCGACCCCGCCGGCCAGAACCGCCGCGCGGCCGACGCCCCGGTGGACTCGGTACGCGGCGCCGAGCGGTCCTCGCAGGTCCGCGCCCGGGACCGCGCCGCGCTGCGCACCATCAAGGAGCTGGCGGAGAAGGAAGGGCACCTGGCGCAGGGAGGACCGCCCACGCGCCGGCAGCTGCGGCTCCTGCAGCTCGCGACCGAAACCGCCCCCGCCACGCAGGCCAACACCATCGTCCCGGCCTCGCCGCGCACCCGGGCCAACCCGGTGGTTGCGCCCGCCACCAACGATGCCGCACAGGCTGACGCGGGCCAGGATTCAGCGGCTAAGGATGCCGGCCGGAAGCAGGGCACCGGACAGGCCGTCGGAGAGCAAGGCCCGGCACCCGAAGGCATGACGGTGGAACAGGCGCTGGCCGCGCGGGAGCTCCTCGCCGAGCAGGCCCGCAACCAGGTGGCCAAGCTGGAGCACATCGCCGCCACCGATCCCGACGCCGTTGATCCGGCGGTCCTCGCCGAGCAGATTGCCCTCGCTGAACGCGCCGCGGTGCTGAACCGCCGTGCCGCAGCGAAGCAGAAGCTCGCGGAACAAAACAGCCAGCCCGCCGCACCGCGCAACGATCCCACCACGGCCAACAACCTGGCCATGGTCACACCCCTGGAGTTTGAGAAGGTTCCCGGCGTGGAGCGGCCCGTCATGAAGCGCCCTGCCACGTCGTACGTGCCCGTGGTCACCAACCCGGGTCCCCGGGTGGATGCGCCGCGCAAACCCGGGCTCCGCCGCCCCGGGCTGTCCCGTCAGCGGGCCGCAGCGCCTGCCGCCGGACGGGGTGGGGTCCTCGCCCGGGCGGAGGCTGCCGCCAAGGCCGGGACGGCGCGGCCGGCCACTGCAGTGCCGAACGCCCCGGGGGAGGCCGACGAGAACTTCGTCGGAGGAGAACCCGTTGCCGCGAATTCCGCCTACGGGCTGGATCCCCTGGACGCCGCCACCGCGGGACTGGGCCGGGCACGCCGGCTGCGCCTGCTCCAGCTGGGCGTCCTGGCCCTGGGTGTCGTCGCACTCATTGCCGGCATCACGCTCATCGTCACCGGGCTGGCCCGCTAGGCCGAGCGCCGCCGTCGGGCCAATGGCACTGGAACCAGTGACCTCGGAGCCCATGACCCCGGAGCCGGGCACCGGTATCCGCCACAACTTGCCGACACAAGAATTTTCATCACTACAAGGAGTCCCGTGACTGCAACCGATTCATCCATCACCACCGCCCGCCACGCAGCCCGCGCTGCCTCGGAGAAACTCGCCGAGGACATCGTGGCCCTGGACGTGAGCGAACGGCTGGCCCTGGCCGACGTCTTCCTCATCGCCTCGGCCCCGAGCGAACGCCAGGTCAATGCCATCGTCGACGGCATCGAGGACGAGCTCGCGAAGTTCGAGCAGAAGCCCGTGCGCCGCGAGGGCCGCTCCGGAGGACGCTGGGTGCTCCTGGACTACTCCGACGTCGTGATCCACGTCCAGCACGAGGAAGACCGCGTCTTCTACGCCCTCGAGCGGCTCTGGAAGGACTGCCCCGTCGTTGATCTCCAGCTCGGCGACGACGCGTCCGCCAAGGCGGGCGCAGGCACCGACACGGAGTAGCAGCCACGCACGGACCGCCCCGCCGGAGGCTGTCCTGAGCCAAATATGCCCGATTTGGAATTTTCGCCCGGGCTGGTCTAAGATATTTGAGTTGCTTCGGAGAAATCCGAACAAGAATCGGGGCCTGATGCGTCAGCTGACGGGCCGAAGCAGCGAAAATTCGGGGCTGTGGCGCAGCTGGTAGCGCACCTGCATGGCATGCAGGGGGTCAGGGGTTCGAGTCCCCTCAGCTCCACCGGAGAATCCGCCGGAATCGAAAGATTCCGGCGGATTTTTTTATGCCCGGAACATGAGTTCCGGGCCGGGAGAGGCCTGCAGCAAACGCCGGGTCAGCGGCCACAACATGCCACATGACACGGTCCGGCTGGCCGATTGGCGCGAACGGCAATTGTGGTTTAGGCTATTCAGGTTGCTTCAGGGAGAACGAAACTTCCCGGCAAATAAGGGGCTGTGGCGCAGCTGGTAGCGCACCTGCATGGCATGCAGGGGGTCAGGGGTTCGAGTCCCCTCAGCTCCACCAACGAAAGGGAACCACCGGTATCGGTGGTTCCCTTTTTTGTGCCCGGCCGGGTGCGCATCGCGGCCGCGGGGTCCCTGGGCCACCGCAGGAGGCGTCCGTCAAGGCCGTCTCATTCCCCGGCGTAACAAACTGTCATTTAGGCTCTCCGCCCTGAGCAGGACCTTGCTATCGTCGCTAGAAGACGGCCGCCCTGCGGCTGGGCCGGAAGGCCAGTTCCGTCTCCACGACTAAGGACCATCATGAAGCGCACAGGACTCTCCGTTATCGGCCTCATCGCAGCGGCAGGGCTCGCCCTCGCGGGCTGCGGATCTGCCTCCACCGCGCCGGCCAGTTCTTCCCCGGCGGCCGGCGCCGACACTTCCCTCAGCGACGTCAAGAGCGCCGGTGTGCTCAAGGTCGGCACCGAAGGCACCTACAAGCCTTTCTCGTTCCACGCCAACGGCAACGGGGAACTGACTGGTTACGATGTGGAGATCATCGACGCCGTGGCCGGAAAGCTTGGCGTCAAGCCGGTCTTCCAGGAAACGCAGTTCGACGCCATCTTTGCTGGCCTCGATGCCAAGCGCTTCGACGTCGTTGCCAACCAGATCTCCATCACGGACGAACGCAAGGCCAAATACGATTTCTCCACTCCGTACACGGTGAGCACCGGCGTGATCGTCACCAAAGCAGACAACAACACCATCACCTCCTTCGACAGCCTGCAGGGCAAGACCGCGGCGCAGTCCCTGACGAGCAACTGGTACAAGCTGGCCCAGCAGAGCGGCGCGAACGTCGAAGCCGTGGAGGGGTGGGCGCAGGCGGTCACGTTGCTCAAGCAGGGCCGTGTCGATGCCACGATCAACGACAAACTGACGTACCTGGACTCGCAGAAGACAGCCCACGACGACAGCATCAAGATCGCCGCCGAGACCACAGACAAATCACTGAGCGCCTTTGCCCTGCGCAAGGGATCCACCAGCCTGACCGAGGCCATCGACAAGGCCCTCGGCGAGCTCGCGGCCGACGGCACCCTGGCGAAGATTTCCGGGAAGTACTTCGACGCCGACGTCTCGAAGTAGCGCCGTGCGAACAGCTCAGGAAGACCGGGGCCGGGCATGACCATCAACTGGGAACTCGTGTGGTCGTCCCTGGGTCCGCTGCTGACCGGTGCGGTCACCGGCACCATTCCGCTGGCGCTGGCCTCCTTCAGCCTGGGCCTCCTGCTGGCCCTGCTGGTGGCCCTCATGCGGCTAAGCCGCAACCGCCTGGTCTCCGGCGCCGCGCGGATCTACATCTCCGTCATCCGCGGCACCCCGCTCCTGGTCCAGCTGTTTGTCATCTTCTACGGTCTGCCTTCGGTAGGCATCACCATCAGTCCCTGGCCCAGCGCCATCATCGCGTTCTCCCTGAACGTCGGCGGGTACGCCGCGGAGGTCATCCGGGCAGCCATCCTGTCCGTTCCCAAGGGACAGTGGGAGGCCGGCCACACCATCGGGATGTCGCGCCGGCAGACCCTGGTGCGGATCATCCTTCCGCAGGCGGCCCGGGTCTCGGTCCCGCCGCTGTCCAACACCTTCATCAGCCTGGTCAAGGACACGTCCCTTGCGTCGCTGATCCTCGTCACTGAACTGTTCCGTGTGGCGCAGCAGGTGGCGGCCTTCAGCCAGGAATTCATGCTGTTGTACCTGGAGGCGGCAGTGATCTACTGGATCATCTGTCTTGTCCTCGCCGGCGGACAGTCCGCGTTGGAGAAGAGATTGGACCGCTATGTCGCCCACTGAGACCGGGGACCCGAACGCCGGTTCCGCAGACACGCTGCTGAGCGTCAGGGGCCTTCGCAAGGCGTTTGGCGACCACGAAGTGCTCAAATCCATCGACCTCGACGTCCGCCGCGGCGAAGTGGTGACGTTGATCGGGCCGTCCGGATCGGGCAAGACGACGGTCCTGCGGTGCCTGAACGGCCTCGAAGTGCCCGACGCCGGCGTTGCTGAGTTCGCGGGGCAACTGACCGTCGACTTTTCCACGCCGACGGCGAAAAAGCAGCTGTCCGCCCTCCGGGACCGCAGCGCCATGGTGTTCCAGCACTACAATCTCTTCCCGCACAAGACTGTGCTGGAGAACGTGATCGAAGGCCCGGTCCAGGTCCAGAAGCGGCCCAAGGCCGAGGCCAGCCGGGACGCCCGGGAGCTGCTGGCCCGCGTCGGGCTCGCCGACAAGGAGGACAGCTACCCGTTCGAGCTCTCCGGCGGCCAGCAGCAGCGGGTGGGCATCGTGCGGGCGCTGGCCCTGCGTCCGCAGCTGCTGCTCTTCGACGAGCCGACGTCGGCGCTGGACCCGGAGCTGGTGGGCGAGGTCCTGACCGTCATCAAAGAGCTCGCGGATGAAGGCTGGACGATGGTGGTGGTCACCCACGAGCTCGCGTTCGCCCGCGAGGTGGCCGACGAAGTGATCTTCATGGACGGCGGCGTGGTGGTCGAACGCGGCCACCCAGACACCGTGCTGCGCGATCCTCGGGAGGAACGCACGCGGCAGTTCGTGGACCGGCTGCTCAACCCGTTCTGAGGCAACCCGCTCCAAGGCGTCCCGCCCGCGCCGACTGACTCGGCGTCCGGCGGCCGCCAGGGACGACTAAACTTGGGGACGTGAACGAGTCCCTGCCTCCCTGCCCCGAATGCTCCAGCGAATACACCTACGAGATGGGGGCGCTGCTGGTCTGCCCTGAGTGCGCGCACGAGTGGGCGCCGGCCACCGACGCGGACGCCGGGCTCCCGGTGGCCGCCGTCATCAAGGACGCGGTCGGCAATGTGCTCGCCGACGGCGACACCGTCACGGTCGTCAAGGACCTGAAGATCAAGGGCAGCTCCACGGTCATCAAGGTCGGCACGAAGGTCCGCGGCATCCGCCTCGTCGACGGCGTCGGCGACCACGACATCGACTGCAAAGTGGACGGCGTCGGCCCCATGCAGCTCAAGTCCAGCGTCGTCAAGAAGATCTGACCGGAGACCGGATCATTTCCCCCGGGACGCCGCGCACGGCCGACGTCGTCGTGGTCGGCGCCGGGCAGGCCGGCCTGTCGGCGGCCTACCACCTGCAACGCCGCGGCTTTGTCCCGGCACAGGCGGCCGCAGCGGGGGCCACCGCGGCGCGGGACGGCATCCCCGCGGGGTCGTACATCGTGCTTGACGCCGAGGACGGCCCCGGCGGGGCCTGGCGCCACCGCTGGAAGAGCCTGCTCATGGCCACGGTGAACGGTATCAGCGACCTCCCCGGCCTGCCCCAGCCGGCCGTGGACCCGGCCGAGGCCAGCTCGACCTTCCTCACCCGCTACTTCGGCGGGTACGAACACGACCTTGGGCTCGCCATCGAACGGCCCGTGAAGGTTCGGTCCGTGAGCCGGGACGACGCCGATCCCGTCGGCCGGCTGAGCATCGCAACCAGCCGCGGCGAATGGTCCGCCCGCGCCCTCATCAACGCCACCGGCACCTGGACCCGGCCGTTCTGGCCCATTTACCCGGGCCAGGCCAGCTTCCGCGGCCGGCAACTGCACGTCGCGGACTACGTCTCCGCGGACGAGTTTCGCGGGCAGCACGTGATCGTGGTCGGCGGGGGCATCTCCGCCGTCGGGCTGCTTGATGAGATCTCCCGGGTCACCGGCACCACGTGGTTCACCCGCCGGGAACCGGTCTGGCGTGAGGCGCCCTTTGACCGGCAGGCCGGTCACGACGCCGTCGCCCTGGTGGAGGAACGGGTGCGCCAGGGCCTGCCGCCGCAAAGCGTCGTCTCCGCGACCGGCCTGATCCGGACGCCGGCCCTGCGCGCGGCCGCAGAACGCGGCGTCCTGGACAGGCATCCCATGTTCACCGCCATCGGGCCGGACGGCGTCCGGTTGGACGACGGCGGCTTCCTGGCTGCGGACGTGATCCTTTGGGCCACCGGTTTCCGGGCCGAACTCGAACACCTCGCCCCGCTGCACCTGCGCGGACCGGGCGGCGGGATCGCAATGAACAACACCCAGGTGGCAGCCGAACCGAGGGTCCACCTGGTCGGCTACGGGCCGTCCTCCTCCACCATCGGCGCCAACCGGGCCGGCCGGGCCGCCGTCGCGGGAATTGCCACCCTGCTGGCCGCTTCGGGATAACGTGGAACGTTGCAGTGCAGCACTCCGGGGCCGGACACCGGACACAACACCTGAACCCATGACCCAAGCCCGAGAAGAACGGCGGCAGAAAACGCACGTGGCGGACACCCAGATCGATTCCCTCTTTGCCCGGCTGCGGCGGTTCCCGGACGTCGAGGCCGCCAACCTGCAGGCGTGGGACGCCACGGACCGGCTCCTGTTGGACACGGCCCTTGAAATGCATAACGCCGGCCAGCTGCCGCCGGGAGCGCGGCTCGCGGTGGTGGGGGACCGGTACGGCGCCCTGACACTCGGGGCACTGGCGCTGGGCTCCTTCGCGGGGACGCACGGCGTCCGGGTCCACCAGGACCTGATCACCGGAGCACGGGCGCTGCGGGCCAACGCCGGGGCGCTGGAAATCCAAGGCGGTTTTGAGCAGCTCCCGCTGGGCGCCGCGCTGCTGGAGGGCGCCGCCGTCGTCCTGCTGCAATTGCCGCGTTCCCTTGCGGAACTGGAAGAAATCGCCGACGCCGTCGCCCGCCACGCGGCACCCGGCGTCGTGCTGCTGGCCGGCGGCCGCGTCAAACATATGAGCCTGGGAATGAACACGGTGCTGGGGCGCTATTTCGACGTCGTCCAGCCCCAGCTGGCGCGGCAGAAATCACGGATTCTGCTGGCCAGGAGCCCCAAGGCCGTTCCGGCCGCGCCACCCTTCCCGGTCACCGGCATGAACAGCGAACTGGGGCTGGCGGTCTGTGCCCGCGGCGCCGTCTTCGCCGGCACCGGGCTGGACATCGGGACCAGGTACCTGCTGGAGTTCCTGCCCCGGATGCCGCACGCGGCCCACGCCGTCGACCTCGGCTGCGGCACAGGGATCCTCGCCGCCATGTACGCCCGCGCCAACCCCGGCACCCGCGTCACAGCCACGGACCGGTCCGCGGCCGCCGTCGACTCAGCCCTCGCCACGGCGCGGGCCAACGGCCTGGACGGCCGGATCGAGGTCCTCCAGGACGACGCCATGAGCACCCTGCCGGATGCCAGCGCGGACCTGATCCTGCTCAACCCGCCCTTCCACCTGGAGTCCGCCGTCCACGCCGGCGCGGGGATCAAACTGATCGAAGCCGCCGGCAGGGTGCTCGCTCCCGGCGGGGAGCTGTGGACCGTGTACAACAGCCACCTGCACTACCGGCCGGCACTCGAACGCCTGATCGGTCCGACACGCGAGGCCGGCAGGAACCCGAAGTTCACGGTGACGGCGAGTACCCGGCGTCCGCCGGGGTGAAACGGCACGGCTGAAACATTTAATCCGAAAAGCGGATGTGTGGGCGCGCGCCTGCACGTAACGTACGATTCTGACAACTGCTGTATTGGGCCAATGACGTTTTGAGGTATCTGTGACCGAGATCCGGCAACCCTCGCCGAGGCGGGGGACCAACCTCCCGAAGATGGGCGATTTCAACCTCACGGTCATCCTTGACGCCATCAGGCGGGCTCCGGCCGGCCTGAGCCGGGTCGAACTCGCGCAGATCGTCGGGCTCTCGCCGCAGACCATCTCCAACATTTCCCGGCGCCTGCTGGACCAGCACCTGATCGTTGAAGCCGGCAAGGAAGGGACCGGCCCGGGCAAGCCGCGGACCATGCTCCGGCTCAACCCCGGCGGGATGTACGCGGTGGGCGTCCACCTGGACCCGGCAGTGGTGACCTTTGTCGTGCTGGACCTGCTGGGTGCCGTGGTCCGGCACTCGAGCATCGCCACGCCGCCCGGCACCGACCCGCGGGCCGTCATCGACACCATCGCTGCCGAGATCAGGAACCTCATCGCCGACTCCGGCGTGGACCCGGCACGGATCGCCGGTCTCGGGGTGGCCTCACCGGGTCCCATCGACCTCACCGAGGGCGCGGTGGTGGATCCGCCCCTGCTGCCGGGCTGGGACCACGTGGGGCTGCGGGACGCCCTGGCTGACGCCACCGGCCTGTCCACCCTGATGGACAAGGACGTGACCAGTGCTGCCGTGGCCGAAACCTGGGCCGGCGGCCCGAGCGGCGAGGGCAGTTTTGTCTTCATGTACATGGGAACCGGGATCGGCTGTGGCATTGTCCTCAATGACGAGGTCATCCGCGGAACCTCGGGCAACGCGGGGGAAATCGGGCATATCATCGTGGACCCGGACGGGGCTCTCTGCGACTGCGGGCAGCGCGGCTGCGTGAAGGTCTCCGCGATACCGCAGGTCCTCGTGGCGCAGGCCGAGGCGGCCGGGGTGCTGGACGGTCCGGGCCGGGAGCTGAGCGCGCCGGCGGTCCAGGAGCGCTTCGCGCAATTGTGCGAGCTCGCCTACGGCGGCAACGCCCAGGCCATGGAAATCATTGGCCGCTCCGCCGTCCTCGTGGCCCGGGCCGTCTCCGTCGTCACCAACGCCCTGGACGTGGACCGCGTGGTCTTCGGCGGCCCGTTCTGGACGTGCCTGTCGGCAGCCTACCTTGACCGGATCCCGGCGCTGATCGACGCGAACAGCGCCGCCCGGGCAATCCACGGCGTTGAGGTCGTGGGCACAGGCGTCGGGGACGACGTCGGGGCCGTCGGGGCGGCATGCCTGGTCCTGGAGCACACCCTGGCTCCGCGCTCGCAGCGGCTGCTCCTGGAAGGCTGACGCCATGGCCGGGCCGGTGTCACAGCCGGGCCGGCCAACCGTCAGTCAATGTCTTCGATGACCGTCCCGAACGGAATAGTCTCATCCAGATGGGCCTGATGGCCGGTGGGGCCCCGGTTGTAGGAGACCCGCACCCCGTGCTCCTTGTCCGCAGCCGACTGCATAAGTACGGGCCGGACGGTGTTGATGAAACTCTCGCTCTTGCCGGCGAGATACTCCTGGTAACTGGCTGGAAGCTGAATCATGGCAAAAGGATAGTCCTGCGCCGGACGGATGGGGAGGGCCGCGGGCCCGCGCCGCGCGCCAACGGAAACGGCCCTACCGGCGAACATTATTCTGCCGGTAAATAAAAACAGCCGTAAAGGTGCGTCTTAATTCGGAGCCGACTTGAAGGCCCCCGCGCCGGGCCTCTAGAGTTCTATACAAGTTACCTCAGTAACGTGTCAGCGATCCTCCGCAGAAAGCCGGCCTTGGAAGAATTCCACCGCCGGCCCAGGAGGGTGTGGGTGCCCCCATGTGGGCCTGACATTTGCTCACGGACAACTTCGTATCAGGCGTAACAGTCGCGACTGCGTCCTGCTGGAGTTCCCTCCGTGTTCCCCAAACTCACATCATTTCCGGCAGGTCCCGTTACCCGGGCACGGCCGGCAGTGTTCACAGCCAAGGACGCAAATGTCACCACCAAGCCTTATCGACACCCATCCCAACCTGGCCGGCGCGGCCCCCGTCGCGCTGTCCTATGAACTGTTCCCGCCGCGCTCAGCCGCCGCCGCCGAGTCCCTCTGGACCACCATCGGCGAACTCGAAGCCACGGACCCGGACTATGTGTCCGTCACCTACGGCGCCAGCGGTTCCAACCGCGGCACCGCCGTCGAGCTCATCAACCGGCTGGTCCAGGAGACAACGCTGCGGCCGCTGGCCCACCTGACCTGCGTGGGGAATTCCCCGCAGGAACTGGCGGAAATCATCGGCGAACTGCTCGACGTCGGCGTCCGCGGCATCCTCGCCCTGCGCGGCGACCAGCCCAAGGACGGCGCCACCCCGCCGCCGGGATCCCTGCGGTACGCCCAGGACCTGATCGAGCTCATCCGCCGGGTGGAGCAGCGCCGGTCTGCACTGCTGTGCGCCGGGAAGGTCGCCGTCGGCGTCGCCGCCTACCCGGCCCGGCACCCGGAATCGCCCAGTGAGGCGCACGACATCGAGGTCCTGCTGGCTAAGCAGCGCTCCGGCGCCGACTTCGCCATCACCCAGGTCTTCTTCCACGCCGAGCAGTACGCGGACCTCCTGACCCGGGCACGCCGGGCCGGGGTGACCATCCCGATCATCCCGGGTGTCATGCCGCTGATCAGCCTGCGCCGGCTCGCCCGGCTCGGCGAACTGACCGGCGTGGAACCGGCACCGGAACTCATCGACCGCCTCGCGGCCGCCGATACCGACGCCGAGCGGACCCGGATCGGCGTCCGCGCCACCGTGGACCTGGCCAACGCCGCCCTGGATGCCGGCGCCCCCGGCATCCACCTCTACACCTTCAATGAACACGCCGCCGCCCTGGACGTGCTGGACAAACTCGCACTGCCCCGGCCGCACCGGCACGGCGCCCAGCGGCGCCCGGCCCCCAGCGCGGCAACGGCCGGCCAGCTCGCCAGCTGACCCACCCAACTTCTTCTTCTTCTTCTTCTTCTTCTCCACCGCCAACTCCAAGGACTTTGCCATGCCTGAAAACCTCACCCCCTTCCCGTCCGCCTCGATCCTGGGCTACCCGCGCATCGGCCGCCGCCGCGAACTCAAGAAGGCCGTCGAAGCCTACTGGGCCGGCAAGATCGACGCCGCAGCCCTGGACGCCGCCGCCAAGGAAATCCAGCTCGGCACCGCCAAGCGCCTCCAGGAACTCGGCCTCACCGAAGCCGCCGCCGTTCCCGGCACCTTCTCCTACTACGACCAGGTCCTCGACGCCGCGGCCCACCTCGGCGCCGTGCCGGCCCGCTTCGGCAACCTCCTCAACGCCGAGGGCCGGCTGGACATCGACGGCTACTTCACCCTGGCCCGCGGCACCAAGGACCAGCAGCCGCTGGAAATGACCAAGTGGTTCGACACCAACTACCATTACCTCGTGCCGGAAATCGGCCCGGAAACCAACTTCTCGCTGACCTCCACCCGGATCGTCGAGGAATTTGCCTACGCCCTCGCCAACGGTGTCCAGACCCGCCCGTACATCGTCGGCCCGGTCACGTTCCTGCTGCTGAGCAAGGCTTCCGACGACGCCCCGGCCGGCTTCAGCCCGCTGTCCCGCCTCGAGGACGTCCTCCCGGTCTACACCGCCCTGCTGGAGCAGCTCGCCGCCGCCGGGGCCGGCTGGGTCCAGCTCGACGAGCCCGCCCTCGTGGTGGACCAGGACACCCCGGCCGGGGAAATCCAGGCCGCCGTCGCCCGCTCCTACGAGGTCCTCTCCGCCGCAGCCCGGCGCCCGCAGCTGTTCGTCTCCACCCCCTACGGAGCGCTCGACGGCCAGCTCGGCACCCTCGCCGCGACCGGCATCGACGCCCTGCACCTGGACGTGTTCAAGGGCGAGGTCCCCTCCGCCGCCGCCCTGGCCGCGCTGGGCAACAAGACCCTCGTCGCCGGCGTCGTGGACGGCCACAACATCTGGCGCAACGACCTCGCAGCTTCCGCGCGGAAGATCGCGGACCTGCAGGCGTCCGTCGCCAAGCTGGCCATCAGCACCTCCACCTCCACGCAGCACGTCCCGCACGACGTCGACGAGGAAGTCCAGCTGTCCGAGCAGCTGCGCAGTTGGCTGGCCTTCGCCGACCAGAAGGCCGTCGAAGTCGTCACCCTGGCCGGCCTGCTGACCGATGCCGCCGGGGTTCAGGCAAGGGATGTCCAGCCGGCCATCGACGAGGCCACCCGGGTCATCGCCTCCCGCGCCGAGGCCGAGGGCGTCCGTCGAGCCGACGTCCGGGCCCGCACCGCGGCCCTGACCGACGCCGACTTCAACCGTTCCGCCTACGCGGTCCGCGAAGCAGCCCAGGAAGATGCGCTGCACCTGCCGCCGCTGCCCACCACCACCATCGGCTCCTTCCCGCAGACATCGGAAATCCGTTCGGCCCGTGCCCGCAACAACAGGGGCGATCTCACCAACGAGCAGTACGAGCAGCTCATGAAGGACGAGATCAAGCGTGTCGTGGACCTGCAGGAAAACCTCGGCTTCGACGTCCTGGTCCACGGCGAGCCCGAGCGCAACGACATGGTCCAGTACTTCGCCGAGAACCTCGAAGGCTTCGACGTCACGGTGCACGGCTGGGTCCAGTCGTACGGCTCGCGCTGCACCCGGCCGTCCATCCTGTGGGGCGATGTCACCCGCAGCGCCCCCATCACGGTGGCCTGGGCAGAATACGCCCAGTCCCTGACCAGCAAGCCGATGAAGGGCATGCTCACCGGCCCGGTCACCATCCTGGCCTGGTCCTTCGTCCGTGACGACCAGCCGCTCGGCGAGACCGCCAACCAGGTCGGCTTGGCCCTGCGCGACGAGATCGCCGACCTCGAAGCCGCCGGCATCAAGGTCATCCAGGTCGACGAGCCCGCCCTGCGCGAGCTCCTCCCGCTGCGCAAGGCCGACCAGGCCGCCTACCTGGACTGGTCCGTGAAGTCCTTCCGCCTCGCAACGGCCGGTGCCGCGGACGCCACCCAGATCCACACGCACCTGTGCTACTCCGAGTTCGGCGCCATCATCGACGCGATCGACGGCCTGGACGCCGACGTCACCTCGATCGAGGCCGCCCGCTCCCGCATGGAGGTCGTGCACGACCTCGAGGCCCACGGCTTCGGCCGCGGTGTCGGTCCGGGCGTCTACGACATCCACTCGCCGCGCGTCCCGGGCGAGCAGGAAGTCACCGAGCTGCTCAGCACCGCCGTCAAGCACGTCCCGTCCCGCCAGCTCTGGGTCAACCCGGACTGCGGCCTGAAGACCCGCGGCTACGCCGAGACCGAAGAGTCCCTGCGCAACCTGGTCACGGCCACCAGGACGGTCCGCGCCGACCTGCTGGAGGCAGCCAAGTAGCAGGCAGCCGCAGCTGGATTAACGACGCCGGCCGGTCACCCTCACAGGGTGGCCTGCCGGCGTCGTGCGTTCTGCAGTGTCTCGGACAGCGGGCGTCAGAACAGCGGGTCAGGACTCCCAGAGGATCTCGTCGTCCACGACGCCGTCCTCGTCGGCCGAGGCCACCAGGACCTCGTCGGTGAAGTGCTGCCCCAGGGTGAAGTCCAGGACGAAGTAGCGTTCCGGCTGGCCCGGATAGATGCCCACGTGGCCGAGTTTGAGGGCTTTGAGGAAGACTTCGTCGGTGAGCTGGCTCTTGTCCTCGACGCCGAAGACCTTCCGGAGGTGCTCGTCCTTGATCGCGTTGCAGTGGAAGTGCCGGTATTCCTGCGGGCTCGTGCCCTCCTGGGACAGTTCCTCGGCGATCATTTCGCGGACCTGGTCCACGAGTTCGGGCAGGAAGCGCAAGCGGTAGTCAACTTTGTGCATGGCAGCCTCGTCGAAATGGTCATGCGCGTTGACATTAAGGTCAAGCTCCACGGTCTGGCCCGCCAGTTCATGCGTGGCGGTCAGATTATGATCCCTTCCGTGGTTGAGCTCGACCTCGCCGAAGTGCTTGCTCGCTACCTTGTTCATATCTTCAACATAGTCCTGAAAACCGGACCATTCCAGCGTTGGCATGGTTTTATCCGGGACACACCGGAAGACCGGCTACTGGACGGTAGATTGTTCGGATGCAGACAGTCACCTCCTCCGTCGCCCGCGCGCGGGCCGTGTTCGACGCCGGAACCACCCGACCGCAGGCATGGCGGCTGGCGCAGCTGCGCAGCCTCCGGCGCATGCTGGTGGAGCGGCGCGCGGACTTTGCCGACGCCCTCGGGCGGGACCTGGGCAAGCACAACACCGAGGCCCAAATGACGGAGATCGGGTTCGTCACCGCCGAAGTGGCGCACCTGGAACGGCATCTGGCGTCGTGGCTGCGGCCGCGGCCCGTGCCGGTGCCGCTCGCCGTGCAACCGGCGCGCGCCTGGACCGAATACACGCCCCTGGGCGTCGTCCTGGTGATCAGCCCCTGGAACTACCCGCTGCAGCTGATGCTCAGCCCGCTGGCCGGGGCCCTGGCCGCCGGGAACACCGCGGTGCTTAAACCAAGCGAACACGCCCCGGCCACTTCGGCGGCCCTGGCCCGCTGGGTTCCCGAGTACCTGGCCGGCGCCGCGGAAGTGGTCGAGGGCGGCATCCCTGAGACCGCCGCGCTGCTGGCCGAACGCTTTGACCACATCTTCTTCACCGGCGGGGAGGCCGCCGCCAAGGTGGTGATGCGCGCAGCGGCGGAGCACCTGACCCCCATCACGCTGGAGCTTGGCGGCAAGTCCCCGGCCTACGTGGACGCGTCCACGGACCTCGCCGCAGCGGCCAAACGGATCGCCTGGGGCCGGTTCATGAATGCCGGCCAGACCTGTGTGGCGCCCGATTATGTCCTTGCAGCCGGGGACGTGCTGGAACCGCTGCAGCGCGAACTCGTCACAGCCACAAGGGCCCTCTTCGGCCCCGATCCGGCCACGAGCACGTCCTACGGCCGGATTGTCGATGACCGCCACTTTGCCCGGCTCGCGGCGCTGGCCGACGCTAGCACAGTGGTGTACGGGGGAGAACGCGACGCCGCGAGCCGCTACTTCGCGCCCACCCTGCTCCGGCCGAAGCCGGGGGACGCGGTCATGGAGGAGGAAATCTTCGGGCCGCTGCTGCCCCTGGTCCCGGTGCACGGGGTCGAGGACGCCATCGAACGGATCAACGCCCGCGCCAAACCGCTGGCCCTGTACGTCTTCAGCAAGGACGCGCCCACCCGCCGGGCCTTCGCCGAACGGACCGCATCCGGGGCGCTGTGCTTCGACATTCCCGCCGCGCACCTGATGGTTCCCGGCCTGCCGTTCGGCGGTGTGGGCGGCAGCGGGATGGGCGCATACCATGGCGAACACTCCCTGCGGACGTTCTCGCATGAACGTCCCACGCTGGACAAACCGCTGTGGCCGGACACCCTGGAGGTGATCTACCCGCCGTATACCCGGACCAAACAGGGGATCATCAACGCGCTGGTGGCGCCGGTCCGGCGGCAGCCACGGAAGCGGTCCGGGACCCGCTGAGGCGTCGCCGTGCTAGCAAAGCACAGCTACCCGGCGGGCTCGCTGTCCCAGTCGACGTTGACCCAGCGCTGGCCTTCGTCGTCCCAGGATTCAGTGTGTCCGAGGAGGGCAATGTCCTCAAAGCTTGCCTCGATGCCGTGCCCGCGGAGGGTTTCGCGGAGCTCCTCTGTGGCCGCGCGGACGGCGGCGGCCACCTCCTCGGGGTTGTCGGAGGCCACGGGACGGGACGCTGAATAGGTTCGGCTCATGGACTCATCCTCATCGATCGGGCTGCCGATGGGAACCCCCTGCGGCCCGCTCAGTCCGTGCGCGCGGTGCCGATCTTGTGCATCGTCTCGGCCAGAAGCTCCACAAACAACTGGACCTGGGCGGTCTGCTTCTCATTGATCAGCAGCGCGAAGATGTTGCGGGCCAGCCGGATCTCCGGAACATCGAGGACCACGACGCCGGCGGGACGGTGCAGCAGGGCGAGCTCGGGGACGAGCGCCGCACCAAGCCCCGCGGCCGCCATCTCCACGCTCGCGTGGAAATCATCGCTGTAGGCCACCACGCGCGGGTGCAGGTTGCAGCTGGCAAAGAGCCGCTCGATCACCGTGGCATCCGACGTGCCCGGGTGGTGCATGATCCACGGCATGTCGGAGAGGTGGTGCGCGGCCACCTTCGAATCCGTGCCCATGCCCCACGCGGCCGGCAGCACCACCCGGAAGTCGTCGTCGCCGATCCACTGCCGGTTGATGGTGTGCGGCCACGCCAGGCCGGACTGCCCCACCTGGTACACCAGGGCGACGTCGAGTTCGCCTCCGGTCCGCAGTCCCTGGATGGTCTGGGCGGGTTCGGCGACCGAGACGCGCAGGTCGATCCCGAGCTTCTTCCACGCCGGATTCCGCAGGATCGGCGGCAGCACATACGTGGCCAGGCTGGGGAAGATGCCCAGCCGCAGCTCCTGGCTGGTGCTCTCCTGCGCCCGGGACGCGGCGGCCATGAGCGCCTCGATATCAGTGAGCACCTTAGCCGCGTGCCGCGTCATGACGACGGCGGCTTCCGTCGGCTGGATGCTCCGCGCCGCCCGCTGGAACAAGGTCACGCCGGTGTCCCGTTCCAGGGCGGACATTTGCTGGGACACGGCCGAGGCTGTGTAGCCGAGCCGTGCCGCGGCGGCCGCAAACGATCCGAGCCGGATCACTTCCACGAGGGTCCGCAGATGGACGGGGTTGATCAAGGGCTGCCCTTCGCCTGGTAGCTGTCCACGGTGGCGGGACCGGAAATCCCGCTTCATTGTGGCATATCCGGCCCGGCCGGAACGCTGTGCCCCTGCCCGTAGCGGCTTTAGGGCTCGAAGCCCTCAGCGGCTCCCTGGGGCATTGCGGAGATTCCCGCGGCGTGCTGGGCTATAACCCCTGGACCGACTCACGAAAGGCTGGCGCCATGCGGAAGCTGATCTACGGTATGAACCTGACCCTCGATAACTACATCGCCGCGGCCGGTGACGACATCGGCTGGAGCGCGCCGAGCGAGGAACTCTTCCAGTGGTGGCTCGACCAGGAGCGGGCGATCGGCCTCTCGCTGTACGGGCGCAAGCTGTGGGAGACCATGAGCTCCTACTGGCCCACCGGCGACCAGCAGCCCAACGCCACCCCAGCCGAGATTGACTTCGCGCACAATTGGCGGGACACGCCGAAGGTGGTGTTCTCCTCGACGATCGACAAGGTCGACTGGAATGCCCGCCTGGTCAGTGGCGACGCGATTGCCGAGATCACCCGGCTCAAGGACCGGGACGGGGACGGCGGCCCGATGAGCATCGGTGGCGCAACGCTCGCCCGGGCGGCCATGCGGGCCGGGCTGATCGACGAATACGTGCTGGTCACCCATCCGGTCCTGGTGGGCGGCGGCACCCCGTTCTTCACTGCCGTGGACAGCTGGGTGAACCTGGACCTGGTGGAGACGAAGACGTTTCCCGGCGGCGTGGTGATGACCCGGTACGAGACGAGGCGCTGAGCGCTCCTCACAGCCGAAGAAGTGCATCCACCCTGCCCACCGCCCGGCCGGGCGTCACCGTCCGGAATGTCTGCGCGGCGCGGACGTGCGCATGCGGAAGAATCCGAAGACAAAGTTCCGGGATTCCTACTCATCCGTCCGCCCCACGGCGACGAATCGCCCATAAGACGATTCCGGCCAGACAACAGGAGCAGAGCAGTGACGCAAGCAGCAGGGATTCCGGCAGGGCGGCGGGTGGCCGTGATCGGCAGCGGGGTGGCAGGGCTGACGGCCGCGTATGTGCTCAACCGGCAGGATCGGGTGACACTTTTCGAAGCCGACGCCCGGCTTGGCGGCCACGCCCACACCCACGAGGTGCCGCAGTCCGGCGGCCCTGCCCTGGCCGTGGACACAGGCTTCATCGTCCACAACGAGCGGACCTACCCGACCCTTCTACGGCTCTTCGGTGAGCTCGGCATCCAAACCCAGGACTCGGAAATGAGCATGTCCGTCCGCTGCGACGGCTGCGGGCTGGAATACGCCGGCGCGCGTCCGAATGCGAGCGGCATCATTCCCAGGCCGTCCACCCTCCTGCGCGGCCGCTACTTGCGGCTGCTCCTGGAGGTTACCCGCTTCCACCGCCGGGCCCGCGCCCTGCTGGCACAGCCCGGCACCGGCGGGCAGGAGCCCACCCTCGGGGACTTCCTGGCC